>CAYGKG010000064.1:0-17041 GCA_964350495.1 uncultured Alphaproteobacteria bacterium
ATGCGCGAGGGGTGGGGCATGGTTCAGCTCAGGGTGATGGAGGGTGATGTGTTGTGCGGTGGCGGACGCCATCGGGGCGATGGCGGTTGCGCGGGCCCTCGCCCGGCCGCCTTTGGCGGCCACCCTCTCCCGCGCGCGGGAGAGGGGTTTTGTTTGTCAGCCCGCCACCAGTCTTGGCGCGGACGGGGGGTTTAGTTCGGGGAGGGTGAAGTGGAAGGTGGTGTTGCCCGGGCGCGAGGTGAAGCCGATGTGGCCCTGGTGTTTTTCGATCAGCAGTTTGCAGATCGAGAGGCCCAGGCCTGAGCCTTGGCTTGCGCCCGAGGCGTCGGCCTGGGTGAATTTGTCGAACACCTTGCCGCGGAATTCCAGCGGGATGCCGGGGCCGTGGTCGGTGATCGAAAAGACCACGCCGGTGCCCTGCCGGGACGCGCCGATGTCGATCATGCCGTGCAGCGGCGAATGTTTGATGGCGTTCGACAGCAGGTTGGTCAGGACCTGGTGAAGTTGGTCGGCGCCGCCGCTGATCCGCGCCGCGGGCATGTCGCCCGCAACCCGGATGGCGATGCCGAACTTGTCGGCGTAGGGGCGGTTCTCGGCCACTGCGGCGGCGATCACCTCGGCCACGTCGAGCGGGCGGAAGTCGATGTCGATGCGGCCCGATTCGATGCGCTCGATATCCAGGATGTCGTTGACCAGCCGCACCAGGCGGTCGGCGTTGCGGTTGGCGATGTCGACCAGGCCCTTGGCGGCGTCGGGCAGCTCGCCGATCATGCCGCCCGCCATCAGCGACAGCGCGCCGCTGATCGAGGTCAGCGGCGTGCGCAGTTCGTGACTGACGGTGGAGATGAAGTCGTTCTTCATCGTTTCGGCGCCGACCCGGTCGGTGATGTCGAGCACGGTAAGCTGGATCGCCGGCGCGCCCTCCCACTCGACCTCGCTCAGCTGATTCTCGACCCAAATGCGCGAGCCGTCGCGGCGCAGCGCGCGGCGCTTGTAGATGTTGGCCATCGG
Organism: uncultured Alphaproteobacteria bacterium; assembly: GCA_964350495.1. Classification (GTDB taxonomy): domain Bacteria; phylum Pseudomonadota; class Alphaproteobacteria; order SHVP01; family SHVP01; genus CALJDF01. Next base: position 1,012 of record CAYGKG010000064.1, read on the forward strand.
CTCGCCGCGTTCGCGCGCAGTGAGGTTGTCGGCGACCGCCTTGCGCTCGGCGGGCAGGAAGACCGTCAGCAGCGTTTCCAGGGCGAGCACGTCGTCGGGAAAGTCGAAGCCGAAGATGTCGGCGAAGGCCTGGTTGGCGAACAGCGGTTTGAAGTCGCGGTGGATGCACACGCCCTGGCGCGAGCCCTCGACGAGGTTACGGAATTTCGCCTCGCTCTCGCGCAGCGCTTCGAGGTTGCGTTTGCGCTCGGTCACGTCGCGCAGCACGATCAGGATCGCGCGTTTGCCGCGGTAGGACAGCGCCCGTCCCGCGACCTCGGCCACGAAGGTGGTGTCGTCGGTGCGCCGCCAGCGTTCCTCGACGAAGGGCACGCTGCCGCCCTTGTCGCGCAATTGGCTCAGCCGCTGACGGGCGAGGTCCTGGTACACCGGGTCGAGGAAACGGGCGATCGGCTTGCCGACCAACTCGCTGCGCCGGGTTGCGCCGAACAGCCGCATCGCCCCCGAATTGGCGAACTCGATGGTGTCGCTCACCACCAGGATGGCGTCGGGCGAGAGTTCGACCAGCGAGCGGTAGCGCGCCTCGCTGTCGGCCAGCGCCTCTTCGGCCAGCTTGCGGTCGGAAATGTCGCGGGCGATGGCGATCGCCTCGAACTCCTGGCTTTTGAGGATGCGTACCTCGAAGTGGTGGACGCGGCCGTCGTCTTCGTTGCGCAGCCAGTATTCGAAGAACTGCGGCTCGCCGGTGGCCAGCGCGCGGCGGATGTTGACGAGAGCGGGTTCGGCGACACGCTCGGGGAACAGGTCCTGCATCCGGCGGCCGACGATGTCGTCCTCGCGGAAGTGCGGCTTGTAGTAGCGGCCCGCCGAATAGCCCAGGATCGTGCCGTCGCCCGACAGGCTGATGACCAGATCGGGGATCGCCTGCAACATCGCCATCTTGCTGTTTTCGCTGTCGTGCAGCGCGCGTTCGACGGCGCGCCGGTCGGAGATGTCGCGCAGGACGATCAACGCCGCGCCGGGCTCGGTCGCCGCGTCGTCGGTGATATCGATCTCGGCGTCCAACGCGGTGTGGTCGGCGCGCAGCAAAGTCAGGGTGTGGCGCGCCCCGGACCCGCGCGCGGGCGCCGACAGCCACACCGCCAGCGCCGCGCGGTCGCGCGGGTGGATAAAGGTTTGCAGGGGCTGGCCGACCACGCTATCGCCGGGCGCAACCCGCAACAGGCGGTTCAGCGCGGTGTTGGCGAAGCGGATGCGCCCATCGTGGACGGCGGCCAGACCTTCGCCGGTCTTGTCGAGCAAGCGTTTAAGAAATGCCGCGTTCTCGCTCATGCGCGAGATCCGGGCAAAAACGGGGACAAGTGTCGCATCGACGGCATTGTCCGAACTTTTCGGGTTATCCACAACCCGTGGGCAGGCCCATTAGAACGTGGGGGGCGCGCGGTGGCGGGTCAGCGCTGTGCTGGCGAGGCCGACCAGGGCGAAGACGACCATGCCGGCACCCATCGGTCCCTGGCTCGCGTGCGGCAGCAATCCCGCGACAACGGTGCCGATCGCCCCACCCGCCAGTTGAATGGCGCCGAACCCAGCCGAGGCGGTGCCGGCCAGCTTGGGCGCGAGGCCAACGGCGCGGGCGGCGGCGATCGGCATCATGCCGCCGTTGCCGAGCCCGACCAAAAACAGCGGCGCGATCACGCCGGGTACGGAGGTCAAACCGGCGACTCCAAGGACGAGGATGATCAGGCCGCCGACCAGCGAACACAGCGTGCCGACACTGAGCAACCGCGCGCCCCACGGCCGTGCGCCGTAGCGCGCCGCGATGCCGGCGCCGATCAACGAACCTGCCACCATCACCAGCATAAAGACGCCGAAGGTGTCGGGCCGCATCCCGAGGTGTTCGATCAGCACGAACGGCGCGGAGCCAAGGAAGACGAAGAACATCCCGTTCATCGCGCCCACGCTCATGCAGTAACCGAGATAGGGCGGGTAGGCGCACAACCGGCGCAGGTCCCCGGCAATGCGCAGCACGCTCATCGGTCGGCCGACGTAGCGGTTGGTTTCGGGGAGCCGGAAGATGCCGACCGCCACCGGGACGGCGCCGATCGCGGCGAGAAACCAGAACCCGGCGGTCCAACCGAAGTGGGCGGCGAGCTGGCCGCCGATCAACGGCGACACCGCGGCGCCCAGACTGATCGACAGGGTCAGAAACCCCATGATGCTGGCCGAGCGGTCGCGGCCCCAGGCGTCGCGCACCAGCGCGCGGGTGACGACGCTGCCGGCGCAGGCGCCGAAGGCTTGCAGGACGCGGCCGACCAACAGCGCCTCGATCGACAGGGCCAGGGCGCAGACGACGTTGGCCACGACGAACAGCGCGCTGCCCCACAGCAGAACCGGGCGGCGGCCGTAGCGGTCCGACATCGGTCCCAGCACCAACTGCGCGAGGCCGAAGGCTACCAGGAAGACGGTCAGGGTGAGTTGGATTTCGGTCGGCGAGGCATCCAGCACCTGCCTGATCTCGGGCAGGGCTGGGACATAGACGTTGATTGCCAGCACGCCCGCGAGGACGAAACCCATCAACAGCCCGACCGACGGCCGGGCGTCCGACGGCAGGCCGTCGTCGTCGGACGCGGCGGTCAATCCGCGCGCCCCCGTCGGGGGATTAGAGGTTTTCCGACCATTCTTCCGGCGATCCGGCCTTGAGGCCGGGCGGAAGCTTGGTCGATTTGGTGCCGTAGGCCTTGCCGACCTGGGATTGAGTCAGGCCGCCAGCTTCTTCGAGATTGGCATTGTCGAGGTCGGCGCCCAGCAAGCTGGCGCGGGTGAGGTCGGCTTGCTTGACGTTGGTTTTCGCCAGCCGCGCCCCAGCCAGGTCGGCCCCGACCAGGACCGCGCCGGACAGATCGGCCAACGACAAATCGACGTGGCGCATCGCCGCATAGGACAGATCGGCCCCGGCGAGGCGCGCCCCCGACAGATTCGCGCGGCGCAGCTCGGCCGACATCATTTGCGCGCCGCTGCAATCGCTATCCGACAGGTTGACGCCGCGCATACTGGCGTTGGCCAGATTGGCCCCCGCAAGGTCGGCGCCGGAGAGATCCATGCCCTCGAACCGCGCCTTTTCCCCTTCCTGGCCGTTGGAGTCGAGCCAGGCTTGATGGGCGCCGAGGATGCCGACGATATCGACCGAGGGCTTGCTGTCGCGCTCCTTTTTCTTGTCTTTCTTCTTGGGGACCAGTGCCGCCTTCCAGTCGGGTCGTTCTTTCTTCGGGGGCGCCTGAACGACCTCGTCGGCGAAATCGCGCACTTCCTTTTTCGGCGTATCGGCAACCTCGTCCTTGAAGTCGCGGACCTCCTTCTTGGGCGTTGCCGCCACCTCGTCTTTGAAATCGCGAATCTCGGCCTTCGGCTTTGCCGCGACGATGTCGGTGTCGCTTAATTTCGCTGGCGCCGGTTTTTCCGTAGGCGCAACGGGATCGCGCGTTTCAATCGGCTCGCCCTTCGGCGCGGCGGCCCTGGTCGGGGCGTTTTTCCCCTGGGGTTTGAGAACCACACCGGTGGGCACGGTGCGTTCCTTCCCAGCGGGCCGGGCGGCGGTTCTCGGTTCGCTTCGGGTGCGTGTGGCCGGGGCGGCGTTCGGCGCTTCGGGTTGGATGCGCGGCAATTCGCGGCGGTCGGGTCCGGCAAACGCACTATTGAGGACGATTCGCTCGGGTTTGAGGATCGTCGCCACGACCCGCGTCAGCATCGCCTTTTCGGCGATCGGCTTGACGATGATGCCTTCGATCCCCTGCAGGCTCGCCTCGTAGATCGATTTTTTGTCTTGCGTCTTCGCCATCAGAATGATCGGCAGCGCCGATAGACGTTGCGCGCGTTTCGCCCTGACGTCGCGGATGAATTCCGCAGCGGTCATGCCCTTGAACTCAAGGTCGATCATGCCAAGCGTGGCATCGGTGCGTTCGAGAGCATGAAGCGCATCGAACCCGCTCGCGGTACTGATCACCTCGGCGGCGCCGAGACGGTTGAACACCCCACGCGCCCAGAAGCGGAATTGATCGTCCTGGTCGAGCAGGAGAATCCGTTGCCGTTGCCAATCGAACTGTTTCGGGGGTGCAGCCATTCCTCTCCTCGGGCGGCGACCGTTGCGGGCCTACCGTGCTCCCTATGGTACTCCGATTTAGGAGAGCCGGTTGATTCCGTCAAAAGCGGCGGTTTTGTAGCATTCCGCCAACGTCGGGTAGTTGAATACCGTATCCACGAAGTAGTCGATATCGCCGCCGAGCGACAGCACCGCTTGGCCGATATGGATCAGCTCGCTGGCGCCCTCGCCGATGATCGAGACGCCGAGCAGTTTGCGGGTGTCGGCATTGAAGATCAGTTTGAGCATGCCGGTGCGGTCGCCGATGATTTGGCCGCGGGCGATTTCGTTGTACGAGGCCTTGCCGACCTCGTAGGAGACGCCCTCCTCGGTGAGTTGCTCTTCGTTCTTCCCGACCACCGAAATCTCGGGGATGGTGTAAATGCCGAAGGGAAACAGTTCGGGGACGCTGTGGGCCGGCACGCCAAAGGCGTGGCACGAGGCGAGGCGGCCCTGTTCCATGCTGGTCGATGCGAGGCTCGGGAAGCCGATGACGTCGCCCACCGCATAAATATGTGGTTGCGCGGTTTGGAAGTCGGCGTTGACCGAGATGCGGCCGCGTTCGTCCGCGTCCAAGCCGGCGGCGGACAAATTGAGCGCATCGGTGGCGCCGGTTCGGCCGATCGCATAGAGCGCTTTTTCCGACACGACCTGTTTGCCGCTGGCGAGTTTGATGCGGACATGTTCGCCCTGGTCGTCTGTGTAGAGTTCGACCCCCGCGACTTCTTCGCCCAGCCGCAGCGTCACGCGGTTGTCGCGCATGTGGTGGGCGAGGGCGTCGGTGATTTCCCAATCGAGGAAGTCGAGCAGCCGTTTGCGTTTGTCGATCACGGTCACCCGCACCCCGAGCGCCGCGAAGATCGTCGCGTACTCGCAGCCGATCACGCCGGCGCCGATTACCGCCAACCGCTTGGGCAAGTTCTTCAAACTCAGCAAATCGTCGCTGATAAAGATGCGTTCGCCGTCGAACGGGATGTGCTCGTCGCGCGTGCATGTCGTCCCCACCGAGATGACGATCCTGTCGGCGGTGACGTCGCGGTGGCCGCCGTTGCCGACATCCTTGAGGCGGACGGTATGGGGGTCGACAAAGGAACCCGCGGCGAGGATCACTTCGACGTTGTTGCGTTGCAATTGGTGTTGGGTAACGTCGATTTCGTTGCGAATGACGTGGTCGGTGCGATGCAAAAGATCGTCCATCGAGATCTTTTGCTTCACCCGGTAGGCTTGGCCGTACACGCCGCGCTGGTTGTAGCCCGACAGATGCATGACCGCTTCGCGCAGGGTTTTCGAAGGGATCGTGCCGGTATTGATGCAGGCGCCGCCAACCACGGCTTTATGCTCGACGATGGCGGTTCGCTTACCGATCTTGGCTGCTTGGATGGCCGCGCGGTGCCCCGCGGGACCTGAGCCTATTACGATGAGATCGTAGTCACGACCGGACATACGCGATCCTCGGTACAAATTTTGATCAGACAGATCGAATAACTACCTGACTGTGCAAGTAATTTGAAGGCCAGGCAATCATGGTAACCCCGTATAGGGGCGCGTGGAGACACCGATTGCGACCCGGGGGCAGCCGGGGTTCCGACGATCTGGCGGCGCTCGGGATCGTTGGCCCGAGGCGATCAGGTGGGCCAACGGCAATCGCTGAGCCGCGTTAGTCCTTGATCCACACCGGTGTAGTTTGCCGCACCTCGGGGAAGCCGTCGAGCAGCGGACCCGCCTCCGCCATGTAGGCACCAAAGGCCTCGCCCTGGGCATTGGCCGCCAGCGCTTCGGCGCTGCTGTAGACCTCGAACAAACAAAAGGTATCGGGATCGTCGTTGTCGTAGCAGTAGAAATAGACCTCCTGCGCCGCGTTGGCCGCGGCGAGATCGCGCAGGTGTTTTTCCCACAATGCCCGCAAGGCATCGCGTTTGCCCGGTTTGGCTTTGCTTTTGATGAATAGCGCGACCTTGGCCATATCCATTTCCTCTATGCCGCTTCGGCCGGTGCCCTGAGCGGCGGCGGCAAGGTTGCCTGGACGCTGGGCCGCGCCATCAGGGCGTCGACCAGTCCGGCGAGTTTCTTGCGGGCGCGGATCATGTCGTGGCCCTCGGGGGTGCGTTTGTCGAGGTACAGCAGGACCGGACCGGCGACGAGGTCGGCGAGGGTCAAGGTGGTGCCGACGAACCAGGGTGTGCCCGCGTGCAAATCGTCGAGTACGGCGATGTGTTTTTCGACACTTGGCAACGCCGCATCGACGGCCGCGCGATCGACCGCACCGTCCTTGGCGAACAGGTATTTCAGCAAATAGCCGGGGACCAAGTCGTCGTACATGTAGGCTTTGTAGGCGCTGACGACCTGTTCCATCCGGGCGCGGCCGACGGCGTCGGCGGGCTCCAGGGCGGGGCCGTCGAACGCCGCGTCGATGTAGCGCAGGATTGCCGAGGTCTCGAATAGCGCGACGTCGCCGTGCGCCATCGCCGGCATCTTGTTGTAGGGGTGGCGTTCGGCGCGGTAGGCGTCGGAACGGAAGTCGCTTTGAATGAAGTCGTGCCCCACGCCCTTTTCTTCGCAGCACAGGCGCGCGGTCCACGGATAGGACGCGCCGCCGGCACCATAGATTTGAATCTCGGCCATCGGATTCTCCCTAGAAAAGTTTCTCGAGGCAGTCGAGCGAACTCGACCAGCCCCAATTGTGTTGGTCGCACTCCTCCTGGTTGGCAAAGCCCTCATGGTGGAGATGCACTTCGGTGCCGCCGTCCTTTTCGGTGAACGCGACGGCGACGCGGGTCTCGTTGCCTGGCTTGTCGTCGGTGTACCAAGCCCAGGTGTAGGCGACCTTCTTACCGGGTTCGATCTCGGTGAAGGTGCCGCGCACGTCGCGGGTGGTGCCGTCGGGCGCCTGCATCAGGGTTTCGTAACGGCCACCGGGGCGCAGGTCGATCTCGGCCTTCGGGCAGGTCATGCCCTCCGGGCCCCACCATTGCTTCATCCGGTCGGACTTGGTGAAGGCATCGAATACGGCGCCGGGCTTTGCTTTCACGATTCGGGAAAGGTCGAGGCCGAGGACTTGGTCGCCTGCCATTGCGACGCTCCTAACGGGTTTGATCGAAGCAGTTGAAGGTGCTGGTCCAGCCGCGGTTGTGCAGCTCGGCCATCGCCGCATCGGGGAACCCGGTGTGGGTGAGGACGACCTCGGTGGACTCGCCGCGCTCGCTAAAAGCGATCGAGACGTAGGTCTCAATGCCCGGTTTACCGTCCGCGTCGATCCACGCCCAGGTGTAGCCCAAACCGCTCGGCGGTGTGTAGGAGGTGATCTTGCCGGCGACGGTGTGGATCACACCGTCCGGGCTGGTCTTGTCGAACCGGTAGGTGCCGCCGACGCGCAGGTCGAGCGCGACCCCGGTCAGCGTGAAGCCCTCCGGCCCCCACCACTTGCGCAGAATCTCGGGCTTGGTGAAGGCGTCGAATACGAAGGGGCGAGGCGCGTCAAAGACACGGCGCACCGTGGTGCTGCACGGTTCGGACTCAACGCGGGCGGTTGCGGTCGTCATCGGGGTCGTCCTCCTCCGCAGATTTTTTCAACGTGTCGATGAAGTCGGCCAGGGAGTCGAACTGCGCCTCCCAGAACCGGCGGTACTGATCCATCCACGCGGCCGCCTGGTGCAGCCGTTCAGGCTCGAGCTTACACCGGCGCCACTGCGCTTCCTTGACCCGCTGGATCAGCTTTGCGTGTTCGAGCACCTTGAGGTGGCGCGAGATCGCCGGCGCCGAGATCGCAAACGGTTCGGCCAATTCGCCCACGGTCGCCGGGCTCTCGGCGAGGCGCGCCAGGATCGCCCGCCGCGTCGGATCGGACAGGGCGGCAAAGGTGGCGCTCAAAGGGTCGGAGGTAGGCTGCATTTAACAATTTCATTAATTAACGTAATTGTTAACTAGTGAGTCGCGCGGCCCCCGTCAAGGGGGCGGCTGCGCGGGCGACCTTATTCGGCGGCTTGGACAGGCGCGGGCCGGCGGACTCCGAAGAAGACAACTTCGTTGCCGACATCGGGGTCGGGCGGGACCAGACGCGACAGGCCGAGGGAGGCCAGCGCCATTGCGGCACCGGCGAGGAACACCGCCGCCGGCGAGACCAGCCACAGCACGCCGAAGGCCGCCGGCAGAACGACGGCGGCGATGTGGTTGATGGTGAAACTGACGCCCGCGGTGGGGGCGATGTCGGCGGGGTCGGCAATCTTTTGGAAATAGGTTTTCATTGCGATCGCCATCGCGAAGAACACGTGGTCGACGATGTAGAGCGCGATCGCGATCGCCGGGTTCTGCACGAAGGCGTAGGCGACGAAGACGGCGATGAGCCCGATATATTCAACCGTCAGGGCGCGGCGTTCGCCCCAGACGACGATAAGGCGGCCGATGCGCGGCGCCAGCACCATGCTGACGGCGCTGTTGGCGAGGAAGATCAGGGCGATGGTGCCAGCGTCGAAGCCGAAGCGGTCGACCAGCATGAAGGCCGCGAACACGACAAAGATCTGGCGCCGCGCGCCTGACATGAACACCAGCGCGTAATAGAGCCAATAGCGTTTGCGCAACACGAGGTGTTTGCGCTGTTCGACCTTGGCCGGGAACTGCGGAAACAGGGTCCAGGCAACGACGGCGAGCGCCACCGTGATCCCGCCGCCCACCATGTAGACCCATTTGAAGTCGAGCCCGACCAGATCGAGCCCGATGTAGATGAGGCCGTAGGAAACGATCCCGGCAAACGATCCCACCGAAATGATGCGGCCGAACCAGACGGCCGCGTCCTTCTTGTCGAACCATTGCAGCGACAACGATTGCGCTGTGGTTTCGTAATAGTGAAAGCCCAGCGACATCACCACGGTGGTGATGTAAAGCCCGACGATCGTGGGAAAGAATCCAGTAACCGCGGTGCCGACGCCGAGGAAGAGGAGCGAGAGATAGGCGAGCTTTTGCTCGCGCACGAACAAGAGCAAAAACACGACGGCGAAGGACAGGAAGCCCGGCACCTCGCGGATGGACTGGAGAATGCCGATTTCGACGCCGCCGAATTGGGCGCGTTCGACCGCGAAATTGTTGAGCAGCCCTTGCCACGTCGCGAACGAAATCGGCACGCCCGCGCCCAGAATGAGCAGCAGGATCTCAGGCCGGCGCAGATTGACGCGAAGGCGAGCGAACATCGGGGCTAGGTCTCAAGGAAAGGAACGCCCAGACTAACGTGGCCAACGGTGGGCCGCCAAGGTGCTATTCGGCCGGTGGCGCTACCACATCGATACTTTCGCGCGGGCGGGCCAGGCTTTGTCGTAGTCCGGGCCGCCGATGCGGCCGTCGCTGGTTTGCGCCAGCATGGTGCCGGCGCTGGGTAGCGATTTCGGATCGACGTGTTTTTCGGCGTTCCACAGATCGGCCCGCAGCACCGCGCGGGCGCATTGGAAGTAGATCGCATCCACCGTCACCACGACGACGCTGCGCGGCGGCTTGCCCTCAATCGCGAACGAGGCGAGCAGGTCGGGATCGACCGAGATGGCGGCGCGGCCCTGGATGCGCAGGGTGTTGCCCGAGCCGGGAATCAGAAACAGCAGCGCGACGCGCGGGTCGTGGACGATGTTGCGCAAACTGTCGATGCGGTTGTTGCCGTGCCGGTCGGGCAACATCACGGTTTTCTCGTCGGCCACCCGCACCACGCTGCCGGCATCGCCGCGCGGCGAGCAATCGAGGCCGTCGGGTCCGCTGGTTGCCAGCGCAACAAATGGAGACGCCGCGATCATCGCCTGGTAGGCCGGAACGATCCGGTCGGTTTCCTTGATCAGCGCGGGTTCGCTCGGATCGCCGTACAGTGCGTGGAGGTCGGCAAGGCTAGCGATGGTCGACATGGCGGCGCTCCGTCTGCGAGAGTTGGGTACTCTAGGAGCGGCGGGCCGGCGGCGACAAGCGCCGCCCGGCAGCGCCGTTCGGAAAGGACGACGTATGGCGCTGACCGCACCGGTTTCCCGCACCACCGTTTTCACCCGCGACGCCGAGCGGGCGCTCGGGTTCTACCGCGATCTCCTTGGGCTGGAAGTGTGGATCGACACGCTGATCCCCAACCCCGGCGCCTCGGACATCCTGGGCCAGCACTGCGAGTCGATGCGCATCGTCGTGTTGCGTGCAGGCGATACCGAGATCGGCAATATCGGGCTGGCGGAGGTGCACGGCGCCACCCCGCCGCTCGAGAACCCGCCGCCCGCGACCAAGGTGCGGCTGGGCGAGCCGTGTCTGGTGATCCGCACCGATCACCTCAAGGCGCTGCTACCCAAGCTGGCGGCCGCCGGCGTGCATGTCATCAGTCCGCCGACCAAACTCGATCTGCCGATCGAGGAAGAGGTGTGGGAGATGTTCCTGCGCGATCCCGACGGCACCATGATCAACCTGTCCCACCACGGGGCGTGGTGAGCGCGGCGCGTCAAACCCCCTGGGTGATGACGTTGACCACGGCTTGGCGGCCTTCGTTCAGCACGATGTCGCGGGCCTTGGCAAGTTCGGCTTCGAGTTTGGTGGGGTCGTCGACCATCACGCCGTAGCCACCGGACGCGGTCACCACCTTTTCGAGATCGGGCGAGGGGTCGAGCAGGGTGAGCGGCACCTGGTTGCTCTTGGCGGCATAGCCGTCCGGGTACATGAACTTGGTGGCGCGGCTGACCGCGCCCCACATGCGGTTGTTGAAGATGACGGTGAGCACCGGCAGGTCCATCGCGCGGCTGACGAAGTGGGCCGAGGTCGGGTTGCCGAACATATAGGCGCCATCGCCCAGGGCCGCGATCACCAATTTGTCCGGCGCGCCAAGCTTGAGGCCGAGCGCCGCGCCCATGCCCCAGCCCAAGCCGCCGACGGGGCTCGCCGAAAAGAAGTCGCCCGGCGCGCGCAGGGTCAGGTGGTCCTGTTGCAGCGGCGATTCGTTCACCAGGATCGCGTTATCGCCTTTGATGCGGTCGATGCAATGGGTGACCCAAGCCGGGCTCATCGGGGCCGCGTCCTTGACCTCGGCCAGGGCTGCCGCGTGCTTGGCGCGGCGCGCCGCGTGGGCTTTTTCGAGCGTTTGCCGCCGCGCGGCAAGATCGGCCGCGCGCCCGTCGAGGCGTTCGGCCAGCGCGGCGTGGAGCGCGGCAAGACCGGAAACCGGCGCGGTATTGATCACGACCTCGGCGGCGAACGATCGCATCGGGTAGTCGCCGTAGAGCGGATCGATGCCGAGCTGGATCACTTTAGCCCCGGCTGCCGGTCCTTCGATTGCGGGAACCCACGGCACGTCGCTGTCGACGACAAGCACGACGTCGGCCTCGGCGAGGGTGGGGCTCGGCGCAAAGCCTGCGTGCATCGGATGGTCCGTGGCGATCGAGACGTAGCGCGGCCAGTGCGCGACCACAGGGATTGCGAAGGTTTCGGCAAGGGCGGTCAGCGCCGTCGACGCGCCGGGGTAGCGGCCGGCGGTCGTGGTGATGATGAGGGGCGCCTTGGCGCGGGCCAACAAATCGGCGGCGGCGGCAATCGCGTCCGGGTCGGGGCCGGGCGCGCTGGCCGGAGTGATGGCGCGCGGGCTTGCCGGAGCTTGGGCCGGCGCGGCCAGCACCTCGCGCGGCAGCGTCAAGTAGATCGGGCCGCGCGGTTCGCTCATCGCGACCGATATCGCGCGATCGAGCGCGGCGGCGGTCTGGTCGGGGCGGCGCAATTCGTAGTCCCACTTCACGTATTCGCGCACCATGCCGCCCTGGTCGAAGGACTCTTGCGCCCACTGGATGATGCGGTTGCGGGCGCCGAACGCGCCCGCCTCGGCGATCGGGGTGCGACCGGCGAACAGCAGGATCGGCACGTTTTGGCGCGACGCGTTCATCAGCCCGCAGACCGCGTTGGCGGTGCCGACGGTGGTGTGCACCATCACCGCCTGGGGCCGCCCGGTCGCAAGGTAGTAGCCGTGGGCCATGCCCATCGCGGTGTTCTCGTGCGGAATCGCGATCGGCGTCGGCGCCGGCCGGCCGAGCGCGGCGGCCTTGGCGAAGGCTTCGATGATCGGGGCGAAGTCGGTGCCGGCATTGCCGAAGAAATAGTCGATGCCGTGATCGGCCAGCGCCGCCACGAAGGCTTCGCCGACGTTTTCCAGTTTTTCGCTCATTAATTGGATCCTCCCGAGACCGCCGGAGTATCGGGAGCGCGGGCCCGTCACGCAATGCGGACGCGCTTGTCAATTCGGTCTGCGGTCATTAGATAGCGGGGATGCCGATGAGCGCCCCCTGCCATGCATGATGCGCCGTCCGAAGAGGATGCCGACCAACCGCTTTATCTTGTTTATGGCGGACGGGTGGAGGATCCGATGGCGGCGCGGTTCGTCGATCTGCCGTCGCTCGATATTCGCGGGATTTTTCCGACCTACGATACGGCTTACGCTGCCTGGCGCGGCGCCAGCCAACAACACGTCGACGACGCCTTCATCAAATATGTGATTCAGCGCCTGCGCTAGGCGGCGGTGCGGCCTCCGCCCGCTGGCGGGTGAGGGCCAGCACCGTGTCGATGGTGGGGGTGGCGACGCCGACAAGGCGGCCCATTTCCGCGATCACGCCGGTCAGGGCGTCGAGTTCTAGCGGGCGGCCGCGATCGAGGTCCTGCAACATCGAGGTTTTGTGGGGGCCGACCGACAGCGCCATCGCGATGCGGGCATCGACATCCATCGGGAACGAGACCCCGAGGCGTTCGGCGATCGCCTGGGCCTCAACCATCATCGCGCGCAACACCGGTACCGTGCGCGGCGAGGTTGCCAGCACGTCGAGCGTAGCATGGGTCAAAGCGCTGACCGGGTTGAAGGACAGATTGCCCCATAACTTGGTCCAAATGGCGCCGCGAATGTCGCCCGTCACCGGCGCCTGCAAACCGGCGCGCGCCAACAGCGTGGCGAGCGCGGTCGCCCGTTCGCTCATCGTGCCGTCGGGTTCGCCGAGGTCGAAGCGATTGCCGTAGGTGTGCCGGACGTGGCCCGGCGCGACGACCTCCGCGGCGGTCCATACCACCGCGCCGATGGCGCGGTGCGGTCCAATGGCATCCCATTGGCGTTCGCCGGGATCGACGCTGTCCAAGCGGTGCCCATCCCACGCGCCGCCGTGGGCATAGAAATACCAGAAGGGAACCCCGTTCATGGCGGTGACGACGGCGGTGCTGGGGCCGAGCAACGCCTGGATGCCGGGCACCGCGTCGGCGACGGCCGGGGCCTTGAGCGTGAGGATGACGATATCCTGGGGCCCAAGGCTGTGCGGGTCGTCGCTGGCCGTGAGCGGCACGGTGAAGCGATCGCCACCGGTTTCGACTGTCAGGCCGCGGTCTTGGATCGCGGCGAGGGTGGCGCCGCGGGCAATCACGCTGACCTCGGCGACCTTGGCGCGCGCCAAGGCGGCGGCCAAATGTCCGCCGATCGCGCCGGCGCCGTAAATGCATATCCGCGTCATCGCCTCTCCATCGCTGGCGCTTGTAGCACGGATGGAGCGAGGCTAGGCGTAGACGGAAATGGGTTCGATGACGCTAAAGAAGGAGTCGATCCGCGCGCTCACCGCGTCGTAGGCGGCGGTGCCGGTTGTGGTGCCGCGCGGCGGTTGATTGATGGTGCCGCGTTCCTGGCCGATCGCTTGCGCGACAAAGGGGGTGGAGTGACGAACGAATTCGGGGGCGGCGGGGACTTTGAGGTGCAGACCGCTCGTTGCCGTGCTGTCGCCGGTGCGTCGGCCGCCGGCCCTGGTCTGCGGTTCGGGGCGCTCGTTGATGCGCGGGCGCGGGTCGCCCGCCGCGGCGTCCTGGCCGCGGGCGCGGCTGGCGCGGTGGTTTTCAAAGGCGTCGGTCGCGCGCCGCCAGCCGGCGCGGCGGTCGACGGTTTCCTGGGGCGCGCCAACGAATCCGGAAGGCTCGCCGCGGCGCGGCGGTGGGAGAACGCTCATCAGTCCCTGCAAGCTCATCGCTCCAAAGACCCTTCCTCCAAGTTTGATGTTATTTTGAGATATATTCGCCTTAAATTATTAACAAATCGTAAGTGCGGGCACTTTCTGCCGCCCCCTGGGCATCGAAGACCCCAGGACGGCTGGGGCTTCTCATCAAACGGTCATGGAACGGTCATGGGCGATTCACCGGGCCGCCTTAGAAGCGGGCGCTGGAATACCCCAGGGGCCGACAAGGCCCGTTCAAGCCCGAGGACAGCCATGAACCAAATCCCACTCCGACCGTCTTTCGACGACTTCGACGAACTCAGGAACCCGCGCCCCGAACCGACCGATTTCGCCCGCATTACCGAAAAGATGGTATCGCGGCGTTCGTTCCTCGGCGGTGCCGCCGCGGTGGGCGCGACCGCCGCTGTGTTGGGTACGACGGCGTTGACGCCGTTCCACGCCCAGGCTGCGGGCCGGCTAGCCTTCGAACAGGTGGCGGCCAACAGCCTCGACACCGTGACCGTGCCGCCGGGCTACAGCTGGCAGGTCATTGCCCGGTGGGGCGACCCACTGTGGTCATCCAGCGTGGCCTTCGACCACGAGACGCGGGGAACCGCGCGAAGCCAGCAGCTTGCTTTCGGAGACAACTGCGACGGCATGGAGCTTTTCGCCCACCAGGGTCGGACGATCCTTGCGGTGAACAACGAATACACCAACCTCAATGTCATGTACGGCAACCGCGAAGGTGGCGTGCCGATGAATGCCGACGACGCGATCAAGGGCAAGGCAGCCCACGGCGTCACGGTCTGCGAAATTGCCAGGGTCGATGGCCGCTGGCAGGTGGTCGTCGACTCGCCGTACAACCGCCGCATCACCGCCGATACGCCGATGCAGATCACCGGGCCCGCACGCGGTCACGATTGGTTGAAAACCGCCGCGGACCCGAGCGGAACCGGGTCGCTCGGTACCATGAACAATTGCGGTTCAGGCCGGACGCCGTGGGGCACGTTCCTGACCTGCGAGGAGAACTTCAACGGCTACTTCTCGGCCAGCGACGAGAAACAGGACATTCCCGACGCATGGAAACGCTACGGCATCGGTCCGAAGGACTGGGGCTACGCGTGGGCTTCCGCCGACGAGCGCTTCGACATCACGAAGCATCCGAACGAACCCAACCGGGTCGGTTACGTCGTTGAGATCGATCCGCTGGACCCGACTTCGACGCCGAAGAAGCGTACGGCGCTCGGCCGCTTCAAGCATGAGAACGCCGAGGTCGTCCTGGCCGCCGATGGCCGCGTGGTCGTCTATTCGGGTGACGACGAGCGTGGCGAGTTCATGTACCGCTTCGTCTCCGACGGTCAGTATGCCGAAGGCGGCAACAACGCCGATCTTCTCGATAGCGGTCGTCTCTACGTCGCCAAGTTCAACGAGGACGGCCGCGGACAGTGGCTGGAACTGACGCCGCAATCCACCGGCATGACCTCCCAGGCGGAAATCAGCATCCACACCCGGATCGCGGCTTCGAAGGTCGGGGCGACCACAATGGATCGCCCGGAATGGATCGCGGCCAACGCCCGCGACGGTTCGGTCTATTGCTGCCTGACGAATAACAGCCGGCGGGCACCCGACGCCAAGAACGCCGGCGGAGACCCCATGGTGCCGGGTGGCCCCAATCCGCGCGCCAAGAACAACTACGGCCAGATCGTGCGGCTGATGCCGGATGGCGGCCACACCGCCGACGGCTTCTCATGGGATCTGTTCGTCGTTGCCGGCAACCCGACCGTCCACTCCGACGCTAACGCAGGATCCAAGAACATCAACGCCGACAACATGTTCAACTCGCCCGACGGCCTGATGTTCGACACCAACGGCCTGATGTGGATCCAGACCGACGGCAACTACAGCAACGAGAAGGACTTCGCCGGGCAGGGCAACAACCAGATGCTGGTCGGCGATCCGG
>CAYGKG010000065.1:0-16685 GCA_964350495.1 uncultured Alphaproteobacteria bacterium
ATGTAGTTGATGACTTCCAACTGAAAGATCGCGACGGCGCTTTGCGCCAAAAAATAAACTAACCCCCACCACCCCCACAGCAAGACAGCGGCAACGCCGAACCCACCGCTCAACGCGGCGTCCTGGATCATCCGGTTGGCCGGATGCAGGATTCCCCGCCCCTTGCGCGCCAGCCGCGCGGCCTCGATACGCCAGGCCGAGCGCCAGCTCCCGACGGTCGTCCGGACCAGGAACCGGTACAGCCCTTGACCGCGCGGCGCACTGGCCGGATCGCGCGGCGTGGCGACATGGACGTGGTGGCCCTGAACATGCTCGACGCAGAAATGGGCATAGCTCACGCTCGCCATCAGCATCCGGGCCAAGGCCCGCTCAAGGCGCCGCTGGTGCATCAATTCGTGTGCCGCGACGATGCCGAACGCGCCGCTCGAAATGCCTACGGCAAGGGTCGCGCCGACGATCTCGACGGCGGTCGCACCGGGGGCGGTCACGACAAATCCCCCGGCAAGAAGGACGACAAGCTGAACCGGCAGAGCGCTCGCCGTCAGGACGCGGTAGGCACGCCGCGACGACAGCGCGCCCTCTTCCGCAGGCGACGGATTCCGAGGGTCGCCGGGCACCAAACCGTCCAGCACCGGAAACAGCACATAGCTTTGTAAGAACGCCAGCCACGTCCACCACCCGCCCAGAGCGAGCCCCACCAGCGTGGCGCCGGGGATCACATAGGCGAGGGCATAACGCAGCACGATCGGCGACCGACGCCTACTTGTCTTTAATCCAGCGTTTCAGCACCGCGGCGGCTTCGTCGGGGTGCTTGTCGATCAGCGCGCCGACCCACCGGGTCGACGACGTATCGTGGGGCACCGCGACCGAGGGGGCGGCCGAGACCGGCGCCTTCGGCGCGGCTTTCTTCGGCGCTGCAATCCCCTTCGCGGCCGGGGCTGCCGCCACGGACTTTACGGGTTCGTTCGTTTTGGTCGGGCGCAACAGCACCCACGCGAGCAAGGCCACGACCGCACAGGCCGCCGCGACACCGGCGATCAGGACCGTCGCGTTCATCCCGATTGTGCCGCCGTCTTGGCTTCGGCCTTGGCCATTTCCTCTTGCACGAGTTCTTTCTTGGACAGTTTGCCGACCATCGTCTTCGGCAACTCGGTGCGGAATTCGATATGGCGCGGGATTTCATGCTTGCCGATGTGCTCGCGCAGAAACGCCGCCAATTGATCGGCGCCCAGGCTCTGCCCCTTCTTCAGTTTGACGAATGCCTTGACGCTTTGGCCCTGGTATTCGTCCGGCACCCCGATCACCGTCACCTCTTCGACCGCCGGATGCTTGTAGATGCCTTCCTCGACGTTGCGCGGGTAGACGTTGAATCCGCCGACCAGAATCAGATCCTTGATCCGGTCGATGATGAAGGTATAGCCGTCCTCGTCCATGTAGCCGACATCGCCGGTATGCAACCGCCCGTCGATAATGGTATCGGCGGTCGCGTCGGGCCGGTTCCAATAGCCCGGCATGACCTGAGGCCCCTCGATACAGATTTCGCCGACTTCGCCCTGCGCCAACACTTTATGCGGATCCTCGCGGTCGGTGATGACCACGCTGGTTCCCGGAACCGGCAGGCCAACCGAATTCTCCTTGTTCTCCCCCTCCAGCGGATTGCAGCACACCACCGGCGAGGCTTCGGTCAAACCGTAGCCCTCAACCAACGAACAACCCGTTAACGCCTCGAAGCGTTGACGCACCTCGAGCGGCATCGGCGCGGCCCCCGAGATACAGCCTTTGATCGACGTCAGGTCGTACTTCGAGAGTTCGGGATAGTTGTTGATCGCCGTGTACATCGTGGGCACGCCCGGCAACATGGTCGGCTTTTTCTTGGTGATGACCTTGAGCACCGGCACCAGTTCGAAGCGCGGCAGCATGATGACTTCGGCCCCGATGTAGAAGCTCATGTTCATACACACCGTCATTGCGAAGACGTGGAAGAACGGCAACACGCTGAGCATTCTCTCCTGGCCGGGCTCGACCATGGTGAACCACATCGCCGCCTGCACCGCGTTGGCATAAAGGTTGGCGTGGGTCAGCATCGCCCCCTTCGCCACGCCGGTCGTACCGCCGGTGTATTGCAGCACCGCGACATCGTGCAGCGGGTCGATGGAGGGCGGATCGAACGTCCCGTCGTTGTTCAACAGTTCCTTGAACGACACGTGGCGAGCGTCGTCGGGCACCTTGGCGACATCCTTCGCCTTGAACAGCGGAAACAGGAGGCTTTGGGGAAACGGCAACACCTCGGGCAGCGTCCCGACCACCAGCTTCTTGAGGCGGCTCTTTTCGAGCATCGCCTGCATCTTGGGATAGAGCGCCGTCAGGTTCAGCGTGACCATGATATCGGTGTGCGAATCTTCGATCTGATGCAGCAGTTCCGGTTCGGAATAGAGCGGCGAGAAATTCACCACCGTCCCGCCGGCCTTGAGGATGCCGTAGTACGACACCACGTGCTGCGGGCAGTTGGGCAGGAACAGGCCAACCTTGACGCCCTTCTTCACGCCCAGCTTCTGAAACCCGGCCGCCGCATGGTCGATCATCTGGCCGACGTCGCGGTAGGTATATTTGCGGTTCAGAAAATCGAGACAGGGACGATCGCCGTAGCGGTTCAGCGAATCGTCAAAGATTTCGAACAGCGGTTTGGCCGGCAGATCGGCATCCCATTTGACGGATGCGGGATATTTCTTGGCCCACTGCATAGCGCGGCTCCTCGGCGGATGGTGCGTATCGGACTGTAAATCCTACACTTTTTGCCGCAGAGCGGCGAGTCGCCCAGCGGCGGCCTGCGCGATCACGCGCACGCTCGAAGGCCGGGCCCTTACTTCCCGCTAAACACCGGCGCGCGTTTCTCCAGGAACGCCGTCACCCCTTCGACAAAGTCGGCGGTGGCGGTGCTCGCGGCGAAGTGTTCGGTTTCGGCGTCGAGCTGCTCGACCGCCGAGGAATCGAACGACCCGTTCATGAGCTGCTTGGTGCGCCCGATCGCCTGGGTCGCGCCCGCGGCGAGCCGGCCAGCGAGCGCATCCACCGTCGCATCCAGGTCGGCCCGCGGCACCATGCGGTTGACGATGCCGAGATCGAGCGCCGTCGGCGCATCGAAGCGATCGCCCAGAAACGCGAGCTCCTTGGCCTTCTTCAACCCCACGGTGCGCGGCAGAAAGAACGACGAGGAGCCGTCGGGCGACACGCCTAACTGGTTGTAGGCCATCGTGAACTTGGCATCGTCGGCGGCGATCGCGAGATCGGCGGCGAGCACGAAACTGAGCCCGATCCCGGCCGCGGCGCCCTGCACCCGTGCCACCACCGGCTTAGGCATGCGCATCATCGTCAACAGGCCGACATGGACCTGGTTAAGAAACGTTCGGTAATGGCGGAACCGCCGCTCGGCCGTCCAGGTAATCATGTCTTTGAACATCTTGATGTCGCCGCCGGCGCAAAAATGATCGCCGGCCCCCTCCAGCACGACGCAGCGCACGGCATCGTCCGCTTCGATCGCATTCATGTGCGCGATGAAATCGAGCGCGACCGCATCGTTGAACGCGTTCAGCACCTCGGGCCGGTTGAACGCGACTCGGGCGATCCCGTTCGCAACGGTCAGTTGGACAGCGTCGGCCATCGGTTAGGCTCCCATCAGTTCGGTTTCGATCGCGTAGAGCGTTGTCGCGCCCTGGGTGATCGGACCCAGCAACGCGGCGGCCTGCGGCAGCAGTTGCTCCGCGAAGAACCGGGCGGTGAGGATCTTGTTGCGATAAAACCCGGTGTTGTCGCCGCCGCCGTCGAGTGCCCGCTGCGCCGCCAGCGCGCTTTGCGCCAGCATGTAGCCGCCCGCGACCAAGCCGAACATCCGAAGATAGCTCGTAGCCCCCGCCGCCGCGTCGTCATAGCTGCGCGCCATCGCCGCGCGCAACCAGTCCGACGCGCTCGCCAGCGCATCGACGCCGGCGCCCAGCGCCGCTTCGATGGTCCCGAGATGGCCGTCGGGATCGGTCGCACCGCGCAACGCGGCACAGGTCTCGCGGATCGCCGCGATGTAATCGTCGACCGGCTTGCCGCCCATCTGGGTGAGCTTGCGCCCAACCAAATCCAGCGCCTGAATGCCGTTGGTGCCCTCATAGATCGGCGCAATGCGGGCGTCGCGGTAATGCTGGGCCGCGCCGGTTTCTTCGATGAACCCCATGCCACCGTGGACCTGCACGCCGAGCGAGGCGATCTCCACACCCATGTCGGTGCACCAGCCCTTCACCACCGGTGTCAACAGATCGACGAGGCCCTGGTTGACCGCGCGCGCCTCTTTGTCAGGATGGTGCTTGGCCAAGTCGTAAGCGATACCCGCCGACAGGGTAACGCCGCGCATGGCCTCGACGGTCGCCTTCATCGTCATCAACATACGCCGCACGTCCGGATGATCGATGATCGGCGCACTGTCCTCGGCGTCCTGTCCTGGCCGCCGCCCCTGCTTGCGGTCACGTGCATAACCCAGCGCCTGTTGGTAGGCCCGGTCGGCAATCGCCAGTCCTTCGAGGCCGACCATCAGCCGCGCGTGGTTCATCATCGTGAACATGCAGCGCATGCCTTGGTTTTCGTCGCCGACCAGCCAGCCGATCGCGCCGTCGTTGTCACCGTAGGACATCACCGCCGTCGGGCTGCCGTGAATCCCCAGCTTATGCTCTAGCGAAACGCAACGCAGATCGTTGCGCGCGCCTAGGCTGCCGTCCGCGTTGACCAGGAATTTCGGCACCAGAAACAGCGAAATACCCTTGGTGCCCGGCGGGCTGCCCGGGGTGCGCGCCAACACCAGATGAACGATGTTGTCGGTCATGTCGTGGTCGCCGTAGGTGATGAAAATCTTGGTGCCGGTGATCCGGTAGCTGCCGTCGTCCTGCGGCACCGCGCGGCTGCGCAGGGCGCCGACATCCGACCCGGCGTGGGGTTCGGTCAGGTTCATCGTCCCGGTCCATTCGCCGCTCACCAGCTTCGCGAGATAGGTGTCGCGCAAATCGGGCGTCGCGTGCTTCATCAGCGCCTCGACCGCACCGGTCGTTAGCAGCGGGCACAGACTGAACGCAAGGTTCGACGAGGTGATCATTTCGTTGACCGCGAGGCCGACCGTAAACGGCAGGCCTTGGCCGCCGATCTCCTCGGCGAACGAGAGACCGTTCCACCCGCCGTCGACGAACTGGCGGTAGGCCTCCTTGAACCCGTCCGGGGTGACGACCGCGCCGTCGACCAACCGGCTGCCGGTCTGATCGCCCGCTTTGTTCAACGGCCCGATGGCGCCAGCCGCCAATTTGCCGGCCTCCTCGAGGACCGCGTCGACGATGTCGGGAGTCGCGGTTGCGAGTCCCGGCAGATCGCTCAACCGGCCGGCATCCAAAACCTCGTTCAGCACAAAGCGCATATCGCGCAAGGGCGCTTGATAGTCCGCCATTTTTGGCCATCCTCGTGCGCAAAGGGGCAGCGCGTGCGGCGCCGCATCCAGGGGTTTCCGCAAGGTAGCCAGTAGGACCAGTGCACGCAATCGCGCTGCCTTGACCTTGCGGCATCCGCGTCCCGCTCGCTTGACGCGCCGCGATTCGACAGTCCAACGTGCCGTGGCCTAGGAACGAACCGCCATCGATATGCCGATCTACGCCCCCATCAAAAGCAATCTCGACGCCGCCGTGGCGGAACTGCGTGCCGGTGGCCTCGTCGCGTTTCCGACCGAAACCGTTTACGGCCTCGGCGCCGACGCAACGGATGATCGCGCCGTCGCCGCGGTCTTCGCCGCCAAGCGCCGTCCCGAGTTCAACCCGCTGATCGTCCATCTTGCCGACCCCGACGACGCCGAAACCTTGGCAGTCATGGACGACCGCGCCGAACTGCTGGCCGCCGCGTTATGGCCGGGCCCGTTGACGCTGGTGCTGCCCCGCAGACCCGGGTGCCCGGTGTCCCGCCTTGCCTCGGCGGGTCTCGACACGATCGCCCTGCGCGCGCCCGATCACCGGGTTGCCCGCACCCTGCTCACCGCCTTCGGCGGTCCCCTCGTCGCCCCCAGCGCCAATATCTCCGGGCAGCTCAGTCCGACCACCGCCAAACACGTCGACCAGAGTTTCGGGAATATCGTCCGGATGATTCTCGACGGCGGTCCGTGCCGGGTGGGGATCGAATCCACGGTCGTCGGCTGCTTTGACGACGCGGTCTGGTTGCTGCGCCCGGGCGGCATCGAAGCCGACGCGATCGAAGATCTCATCGGCGTGCGGTTGCGCATGCCCGCCCCCGACGACGCCGTGCGCGCGCCGGGAATGCTGCAAAGCCACTATGCCCCGCAACTGCCGCTGCGGCTCAACGCCACGAGCGTCGCCGCCGGCGAGGCGCTCCTTGCCTTCGGCCCGAATCCGCTACGCGGGGCCGCGACGGTTTTGAACCTCAGCGAACACGGCAACCTGCAGCATGCAGCGGCGCACCTGTTCGCCATGCTGCACGACCTCGACCGGCCCGACTACGACGGCATCGCCGTCATGCCGGTGCCGAGCGAAGGTCTCGGACTCGCGATCAACGACCGTCTGCGCCGCGCGGCCGGTCCATGACGGCTGGCCCCAACGCCCTGACCCTCGACCGGCTCAAGAGCGTCGTCGGCGCGACCGGATGGCGCGACGCGCACCACAACCTCGCGGGCTACCTCGACGACCAGCGCGGCCTGTTCCACGGCGCAACGCCTCTGGTGCTGCTGCCACGCAGCGCCGATGAAGTCGCGCAAATCGTCGCGATTTGCCACGAGACCGGCACGGCGATCGTGCCCCAGGGCGGCAACACCGGTCTCGTCGGCGGCAGCGTGCCCGACGACAGCGGCCATGAAATCGTCGTGTCGCTTTCGCGGTTGAACCGAATCCGCGACCTCTCCACCGCCAACAACACCATCACCGTGGAGGCCGGCTGCGTCCTGGCCGACATCCAAGCCGCCGCCCGCGAGGTAGACCGTCTGTTCCCGCTCAGCCTCGGGGCGGAGGGGTCGTGCCAGATCGGCGGCAACCTCGCGACCAACGCGGGCGGCATCAACGTGCTGCGCTACGGCAACGCCCGCGACCTCGTGCTCGGGCTCGACGTGGTTCTGCCCGACGGCCGGCTGTGGCACGGCCTGCGCGCCCTGCACAAGGACAATACCGGCTACGCGCTCAAGCACCTGTTCATCGGTGCCGAAGGAACGCTCGGGATCGTCACCGCCGCCGTGCTCAAGTTGTTTCCACTACCCAAGGATACGACAACGGCCTTTGTCGCCGTGCCCGATGTCGCCTCGGGCATCGCGCTGCTGCGGCGGTTGCAGGCCGCAACGGGCGAGCAGGTCGCCGCCTTCGAATTGCTGTCGCGCTTCGCGCTCGATCTCTTGCTCAAGCACGTCGCCGGCAGCCGCGATCCGCTCGCCGACCGCCACACCTGGTACGTCCTGTTCGACGTCGCCGCCCCCGACCGCGCCCACAGCGCCCGCGCGGCCATCGAGGAAACCCTCGCCGCCGCCATCGCGGACGGTAGCGCCCTCAACGCCACGATCGCCCAATCGGAAGCTCAGGCCGCCGCCTTGTGGCGCCTGCGTGAAACCATCCCCGAAGCGCAGACTCGCGAGGGCGCCAGCATTAAGCATGACGTCGCCGTTCCCATCGACGCCTTCGCTGACCTCATCGCGCGCGGCACCGCAGCGGTCCTCGAAGAAGTCCCCGGCGCGCGCCCGTGCATCTTCGGTCACCTCGGCGACGGCAACGCGCACTTCAACATCACCCAGCCCGAGGGTATGGCGCCCGGCGACTTCCTCGCCCGTTGGGACGACGTGAACGGCCGCATCCACGATATCGCGCACGACCTCGGCGGCTCGATCAGCGCCGAGCACGGCCTGGGCCGCCTTAAGCGCGACACGGTCCTGCGCTACAAATCCGATGTCGAGATGGACCTGATGCGCACCCTCAAACGCGCCCTCGACCCCAAGGGAATCATGAACCCGGGAAAAGTCGTCGAGGTCTAGATCGCGCGAGTCAGCGGTCTTCGGTCGTTTTGCCCGCTACCCCGCCAGCACCTCGGCAAGCGGTGTGTGCGGCAGACCCAGTGCCTTGGCCACCGGCCCGTTGGTGACCGCGCCGCCATACACGTTCAGCCCGTTGGCCAGATGCGGGTTCGCCTGGAGCGCGCCACGCCAGCCCTTGTCGGCCAAATCCAACACGAACGGCAGGGTCGCGTTATTAAGGGCGAAGGTCGATGTGCGCGCCATCGCGCCCGGCATGTTGGTGACGCAATAGTGCACGACGTCGTCGACGATGTAGGTCGGCTCGGCATGGGAGGTGGGCCGGCTGGTCTCGAAACACCCGCCCTGGTCGATCGACACGTCGACCATGACCGCGCCGCGGCGCATGCGCTTGACCATGTCGGCCGAGACCAGCTTGGGCGCCTCGGCGCCGGCCACCAGCACCGCGCCGATCACCAGATCGGCCTCCAGTACGTGTTCCTCGATCGCATCCATCGTGGAAAATACCGTGTGGATGGTTGAGCCGAATTGCAGGTCGAGCTCGTAGAGCCGCTGCGGGTTCTTGTCGATCACCCAGACGCTCGCCCCCAGGCCCACCGCCATCGTGGTCGCATGGGTGCCGACGATACCGCCGCCCAGGATCACAACCTTGGCCGCCGGCACGCCCGGGACGCCGCCCAGAAGCTGCCCGCGCCCGCCCATTTCAATCTCCAGGCAATGCGCGCCAACTTGCACCGACATCCGGCCCGCCACCGCACTCATCGGCGTCAGCAGCGGCAATCCGCCGCGCGCATCGGTGACGGTTTCGTAGGCGATGGCGACGCACTGGGCCGCCATCAGCGCTTTGGTCTGGACTGGATCGGGTGCCAGATGCAAATAGGTGAACAGCACCTGATCCTTGCGGATCAATGGATATTCGCTGGCCTGCGGCTCCTTCACCTTCACGATCATGTCCGCCGCCGCCCACACCTCGGCCGCGCTATCCACCAACGTCGCCCCGGCCTGCGCGTAGTGATCGTCCTCCAGGCCGATGACATGCGCGGCATTTCGCTCGACGATGACTTGATGCCCGCGGTGCACGGCCTCTCGCACGCTGCCCGGCGTCAAACCGACCCGGTATTCGTGATTCTTGACCTCTTTCGGTACGCCGATTCTCATAACGGTCAATCAACCTCGCGCAGGATACGGCCCAGCGTTTCGAAGAGCTGATCGATCTCGCGCTTTTCGATGATGTAGGGCGGCGAGGCCGCAATGATGTCGCCGGTGACCCGCACCAGCACATTCTCCGCATAGCACTTGGTAAAGACCTCGTAGCCGCGTGCGCCCGGCGCCCCCGGACGCGGCTCCAACTCGACGCCGGCCACAAGGCCGATGTTGCGGATATCGACGACGTGCGGCGCGCCCTTCAAGCTATGCGCCGCATCCTCCCAATAGGGCGCCAGCGACGCTGCGCGCTCGAACAGGCCCTCTTCCTTATAGACATCCAATGTCGCCAAGCCCGCGGCACACGCCAACGGATGACCTGAATAGGTATAGCCGTGGAACAACTCGATCGCGCCCTCGGGCGCGTTGTCCATGAACGCCTCATAGACGTGCTTGCGCACAAACACCGCGCTCATCGGCACCGTGCCGTTGGTCAGGCCCTTCGCCGTCGTCATGATATCGGGCAACACGTCGAAATAGTCCGCACCGAAACTGGTGCCAAGCCGCCCGAAGCCGGTGATCACCTCATCGAAAATCAGCAGAATGCCATGCTTGTCGCAGATCTCGCGCAGACGCTTGAGATAGCCCTTGGGCGGAATGATGACGCCGGCGGAGCCGGACACAGGCTCGACGATCACGGCCGCGATGGTCGAGGCATCGTGCAGCGCAACGATACGCTCCAAGTCCTCGGCCAGGTGGACGCCCCAGGTCGGCTCGCCGCGGGTAAAGGCTTGATGTTCGCGGCTGTAGGTCGCCGGCAGATGATCGACGCCCGCCAGCATGGGACCGAAGAACTTGCGGTTGTTGACCATGCCGCCCACGGAAATGCCGCCGAAGCCCACCCCGTGGTAGCCCTTCTCGCGGCCAATGAGACGGGTGCGCCCGCCCTCGCCCTTGAGGCGGTGATAGGCGATCGCCATCTTCAGCGCCGTATCGACCGCCTCGGACCCCGAATTGCCGAAGAACACATGGTCGAGGTCGCCGGGCGTCGTCGCCACCAACCGCGCCGCCAGTTCGAATTCCGCCGGGTGGCCCATTTGAAACGCGGTGGAGTAATCCAACCGCGCCACCTGGGCCTGCACCGCCGCCACGATGTGGTTGTGGCAATGCCCCGCGTTCACGCACCAAAGGCCCGCGGTGCTGTCCAGCACCTGCCTTCCGTCATGGCTTGTGTAATACATGCCCTTGGCGGCAACCAGCATGCGCGGGTTGGACTTGAACTGCCGGTTTGCCGTGAACGGCATCCACAGGGCGTCAAGATTGTTGGGGCTGAAGTCGGCGGCGGGAGAAGACATCGTAGCGGCCTTTTCGTTGGAGGACTGCGCCAAACGATCAGCCTAGCAGGGCCGGGCCCGCCCGCAAACGGTCGCCGGCTCGCCGCTACTTCCCGTACGGAATGTAAAGCGTGACAGGCCCGTCGATCCCCTTCATGCCGTACTTGCCGGCCTCTTTGAACTTCAGCGACTTCCCCGTGCACAGCTCGCGCACGATGTTGGTCACCAGGATGCCGTCGGTTTCCGCCGCGTCGCACACGCGCGCCGCCATTTGCACGGTCGATCCGAACAGGTCGTTGTCCTCGACGATCGGCTCGCCGGCATTGATGCCGATCCGCATGTGCAGGGGCAGCGCAGGGAATTCCTTATTGTGGGCAATCACGCCCTTCAGCATGATCAACGAGGCCTCGACCGACTGCGCCGCGTGGCTGAAGCGCGCCATGATCCCATCGCCGGTGTGTTTCACTTCGGTGCCGCCGTGGTCCTTGAGCGCTACGCGCACGATCGCGTTGTGGGCCCGCACGATCTTCTGCGCGCCCTCGTCGCCCAGCTCCTGGGTGATCTTGGTCGACCCGACGATATCGGTGAACAGCACGGTGATCGGCCCGTCGTTCTTGGCCGTTTCGGTATCCTTGGGGTTGCGCCATTTCACGATCGCCTTAGCCATTGCGCCGACGGTTTTTTCGTCGCCCTTGGCGTATTTGCGTAGCGCCTTCGATCCGGCCTGGAAGGTGCCGATATACTGCGGTTCGAGCAGATACTCTTCATACTTGTCGGCGAGTTTTTGCGCGGCGTCGGGCTTGTTGCCGATCAGCGCCAGCGCCTTTTGCAAAAGCTCGACGAACTGTTTGTCGTTGAGTTTGTTCTCGTCCTTGATCACCTCGGCCGCCCCGGCCAAGAACAGGTTGGCGCCAAACTTGTCGGCGCCGGAGATTTGGATTTTCTCTTTGATAAGCGCCGCGATGGATCCCTCGAGGAACTTCATCAGGGTCTGCGTCGCGGCATCCGAATCGCCCTCGGGCTGCGCGGGCTCGTCGTCTTCGTCATCCTCGGCTTCTTCGGCCTCGGAGGCCGCTTGGGCGATTGCCTGTTCGACCGCGGCCGGCGAATTGCCGACGCTGCGCCCGCCGCCCGACCGCGCCGGTGCGCCCGTCATCCGCCGCAGCACCGCGAAGTCGTCGCCGGTAAAAAAGATCATGCTCAGCAAGGCGCCGCAGACGACAAAGGCCCCGACGAAGACGATGAAACTTTGCGGATCGAGAAACATCGTTACCTAAGCGTCCGCCCTACCCTACCCAACGCGCTCAAAAACCGCCGCGCTGGACCATCCAAGTGACAATGGCTGCAAATGCCAAGCTTGCCGCCACGATAACCGCAATCTTGGTCAAAACAACCGCTTCCGGCCCCGATACAACGTTTTGAACGGTGCGCGCGGCACCCCGGGCGCCGCGTTGCGGGGCCTCCTCGTCGTCGTCGTAGCTGGAGCCGTACCCGCCGCCGATCTCAACCTCGAAATCGTCCCAGCCACCGCCGCCATACCCGCCGTCGTCGTCGTCGTCGTCGTAGTCGCCGCCGCCGAACTCGCCATCGTCAAAGTCGCCGAACTCGCCATCGTCGAAATCGCTTTTGCGCCCGGTCTTCTGCCCCTTCTTGACCTCGCTCGAGTAGATCGTCGATTCGCGGTTCAGCCCGGTGTTGGGATTGCGCTGCTCGCGCACGACCTTAACCGCCTGGATATGGGCCTGTTTGGCCATCTGCTTGGCGTCGTCGACAGCTTCCTCACGCTGGTGCGACTGGAAGTGCGCTTCCAGGATCCAGCGGTTGTTCTGTTTGACGTAAAGCTCGTAGTTGATTTCCATCAGGCGGCGAGTCGCTCTATCCCGGCGGTCCGGCAGTGTCTCCGGGCCGAACGGCGTTGGCAAGTCTCCTGTCTTACCCTATGTGTCGAGGAATTGCCGCAGTATCTGTCCAATTTCTGTCGTATGGGCGTCCAACATCCCGTGCGAATAGGGGAGATCGTGGACCCGGCCATTGGCCAACAACGGCGCGGCGCGCGGGGTTTGCAGGGCCAAATCGTCGTCGGGGTTCAATAAGAGGATCGGTTGGCGCACCGTCGGCAGATTGTCCGCCATCGCATAGCTAAAGGCCGCGCGGTGCCCCCACCACGCCACCGGGCCGCCGCGCAGCGATTCGCAGAAATTGCGCGCGACCACCGTGTCGGGAACGTCCGTCCCGTAAAACTGCCATAAACCGGCGAACCGGTCGATCAGGTGCGACCCGTCCTCAGCCACTGCGAGCGGCGTGTTGCGGGCATGGCGCAGCGCCCGCTCCTCGTCAGTATAGAGCGGCGCCGACACCATCACGACCTTGCCGACAAGGTCCGGGCGCTGGCGCGCCAGTTCCATCGCGGTCTGGGAACCGGTGTGGTACCCCATGACATCGACCCGCCCGAGGCCGAGCCGGTCTATCAGCCCACCCATACAGGCGGCATAGTCCTCGATCGTGGGCGGTGCGGCGGGCGCATCGGATTCGCCGAACCCCGGCGTGTCGGGCGCCAGCGCCAACCGGTCGCGGCCCATCTCGGCGACGAGCGCATCATAAATCCGGCCCGAGTTCGGGCTCATGTGAAACATCACGAACGGCGTGCGCGGCGCATCGGCGGCCCCCGCCTGCCGGAGGTGCAGCAAACCGTGGGGCCCTTCGAGAAACGACCGGC
The DNA here is from genome assembly GCA_964350495.1 of uncultured Alphaproteobacteria bacterium. Taxonomy (GTDB): domain Bacteria; phylum Pseudomonadota; class Alphaproteobacteria; order SHVP01; family SHVP01; genus CALJDF01. Next base: position 13,223 of record CAYGKG010000065.1, read on the forward strand.
GCACCGGTTCGGGCTGCACCGTCGGGCGCGCCGGCGCCGTTTTGGCCGGGGCCGGCGTGCCTGGCAACGCTGCGTCGTCGCCGTCGAAGAACGCCCGCAGCACGCTGGCGAACTTTGCCGCATGCACGTCGATCGAGCCGTGCGAAAAATCGGGCATATCGACGATCCGGCCGTTGGCCACGTAAGGCGCAGCCCGCGCCGTCGGTTCTGTCAGGTCGTCGCCGAAATTGAAAATCAAAACCGGCTGGCGCACCTTCGGCAGGTTCTCGGCATGGTGGTAGTTGAACGCCGCGCGGTGTCCCCACGGCGACCTCTCGCCGCCCTTGAGCGATTCGGCGAGGCTGCGGTGGGCGACGATCAGCGGCACATCGGGCTTGCGGAAGGTCTTGGAAAAGTTCCATCGCCAAGCAAGGTGGGAGCCGTCGCGCGCGATCGTCTCCGGCGCGTAATCGTGCTTCTGCTTGGCCAGCTCCGCGTCCGAGTAGACCGGCGCCGACACCAGGGCCAACTTGCGCACCAGGTCGGGCCGCTGCAGGGCTAGCTCGACACAGGTTTTCGATCCGGTGTGATAGCCCACGACGTCAACCTGCTTGACGCCCAACGCATCGAGGAAGTCGCCCATCGCGGCGGCATAGTCGGCAATTTCAGGCGGCGCCGGCGGCGCATCGGAATCGCCGAACCCCGGGGTATCGGGTGCCAGCGCCAGACGATCCCGGCCCAGTTCGGCCAGCACCGCCTCCCACATGCGCCCCGATGCCGGGCTCGCATGGATGAACAGCACCGGCACAGCCGACCCCGTGTGCGGGCCTGCGCTGCGGTAATGCAGTTGGCCGAAGCGACCGTCGAGGTAGGCGCGTCCGACGCCCGCCGGACGGCGCCAGAACGCCATGTCGTCAAGGGCGGCGTTGGCCGCGGTCATCAGGCGGTCTTCGGGCGATGGAACCCGAGAGCCTCGGCGTCCAACCCCAACTCGCTTTTGCCGAACGGCGTCACGTTGCGGTCCCAATTGACCGCGATCTGCGTGCCCATCGCCGAAATATCGCGGTAGTGACGTTGCACCGGATTATCGTCGTACAGCCCCATCGCGCCCATTTGCCGTACCAATCGCGTCACCGCTCCGATCAAAAGCTTGGCGACGAACGCGCGGTCGCGGTTCATCTCCAGCATTTCGTCGTGGTTCAATCCTTTGCCGGCCGCGCCGCGTTCGTGCAAGAGACGGTTGTTGCTCTCGTAGACGAGGCGTGCCGCCTTGATCTCGGCTGCCGATTCGGCCAGGCGCTGTTGTACCTGGACCATCCCGGCAACCTTACCGCCGAACAGCGCCCCCTCGCGCACCGCCGTAATGTCGCGGTAGTCGGCATAGGCCCCCTCCGCCGCGCCCAGCATCGGCCCCAGCAAGCTCGACCCGAAATAGGGACCGAATTCCAACCGGTAGAGGTAATGCTCGGGGTTGACCGCGGCACCCGGCGGGTTCGGCGCGAAGGTCGCGCGCGAATCCATCACCCGGTGCTCGGGCACGAAGACCTCGTCGCAATGAACGTCCTTGCTGCCGCTCGCCTTCACGCCCGAAACGAACCACGTGTCTTGAATCTCGTAGTCCGCCTTGGGCATCAGCACCCGCAAAAACCCGGGCGCGTCGTGCAGGCCGCGTTCGCCGGCTTCGACCGGCGCCGGCACCATGCACCAGTCCGCGTGGTCGACGCCCGAGGCGAAGCGCCATGTGCCGGTCACGATATAGCCGCCGTCGACCTGGCGCGCCGTGCCGTCCTTGCGGGCCGACGCCGTCGCGATAATCTGATCTTGGTTGGGCCCCCACACCTCGTCCTGACATTGCTTGGGCATCCGCGCGAGAATCGCGGCGTGGGCGCCGACAACGGCGACAACCCAAGCGGTGGATGAACAGGCCCGCGCGATCACCCGCGCCGCCTCGGCGTGGGCCGCCCAGTCCATTTCGTAACCGCCGTAGCGCTTGGGCTGCAGCAGCCGCATCATCCCGGTGGCGTACAAATCCTTGACGGTGGCATCCGGCAGCCGGCGCAGCGTCTCCGCCTCGTGCGCGCGTTCGCGCAAGGCTGGCAGCAGGCCCTCGGCCCGCCGCAATATCTCATCGAGAGTCGGTTGGGTCGCGCTGTCCTGTTCTGCAATCGCCATGTGTCGTTTCCCTAGGATGCGGTGCGGCCAAGCTCTTGATCGATATGGACGTCGCCGGTCGGCAAGCCGAGCGCCCATTTCCCATACGGCATCATGTTGCGATCCCAGTTGATGCCGATTTGGGTTGCGATCCCCATGACGTCGCGGTGGTGCCGCTGCACCGGGTTGCCGTCGAAGATCCCCATCGCCCCCATCATGCCGACCAACCGCTCGGTCGAACGCACGCACAGATTGGCGACGAACGCGCGGTCGCGGTTGATCTCCAACCTCTTCTCCGCCGGAATGTGGACGCCGCTGCGGCCCGACTCGCGCAGGTAAGCAATCTGCTCCGTCATGACGACTTCGGCCGCGTGGAGTTCGGCGGCGCTTTCGGCGACCCGCAATTGCACCGGCGCGTTGTCGGCAACGGCTTCGCCGGTCATCGTCCCGGTCCGTTTTGCGGTAATCGCGCAATAGTCGTTATAGGCGCCCTCGGCCGCACCCAGGATCGGGCCAAGCAAACTCATGCCGACATAGGGCATGAACGGCACCTTATAGAGGTATCCTGGGTTGACCTTGCTGCCGGGCGGATTGGCACCGACCCACTCGGCCGCCGGCAGGGTGCGATGAAGCGGCACAAACACATCCTCCAACACCAAGTCCTTGGTCCCGGTGCCGCGCATCCCCGAGACGTGCCAGGTATCGGCAATCGACCAATCGGCGCGCGGGACGACGATTTGCGTCGGGACCTTGTCGTCGTCGACATAGACGCCGAACATCGCCCACTCGGCATGGTCGCAGCCCGATGCAAAACCCCATTGGCCGCTGACACGCAGTCCATCTTTCTCGCGCGTGGCGCCGCCGCGACGGTTCACCGAGGCGGTGGTAATCAGTTGATTCTGGTTGGGCCCCCACACCTCGTCCTGGACCGCCCCCGGCATGCGCCCAAGGAATGCCGCGTGGGCGCCGACGACCGCAACGATCCACGCCGTCGAGGGACAGTGTTTGGCCACCTCCCGCCCGATCGCGAATTGCGCGCCCCACTCCAGCTCCAGGCCGCCGTGGCGCTTGGGTTGAAAAAAACGCACCAGTTCGTTGTCGAACAGGGCCTGCATGTTTTCTTTGAGGACGGCGCGATTGGCCTCGGTCTCGGCGGCGGTGGCACGCAGTTGCGGCCCCAGGGCGCGGGCGCGTTCGACCAGCCCCGCTTCCATCTCCAACGGCGCCGACGCCTCGACATCCCGAACGGCCATCGGTCATCTCCCTTTGTCCCAGACACCTTTGTCGCATGCGGACACGGCGACATAAACGCCGGCCCCCGCCACGGTTCGTC
>CAYGKG010000066.1:0-12334 GCA_964350495.1 uncultured Alphaproteobacteria bacterium
CTGCTGCACGGTGCCGGTCAGCGTCAGCTGCGCCGAGGTGGCGGCGAACGCGGCAGGCGCGGCCAAAAGGCCAATGCCGGCCAGACCAAAAGCAACTTTGCGGGAAATACGGGTGGTGGTCATTTGGGGCCTCCAAAACAAAATAAAATCAAAAACTGAAGTCCTGCCCCCACAGGCCATCATCGATGAATAGGAAGATAGGTGGCATTTTATGGAATTTAAAGGGGAATTTTCCGGTAAATGCCACGGTTGTGACGGTCGTCACAGGGTGCGGTACGCCGGATCTGGCCGGTTTCCGCCCAAAATTGCCGGCTCCTAGCGAAAGTCCACGGCATCGGTGCGGCAACGCGCTACGATGCTCAAACCCGCCCGATTCCAAGGAAACCTGATGAAATCGACCGTTTCTGGTCCCCGCCCGACCCCCTGCCGGGTCACGCCCGTCCCGGTGCGGCGATGCCGGTAGTGCCACCCGCCTTGACCTTCGTCCGCCCCGGCGCCCCGCCGTTGGCGGCCCCGGTGCACACCCTCGTCATTGCCGGATGGACGGGACGCGACGCCGCGGCCATGGAACACCACATCGCCGAGCTTGCCGCTTTGGGTGTCCCGCGCCCCGCCTCGACCCCGTGTTTTTACCGGGTCGCCGCGTCGCTTCTGACCCAAGGGCTTGCGATCCAGGCGGTTGGACCCGACACCTCGGGCGAAGTTGAGTTCTTTATCTATCAGGACGACACTGCGCGTTGGCTGGGCGTCGGCTCGGACCACACCGACCGCCAGCTCGAAACCCATAGCGTCAGCCTGTCCAAGCAGGTCTGCGCCAAGCCGGTCGGTCTGGGATTATGGCGGCTCGACGACGTGGCGCCCCATTGGGACCGGTTGGTGCTGCGGTCCTACGCGACGATCGAGGGTACGCGCACGCTCTATCAAGAGGGCCCCGTCACCACGATGCGCGCGCCCGACGATCTGATCGACCGCTACGTCGCCCAAGGCGGTTCCTTCGAAGCGGGTACCCTGATGTTCTGCGGAACCCTCGCGGTCCGCGGCGGCGTCCGCCCGGCCACGCGCTTCGAGATGGCGTTGCACGATCCCGTCCTCGACCGCACCCTCACCCACGCCTATGCCGTCGAGGTGCTCCCCAACGCCGGTTGAGGCTGCGCGAGGGCTCCCGGTTGACATCGTTTCCAACCAAGCGCACCGTTCGCCCATGGGGACACCCGCGATCTCCCCGTGAGGCGACAGCCCAAGAATCGCATCCTGTCACCGTTCTGCGGAAGGATGCCCTATGTCGTCGTTCACTAGCATTGCGCCCAACAAACTCGCCCGCCTGATCGGCACACCGCGCTGCCCTGTCCTCGTCGACGTGCGGATCGACGCGGACTACGCGCTCGATCCCCGCCTCATCCCCGGTGCCCACCGCCGGCCCTACGACCGCGTCGGCGAATGGGCGGCGCAATACAGCGGTAATGCAGTTGTCGTAATCTGCCAGCGCGGTCTCAAGCTCAGCGAAGGCGTGGCGGCGTGGTTGCGCAGCGACGGCATCGCCGCCGAGAATCTCGAAGGCGGGTTCGAATCATGGGCGCAGTTGAATCTGCCGGCGACGCCGGCGGCGGTCGTCCCGGCGCGCGATGCAAAGGCGCGTACCGTCTGGGTCACGCGGTCGCGGCCCAAGATCGATCGCCTGGCCTGCCCTTGGTTGATCCGCCGGTTCGTCGATCCGCACGCGGTATTTCTGTTCGTCGCGCCGACCGAGGTCGCCGCGGTCGCCGAAAAATTCAACGCTACGCCGTTCGATGTCGAAGATACCTTCTGGTCGCACCGCGGCGCGCTGTGCACCTTTGATGTGATGGTCCAGGAATTCATGCTGGAAACCCCACCCCTGGCCCGGCTGGCCACGATCGTCCGCGGCGCCGATACCGCGCGCCTCGACCTTGCACCCGAATCGGCCGGACTGCTCGCCGTCTCGCTCGGCCTGTCGCGGATGTATGCCAACGACCTCGACCAACTCGACGCCGCGCTCGGCGTCTATGACGCGCTCTATCGCTGGAGCCGCGATGCGGTAGACGAAACCCACGACTGGCCGCCCCACCGCGCGGTCCCGCAATGAGCGCCGCGACCGACACCGGCACGCCCGACCCAACGCCGGGCCACGGCGTCCCGTTTCGCGCGGCGCTGATGGTCTGGCTACGGGTGGCCGCCCTCAGTTTCGGCGGCCCGGCCGGGCAAATCGCCGTCATCCACCGGATCGTGGTCGACGAGAAACGCTGGATCGGCGAAGGCCGATTCCTCAACGCGCTGAACTACTGCATGCTGCTGCCGGGGCCCGAGGCGCAACAGCTCACGGTCTATCTCGGCTGGCTGTTGCACGGCACCCGCGGCGGACTGGTTGCCGGTACGCTTTTTGTCCTGCCGGGATTCCTGTCGATCCTGGCGCTCAGCTACATTTACGTGCTGCTGGGCGATGTCGATGCGGTCGCGGGGCTGTTCTTTGGCCTCAAGGCGGCGGTACTCGCCATCGTCCTCAACGCCGTGCTGCGGATTGGCAGACGCGCGCTCGGCAACCCGACACTCATTACAATGGCCGTGATCGCCTTCATCGCGATCTTCGGGTTTGCTGCGCCGTTCCCAGCGATCGTCGTCGGCGCCGGGCTGATCGGCTTGGTCGGCGGTCGCCTCGGGTTGGCCGCGTTCAAAGGCAGCGGCGGTCATGGCGACGCCGCGATGGGCTTGGCCGACTCGGACTCCGCCCTTGGCGTGCACATCCCGGCCCACGCCAAACCCGACCTCGCCTGGTCGCTCAAGGTGTCGGCGGTGCTGTTGCTGCTGTGGCTCGGTCCGACCGCCGTGCTGCTATTGGCCCTTGGCGCCGACAACGTCTTCGCCCAGATCGCCACCTTCTTCAGCAAGATGGCCGTCGTTACCTTCGGCGGCGCCTACGCGGTCCTCGCCTACGTCGCGCAGGAGGCGGTGCAGAACTACGCTTGGCTGGAACCCGGCGAAATGCTCGACGGCCTCGGCATGGCCGAGACCACGCCCGGCCCGCTGATCCAGGTGGTCCAGTTCGTCGGTTTCATGGGCGCCTGGCGCGACGCCGGCGCGGTGAATCCGATCGCGGCGGCGACGCTCGCCTCGGTCCTGACGACGTGGGTCACCTTCGTGCCGTGCTTCCTGTGGATATTCCTGGGCGCGCCGTTCATCGAATCGCTGCGCGACAACCGGGCGCTGGCTGGCGCCATGTCGGCGATTACCGCGGCTGTCGTCGGCGTCATCGTCAACCTCGCGCTGTGGTTCGCCCTGCACACCCTGTTCCGCGACCTCGCGCCGTTGCGCGCCTTCGGCCTGCACGTCGATGTCCCGGTGTGGACGACGATCGATTGGCCGGCGGCCCTGCTGACCGCCGCGGCGATCGTCGCCATCTTCCGCTTCCGCGTCTCGATGCTGGCGACACTCGGCGGCTGCGCCGCCGCGGGACTGGTGTGGTTCGCGGTCGTCTAGCGCCTAAAACCGCACGCTCACGCTGAACGCGCCGAAGTCGTCGCGCTCGCTTTGGCCGGCGAACTCGCGGGTACGCAGGACGTGGGTATAGCTCGCCCGCCAGTCGCGCCACGCCGCGACGATGCCGAACTGCGCGTCGCCGACCAACGGCTCGGAATTCACGCTACGGCTATGACCGAACGTGTTGCCGTCGAGAAAGATGTTGCGCGCGACCGCGCGCCCCTCGACGCCCGCGAACAGGTACCAGGTGAAGCGTTCGGCCGAAAAGAAAAAGCCCGACCCCGGCGCGCTTGGCTGGATCCGCGGCGGTCCGAAGTCGAGCGGCCCGTGCCCGGTCCCGTTGTCCAGCGGCGTGATGTTGCCCAGCCGCACCGTCGCGCCAACGCTGGCATGGGTGAACACGTTGCCAAGCGCCGCGCCCAGCGTCGGCGTCACGTCGACCGTCAGGGCCTTGACCGGGCGGCTGATCGCCTCGCGCCAGCTCCGCTGGTAGGACAGCAACAACGCGGGCTCGTTGCCGAGCTGCGCGTGCCAGCCCTTGGGATCGTTCGAATCGATCACCCGGTGGACGAATTTCTGCGTATCTTCTGCAAAGGCCGACGGCCCGACGATCCCTAGCGACAGGGTCAGTTGATCCAGTTGCTTGTCGGTTTCCTTAACTAGGCCGACCGCGCCGTAGAGCCACCCGGCATAGGGCCGATCGTTCAGCGGCGGCGACTCCAGGGTAATGTCGCTGGGCGTGTACATGTTCTGGCCCAGCGTATAGAGCGTGTGGATGTCGCCGGTTTTGGGAAAGAACGGCACCCAATCCGCGATGGTCCGCGCCCAGCCCGGTGCGCCGTTGATGCTGCCGGCCCAACTCGCCCGCACCCCATTCGTGTAGTGCCGGTCTGTGTTGTAGAAGACGTCGTTTTCCAGCACCACCGTCACGGTGCGTTTGTCCTTCTCGCCGGCCTCCGCCGCCCGCGCTGGCGCGGGCCAACCCAGCGCCAGGACGCTTGTCGCACAGGCCGCGGCGACTGCAACGAGAGAAAACGGGGCTGCGGCGAGCATCGAAACGATTCCTCCTGGAAACGGGGTGCACCATACACCGACTGGATCGCCGGGCGAGGGGGTGCGTCGCAATTGACCTGGGGCATTGGCGCGCCGCGTGGCAGGGCCGACAGTCTTCCCCACCCGGCCGGCCCGGTACCATCACGAAACGGAGCGCGCGTCATGACCCTGGCAGACTCGACCCAACCCAGCGCCGATACGGCCGCGGAGCACATGACCGCCGATATCCCGATCGCGCAGCGCGCCTCGACCGTCGCCGCGGTCTTCGCCGATTTGCGGGGCCGCCGTTTTGCCTGCGCCGATACGGTCTTCGTGACGGATTCGGACGGCCGCCTCGAAGGCATCGTGCGCATCAACGATTTGCTGTCGGCCTCGGGGGGCGCCATTGGCGATATCATGGAGCCCGAGCACGATTCGGTGCGCGCCGATGCCGACCAGGAAGCCGTCGCGGCCTTGGCGATGGACTACGGCATGATCGCGGTCCCGGTGGTCGATTCCGACGACCGCTTGATCGGCGCGGTCCCGCCCGAGGCGTTGTTCAAGATCCTGCGCGACGAACACATGGAAGATCTGCAGCGCATCGCCGGTATCGTGCCGCACGAAAACGGTGCGACCTACGCGCTCGCCGAACCGATGGGCAGTCGTTTCAGGCGGCGGATCCCGTGGCTTCTGTTCGGTCTGGTCGCTTCGTCGCTGGTCACCCTCGTGATGGCGCGGTTCGAAGAGACGATGACGGTCAACCTGTCGGTGGCCTTTTTCGTCCCGGCGTTGGTCTACATCGCGGGTGCGATCGGTAGCCAAGCAGTCTCGGTCGCGGTCCGCGGCTTGTCGGTCGGCGCGGTGCCGATCGCGGTGTTGGTGCGTGACGAGACGATCATCGGCGGCGCCATCGGCGCGGTCCTGGGTCTTGTTTCGGCGCTCGCCGCGTTCGCCCTGCTCGGCGACGCCGCGCTGGCTGCCGCGGTGGGCCTTGCGGTTCTTGCCGCCGGCACCGTCTCGGCGGTCGTCGGCTTCAGCCTGCCCTGGAGCTTCCAACGCCTCGGCTTCGACCCGGCGCTGGGCTCGGGCCCGATCTGCACCGTGATCCAAGACATCGCCAGCCTGCTCATCTATTTCGTGCTGGTCACCCAAATCGTGCTCTAGGCGGGCCGCGGCCGGCCACCGATGTTGCATTGCAGCATGGCGGCCTTCTATGGTGGCCCGCCCGTCGTCTTCAATCCGCCACAGGCGCTCGGCCCCGCTCTCATCTAACCCCCAAAGGCGCCGCACCGCCGACGGTGCATCCGGGTGCGCGCCCACTGGAGTCCTCGACGTGACGTTTCTCGCCGCCTACCGCGACCAATGGATCGGCAACATCCGGGGCGACGTGCTCGCCGGACTCGTTGTCGCCCTGGCGCTGATCCCCCGTCTCGTGGGCTCGGAGATGTGTAAAAGACACAGGCCCAAGGTCGGCCTCTATGCCTCTTTCTCCATCGCGGTCCTCGTCGCCATTACCGGCGGCAGGCCCGGGATGATCTCGGCCGCGACCGCGGCCACCGCCGTACTGATGGTGACGCTGGTCAAGGATTACGGCCTGCAGTATCTGCTTGCCGCCACCGTGCTTGCCGGCCTGCTGCAAATCGCCGCGGGCTTCTTGCGGCTCGGCATGGTAATGCGCTTTGTCTCGCGCTCGGTGATGACCGGCTTCGTCAACGCCCTGGCGATTCTCATCTTCCTCGCCCAGGTGCCCGAGTTGATCGGCGTGCCGTGGCTGACCTATGTGATGGTCGCGGCCGGGCTTGGCGTCATTTACCTGTTTCCGATGCTGACCAAGTCGATCCCCTCACCGCTGGTCTGCATCCTGTTGCTGACGGCGGCCGCTATGCTGTTCGGATTCGACGTGCGCACCGTCAGCGACCTTGGCGAGTTGCCCTCGACGCTGCCGATCTTCCTCATCCCGCAAATCCCGCTCACGTTCGAGACGCTGATGATCATCTTGCCCTACTCGGCGGCGGTCGCGGCGGTGGGCTTGCTTGAGTCGCTGATGACCGCGTCCATCGTCGACGAACTCACCGATACCCCCAGCGACAAAAACCGCGAATGCATCGGCCAGGGTATCGCCAACACCGCTACCGGATTTATCGGCGGCATGGCCGGCTGCGCGATGATCGGCCAATCGATGATCAACGTGAAATCGGGCGGTCGGGGCCGGCTCTCGACCTTCTGCGCGGGCGTGTTCCTGTTGTTCATGATCGTCGTCCTGGGCGATTGGGTCGGGCGCATTCCGATGGCTGCGCTGGTCGCGATCATGATCATGGTCTCGATCGGCACGTTCAGTTGGTCGTCGATCAAGAATTTGCGCCACCATCCGCGCTCGTCGTCCATCGTCATGGTGGCCACGGTGGTCGGCGTCGTCCTCACCCACAACCTCGCCATCGGCGTTCTCGTCGGTGTGCTGCTGTCGGGAATCTTCTTCTCCTGGAAGATCGCGCAGATCTTCCGCGTTACCTCGACCCTGTCGTCCGACGGCCGCTCGCGCACCTATGTCGTCGAAGGCCAAATCTTTTTCGCTTCGGCCGAGGCCTTCGCCGCCGCCTTCGATTTCCGCGAAGCGCCCGATACGGTCACCATCGATGTGACTCACGCCCACATCTGGGACATTTCCAGTGTCGCGGCGCTCGACATGGTGGTGCTCAAGTTCCGCCGCGAAGGGGCCGACGTCGAAATCGTCGGGATCAACGAAGCCAGCGAGACCATCGTCGACAAACTCGCGATCCACGACAAACCCGGCGCCCTTGAGCGCCTCATGGGTCATTAGGGTAGGATTGGCCGATGACCAAGATCCTCGCCCTTGTCGACGGGTCGCTCTACGCCCGGAGCGTGTGCGACCACGCCGCCTGGATCGCCCGCAGAACCGGTGCCGGCGTCGATGTCCTGCACGTCCTCGGGCGCCGCCAGACCGCGGCCGTGTCGCCCAATTTGTCGGGCAGCATTGCGCTGGGCGCCCGCACGGCGCTCCTCGAAGAACTCAGCGCCCATGACGAACAGACCGCCAAGCTCGCCCACAAACGCGGTCGCGCCATTCTGGACGACGCCCAAGCCGTTATCGAAGCGGGCGGCGGCGTCGCGGTGACGACGCGCCTGCGCCTGGGCGACATCGTCGAAGAAGTGACCGACGGCGAGAGCGACGCCGATATCGTGGTGGTCGGCAAGCGCGGCGAGGCCGCGGACTTCGCCAAGCTCCATCTCGGCTCCAACCTCGAACGCGTCGTGCGGGCTTGCACCAAGCCGGTATTTGTCGCATCGCGCGCCTTCAAGCCGATCGCGCGCGTTCTCATCGCCTATGACGGCGGACCCAGCAGCATGCGCGCCGTCGGGCATGTGGCGCGCAGTCCGCTCTTCAAGGATCTGCCGTGCCAACTGCTCATGGTCGGCTCGGACACCACCAAGAACCGGCTTAGTCTTGACAACGCGGCGGCCACCCTCAAGGCGAGCGGCTACACGGTCGATGCCGCCATCGTGCAGGGTCACACCGAATCGGTCATCGCCCAGGCCGTCGAGGCGAACGGGGTCGGTCTTCTCGTCATGGGCGCTTACGGCCATTCGCGTATCCGCAGTCTGATCATCGGCTCGACCACGACGGCGATGGTGCGCGAGTGCAAGATACCGGTTGTGCTGCTGCGCTAGTTTGCGCGCGCTGAGAGCGCGGCGCCGCACTCCGTCAACAATCCTGACCCTTAATGTGAATTGATTTTGCCGCCGCAGAGGCGGATCATCCAAGTGTCCACGATGCATAGTGGTCGTGGATCGGACAGGAGGTGCGCACGCATGACTCCACCCCACGACGTGGGGGGCCCGAGTCACCGGTGAACGGGACCCTCGACGCGATACCACCGCACATAGCCCGGCCTTGGGTCGGGCGCGAGGCGACATCGAACCCTCGCAGACTCTGAGAAACCCCGTGCAATCTCTTCGGATGTTGGCGGGGTTTCTATTGGACGAACCGCCACCCATCGAAGCGGTACACAAAAAACCCCGGCGCGATGGCCGGGGTTTTGTCTTGATCGAATCGGTCGGCGTTAGGAGGCGAAGCCCTCCTCGCCATCGGCCATGAAGCCCATGTGTTCGGCTGCCTGGTCCAGGCCGCCTTCGCCCTTTTCCCAGGTGATCTTGCCGTCGCCGTTGGCGTCGGTACCAGTCATCATAACGCCCAGCATCGCCTGCAGGCGCATGGCTTTGTCCTTAGCGTCGGCGGCCGAGGTCGATGCCTGGATTTCCTTGGCTAGGGCGACCGCGTCCGCTGCCCACGTCACGACGTTTTCGGCGCTGGCCGAAACGTGCACGGCATGGGCCTTGACGCCGTCCGAGGCGTCGGCGGCAGCGGCGGCAAAGCCGATGTGCTTGGCTGCGCCGCTTGCGGCCTTGACCACGCCGTAGCCGCGTCCCGGGCCCTTCGCCTCGACCGACGGGTCGAGTGCGTGAATCACGTGGCCGACATGCAGTTTGATCGACGCCAAATCGTCCGGCTTGGTCAAGGCCAGCGCCGCGTGCTGTTGGGCGATCTCCAATTCCTCAAGCGCGGTCGGCAGCAAGCCGGCCTGATCGGGGGTGTCGTTCCACGACGCGATCACATGTTTCATGTGGGCGTGCGATTGCTTCATTTGGGCCTGCGCCGGCGCGGTCAGGACGGCGACCGTCGCCACGGCGGCAAGAATCTGAAAAACGGTTTTCATGGGAGTCCCTCGGTTTGGATGGTGCGACGTCACACCCGTGACTGTCTAAAGCGCTAACGGCGCCGCGGCACATTTTATTCCAGAAAAGGCTGGCCGACCCCCGGCGGCGCTACGCTCGAGGCGTCATCGCGGCGCGCAGCACCGCGGCAATCAGGACGGTCGCGGCCGCCAAGGAGACGATCCAGCCGACATACCAAAACCGCCCCGCCAGGGCGTCCTCAGCATAGGAGGCGGCAAAGTTGGTCTTGCCGATCCAGGTCGCAACGCCGGCCGCGACCAGCACAACCAACGCCGCTAGGGCCGTGCGCCGAGGACCGAGCCTCACCAGGGTCAGCACCAACCACACCGCAACCCCGGCTGCACCGCCGATATAACCGACACTGGCCGCCCACCATGGGTGCGCGCCCAGGGCCTGCGGTCCGCCGAGCCACGCGAAGCCGATTACCAGCACCAGCGCGCCCGCCGCCGCGCCGACGCGCGATCCGATCAGTCGACCCACGGTTTCTCCTCCCCCCGGTTGTTTCCGTTTGTTGCGCCGCCCACGCCGCCGCCCGATGCGCTACCGAACTGTGTCGCGCGCGCCGCGCCGGTGCAAATCACCTCACCTTGAGTGCCGCGCCTGCCGAAGACCGCCCGTTGGGTGCCCGCTAGGAAGGGGAATCGCCGGCGCCGAACACGGCGGCCTCGCGGTCGCTCCTCAGAAACCCGCCGCCAACGCGCGGCGAATGCGGACCTTGACCGAGGCCGGTTGTCCGGTCCTCATCGCCGCGTCCAGAACCGCGCGGGCGTGGTCGCGGTAGGCCGGGTGCTGCACCGCGAGTTCATGCAACCCGGTATAGGCCCAGGCACGGACGAACGTCGCGTCGTCGTGCCGGCAGGCCTCGACGAACCGCGCGACCTTCGGTGCGTCGCGCGCCGCAATCGTGAGGAACGGTAAACACTGCAACACATGCAGCTTGGCCTCCCAATGCGCCAGCGCGTCCAATTGCGCGAATATCCGCCGCGTCGGCACCGCCGGCAGCGAGACACTGCCGCCTTCGAGGTGATGCTTCAACAACCAGGTCGCGCCGCGCGCGCATTCGGGGTCGCCGATCAACGCGATGACGTCCGCAACGAACGTCTCGTCGGCGTGGTGCCGGGCATAGACGGCCGCGATCGGATCGGTCGCCTTACCGTCCCACGCGGCGATGTCGGTCTCGATTCCCATCCACGTCCGACCCGCTTGTCGTCCTAAACACCCCTATTCTAGGCCGATGGCGGGCAAGGCAGCGAGCGTCCCTCCGAGAGTGCTGGTCGCCGCGCCGCCGGTCGCCGGGGCGAGGGGTAACTCAAAAAAGAACGTCGCGCCGTGGCCCGGAATGCTGTCGACGCCGATGGTCCCGCCCATCGCGTCGATCAGTTCCTTCGAGATCGCAAGACCGAGCCCGCTGCCGCCCACGCCGCGCTTGGGCGTATTGACCTGCACGAAGCGTTCGAACACCGAACCGGCGGTGCCGTGGGGCAGGCCTTCGCCGCGATCGGCAACGGCAACCCGCGCGACGTCGCCGCGGATGTCGAGGTCGATCCGGATTTCGCTGTTCACCGGCGCAAACTTGAAGGCGTTCGACAGGAGATTGTTGACTACCTGCCCGATCCGGTCGCGGTCGCCCGTGACCGTGGCTCCGTTCAAGGCGTCGTGCACGACGCAGGCGACGCCGGTCGGTTCCAGCACCGGTGCCAGGTCGGCCACCGCGGCGCCAACGATCTCGCTAAGCGGGCATGCTTCGATATCGAGATACCGCGTCGCACCGTGACGTTCGAGATCGAGGAAGTCGTTGGTCAACGTGGTCAGGCGGTCGGCGTTGCGGTCGGCGATTTCGATCAACCGGTCGCGCGCACTTGAATCGGCTGCTAGACCTGCCGCCAGCAGACCGAGCGACGCCTTGAGCGACGTCAGCGGCGTACGCAGCTCGTGGCTCACCGTCGACACCAGTTGCTCCTTCAGGGTTCGCGACTGCTCGCGTTCGGTGACGTCCGAGGCCGTGCAAAAGGCGTGGCGCGTCGCGGCGTCGTAGGTCACGTTCCATTGCAGCCATCGGTAGGGACCGGCCTTGCTGCGGTAGCGCAGGATAAGGCCGGTCACGTCGGTGCCCGCTAGAACGTCGACGAAGGCCGTGTGGGCGCGCGCCATATCGTCGGGGTGGATGAACTCGCGGCTATAGCGCCCGACGATTTCACTCGGGGCATAGCCCAGAATTTGAGACCAGATCGGGTTCGCGCGCACGAACTTGCCGCCGCTGCCGACCTCGATGATGGCGAGGAGCGTGTTGGTGCGCTCGAAAAACTGCGCGAGATCGGCTTCGGCCGCAGTTTTCTCGGCGGCCAATCGCGCCGCGCGTTCGCGCAATTGGGCGTTGCGGACATAGCTGGCGTGGGCATTCGCGCCGGTAAAGAAGAGTGCGCTGACAAACAACGCCAGCACGATCGCCACCAACGCGCTTTCGTCATGCCCGCTGAGGGCGCTGGCGACGGCGACCGGAATCAGAAGCAGGATCGTCATCGGCGCCCACAGCAGCGGGATCATGCCCATCACGCTGATCAACCCCGCCGCCGTCCCGGCCGCAAACAGCAAGGAGATCAGTTCGGGCACGGCAAGGACGCCGTTGTCGGTTTGATGGGAAAGGATCGCGCCCACGAAGTACGTCGCGCCCCAAAAGGCGGCGGCGAGCCACGAGCGCCACAGGATTTTGCGCGCCGAGCGGAACGCGTCCTTCGGTTGGCGGTCGCCGGCGCGGCGCTGGCGGATCCCGGCGCGGATACTGGAGACACCGGTGAATGCGGCGATCAACGCCCACGGCACAAGGACGTAGGGCGCGACCATGTCGCGAAAGGACAAGACCACGACCAGGGCGCCGACCGCAGCACCCACGCCGATCACCAGATACTGTCGCCGAGCGATCGCAACCTGGTCGACGAGAATCTGCGTCGCGCCGTCGCCCGTGGGCCGTCGTATCCCAAAACCGAGCAGTGTTTCGAAGCGATCGCCGTGCGCCATGCCCGTTCTTAGCGCGTTTTTCGCCGCTACGGGAGGCCGCAGGCGG
>CAYGKG010000066.1:12434-16328 GCA_964350495.1 uncultured Alphaproteobacteria bacterium
GTGCGCCATGCCCGTTCTTAGCGCGTTTTTCGCCGCTACGGGAGGCCGCAGGCGGACCGAGCCAGCGCCGTCTCCGCGCCGCCAAAGGTTGCCGCGGCGCCGCTCCCTTCTAGGGCCCCGCCCCACGTCGATATTGCCGCCCACATACCGACCTACATGACCGTCAAGAACCGCTCCATCGCCCTAATCCGGCGTGGACCGCCATCGGGGAAAGACCGGCGGTGCGGTCGCCCGATAGGCTGACCTTGCTCCATCGGCTATACGGTGGGGATGCCGGATTTCGATCTTATCGTCATCGGCGCCGGGGCCGCGGGCCTGATGTGCGCGGGCGAAGCGACCAAGCGCGGGCGCCGCGTTCTCGTGCTGGAGCGCGCCGAGAAGCCCGGTCAAAAGATCCGGATCTCCGGCGGCGGCCGCGCCAATTTCACCAACCGCCACGTCGCGCCGCACAACTATTTGTCGGACAATCCACGCTTTTGCGTCTCGGCGCTGAGCCGCTACACCCCGGCCGATTTCATCGCGCTGGTCGAAAAATACGGCATCGCCTATCACGAGCGCGACCACGGCCAATTGTTTTGCGACGGCTCGGCGCAGCAGATCATCGACCTATTGATTACGGAGGCGCGCGGGATCGACCTGCGCACGGCCACCACCGTGACCGGCATTGCCAAAGGCGACCAGGGCTTCACAGTCGCTACCGATCACGGCACGGTCGCGGCGGCGTCCCTGGTGATTGCTACGGGCGGGCCGTCGATTCCCAAAATGGGGTCGAGTGGCTTCGGCTACGACATCGCCCGGCAGTTCGGTCTCGCCGTGATCGACCCGCGCCCCGGCCTGGTGCCGTTCACGGTCAACGACGGCACCCTGGCCGGGGTTCACGATCTGGCCGGTGTGTCGCTGCCGGCGACCGTCACGCTCGGCAAAACCGCCTTCACCGAGGCTCTGTTGTTCACCCACCGCGGCCTCAGCGGCCCGGCGATCTTGCAGATCTCCTCCTACTGGCATCCGGGCGACACGATCACCGTTGACCTGTTGCCCGGCACCGACCTGTTCGCGCAGCTCAAAGACGCCAAGCAGAGCCAGCCCCGCAAAGAGATCGGCACCGCGCTGGCGCACCATCTACCCACGCGCCTGGCGCAACGCATCGTCGCGATAACCGCAGGCCACGGGCGCCTCGCCGACTGCGCCGACAAAACGCTGGCCCGGATCGCCGCCGCCGTGAACGCCTGGCGTGTCACCCCGGGCGGCACCGAAGGCTATCGCACCGCCGAGGTTACCGTGGGCGGCGTCGATACCCGGGCGTTATCGTCAAAAACCATGGAGGCCCGCGCCGTCCCCGGCCTCTATTTCATCGGCGAGGTCGTCGACGTCACCGGCCACCTCGGCGGCTTCAACTTCCAATGGGCCTGGGCCTCGGGCCATGCCTGTGGCCAGGCGGTGTAGGGGGCAAATCGCACCAGCAGTCGTGGGGGCGATCTCGTGCCCAATGCGGCCCGCGCGGACCGGCCCACCAGACCTGGCCACAGTCCGGCCACAATGGCGACCTATGTTGTCGTCATGGCCGCTTCGCGCCACATTCCCGAACGCCGCCGCACCCCCGGCCCGCCGGTCGCGCACGACGACTGGCGCGCCCTGCGCCGCAGTGCCGACCTCCCGGTCGATCGCATGCTGCACGACCTCGACGACGGCCTCGCCCGCCTCGACCGCCGCCTCGCCGACATCCGCACCGCCCTCAAAGCCGCCGCAAGCGCGTCCTAAAGCGCGCCGATCGCGGCGTTGGGAAATGGGCTCCATGAAAAGATTGGCGCACCCGACACGATTCGAACGTGTGACCTCTGCCTTCGGAGGGCAGCGCTCTATCCAGCTGAGCTACGGGTGCGTGGGGGCGACCTTACTTGATCCGGGGCGGTCCCGCCAAGGGCGCGCGCCGCAATAAGCGCCAAGGGCGCACGCCGCAATAAGCGCCAAGGGCGCACGACGAAGGGTGCACACCCTCGATAAAGAACCGAGGACGCGCCAACCCTTTGACGCTCTAGCCGCGCACAGCGCCGCCCGTCTCGCCTCTTCCCACCCCACTCCACCGATTGCACCGCCCGCCGGAACCTGCCAAAAGCGGGGCCCCTCTCGGGCGCCGTGGCGGCGGCCGGGGCATCCCTCGACTGCAGCCATGTCCGCAATTCTCACCGTCGTCTTTCCCGTCTTCGCGATCATCGCCGTGGGCTACCTCGCGGGCCGCCGCGGTCTGCTGGGCGAAGCCAGCAGCGAGGCGCTCAACCGCTTCGTCTATTGGGTGGCGCTGCCGGCCTTTTTGTTCGGCGCGATGGCCACGGTCGACCTCGCGGTGGTGTGGAACGGACCGTTCATCGCGGGCTTCCTCGGCGCGGTTGTGATCATCTGGGCCGGCGCGATCGTGGTGGCGCGGATTTTCTTTGGCAACAGTCCGGCGGAGGCCGCGCTGCACGGGATGAACGGGGTCTATGGCAACTCGGGCTACATGGGCATCCCGCTGGCGCTCGCCGCCTTCGGCCCGGCGGCGGCGGTCCCGACGATCGTCATCGTCGTGCTCAATTCCGCGGTGATGATGGGGATCGCCGTCGTGCTGATCGAATGGGGCCGGTCCGACAAAGGCGGGCTGGCCAGCGTGGGGCGTCATTTGGTCCGCGCCCTGGCGCGCAACCCCGTGCTGGTGGCACCGCTGGCCGGGATCGCCTGGGCGGCCGCAGGCTGGCCGTTGCCCGTGCCGGTGGAGCGCTTCACCGGCCTGCTCGGCGCGGCCGCCGGCCCCTGCGCGCTGTTCTCGATCGGCCTGTTCATGGTCGGCAAGCCGCTCAGCCAAGGCAAAGTCGAGGTCGGCGCGATGACGCTGACCAAGCTTGTGGTCCATCCGCTGGTCACCGCCGTCATGGTGTTCGTCGTCTTCCCCACCGATCCGCTGTGGGCCACCGTCGCCGTGCTGATTGCCGCGCTGCCCACCGGCACCGGCGGGTTCGTCCTGGCCCAGACCTACGGCACCTACGTGCTGCGCACCTCGTCGGCGACGCTGGTCACCACGGTCCTGTCGGTGGCGACGATCTCGCTGTTCTTCCTGCTGTTCCCTCCGACGCTCTAGAAAATCGCCGGATTAGGGGCGCGCCCGTTCGCGCAGGTCGCTGCGCCAGATGTCGCGCCAAGGGCGCGCCACCGATAAGCGTCTCAGGCGCGCCGCGCCGCGGTCTCGCGCAGGTCGCTGCGCCATATATAAAGAATCAGGAACTGCACTGCGGCGGCGCCAAAGCTGTGCCACAGCCAGTGCGTGCCCATCGGCAGGACCGCCAAGAACAGCCGCCCATCGACCGAGCGAAACGTCACCGCAATCACGAACATCGCCAGCGCGCCCAGCACCAACCGCCAGTCCGCGCCGCCGCTTTGCCACAGGTAGCGCAATACCGGCAGCAGGATCGAGAATGCCAGCACCGGATAGCCCGCGACGGGCCGCATCGCGTCGGGCATGTCCAAGACACTCATCAGGGTCATCACCAGGGCGAACGGCCCGAACACCAACAGCGGCACCCACCACCAGCGCACGCCCTGGCGGCGCCAGAAAAAGATCGCGACCGCCATCACCAACAGCGCGATCGGCAGAAA
This sequence comes from uncultured Alphaproteobacteria bacterium, assembly GCA_964350495.1. Lineage (GTDB taxonomy): Bacteria > Pseudomonadota > Alphaproteobacteria > SHVP01 > SHVP01 > CALJDF01. The sequence continues at coordinate 16,059 of CAYGKG010000066.1, forward strand.
ATCCATGAACAGCCAAATATTGGCCGAGCGCGTCGCGTGATAGATCGTCCCGCCGACCCAGCCCACCACCAGGACGGGTAGGCTATAGGCGATAAAACGGTGGTGGCGGACCTCGCCGCGGACCCGCACATACCAGAAGACGATGATCGCCAAGAACAGCAGGTTCGAGGCCGTGTTCCACGGCTCGACCGGAAAGCGGCCCATGACGGTTTCGAGGTAGATCGGGCCTTGGTCGCGCGGCATCACGGGGCGGGGTTTCCTTTGTTACGA
>CAYGKG010000067.1:0-16168 GCA_964350495.1 uncultured Alphaproteobacteria bacterium
CCGGTCGACCCGCCGGGCTGCCAATAGGACCTGCGCCCCGTCGGCTGCAAGAACCTCTGCAAAACGGGCGCCCAGCCCGCTCGACGCGCCGGTCACCAACGCGCGTTTGCCCTTCAATGGTTGTGTCGTCACGAAATGCCTCTTTCTGGCGGATCCGCGCGCTCGCGCCCGCTTCTGGTTTTGATCTATACTGTCGATATCATGAAAATCGACATCATATCAGACACCATTTGCCCGTGGTGCTTCGTCGGCAAACGCCGCTTGGAAGCCGCCTTGGCCGAGCGCCCCGATCTCGACATCGAAATTGTGTGGCATCCCTACCAACTCAATCCGGCGACACCAAAAGAAGGTGTCGACCGCAAGGACTACTTGCGCGAGAAGTTCGGCACCGAAACCTATCCGGAAGGAATGCTTGGCGCACTGGCCGAGGCGGGCGAGTCGAGCGGCATTGCCTTCAAGTTCAACACGATGAATCGCGTGCCCAACACCATCGATTCCCACCGCGTCCTGCACTGGGCTCGTGAGAGCGGCCATCAAAACGCGCTCGCTGAAATCCTCTTTCGTCGTTACTTCCTCGACAACGAAGACATCGGCGACCCCGAAACGCTGATCGCCGCGGCGGTCGAAGCCGGGATGGACGGGACAACTACCCGCGACCGCCTGAGCAACGACACCGACGATGACGTGGTTCGCGCGGAAGCCCAGCACGCCTCACAGATGGGCATCACGGGCGTTCCGACCTTCATCGTCAACAATCAGTACGCGGTCCAGGGCGCGCAGACGTCCGACGTTTTTCTTCAAGTCTTCGATAAAATCGCGGAACTTCAGGCGGCGGACACCGTAGCGGCAGTCGGAGACTGAGTCGCGATCGCGGCGAGATTGCGAACGAGGTGATCGACACCGCGGATTCGTTCGCGTTCCTCCGCCCAGTCCCGTCCGTATACCAGGGTGTGGTCGGGCCGCAGCTTCGCTGTCGTCGCATGGCGGCCGATGAAGTCTACCAGTCCCGCTGGATTGGTGAATCGGTTCTTACGGAAAACGATCGTTGCGCCGCGGGGCCCCGCGTCGAGCTTCTCGATACCGGCGACCCGGCACGATGCTTTGACCTTGACCACATCGAGCAGGTGTTCGACTTCGCTGGGTAACGCACCGAATCGATCGATCAACTCCGCGCCAAACGCGTCGATCTCGCCCGCCGTCTCCAACCGGCTAAGCCGCCGATAAAGCCCCAAGCGGGTGTCCAAGTCGTCCACAAAGCGTTCCGGAATCAGCACCGACGTCCCGAGATTGATTTGCGGCGACCAGTGCGCATCGTCCTCTGCCTGATCCGTACCATGACGGGCAGTGGCGACAGCTTCCTCCAGCATTTCCTGGAAAAGCTCGATGCCAACCTCGCGGATGTGGCCGGACTGCTCCTCCCCAAGGAGGTTGCCGGCACCGCGAATGTCGAGGTCATGGCTGGCCAGCGTAAATCCAGCACCGAGCTGATCGAGGGTCTGCATCACCTCGAGGCGTTTTTGCGCGTGCGCTGTCGGTACGGCACCCGGCACGACCGTCAGGTAGGCGTAGGCCCTGACCTTGGAGCGGCCGATGCGCCCACGGAGCTGATACAGCTGAGCCAGACCGAACATGTCGGCGCGGTGAATGATCATGGTGTTGGCCGCCGGCACGTCCAAGCCGGATTCGACGATGTTGGTCGAGATCAAGACATCGAAACCACCCTCGTAGAACGAGCGCATGATGTCGTCGAGATCCCGTGCATTCATTTGGCCATGGGCGACCGCGAACTTCACCTCGGGCACCTGTTCGCGCAGATAGGTCTGGGCCTCGACCAAATCCGCAATTCGCGGACAAACGTAGAACGATTGGCCGCCCCGGAAATGTTCGCGCAGCAGCGCCTCGCGCACCGTGACCGGATCGAAGGGCATAATGAACGTCCGCACGGCCAGTCGGTCGACCGGGGGCGTTGCGATGAGACTAAGCTCGCGCAAGCCCGACATCGCCATCTGAAGCGTGCGCGGAATCGGCGTCGCGGTCATGGTTAGAACGTGAACTTCGTTGCGTAACCGCTTCAGCCGTTCCTTGTGACCGACGCCAAAGTGCTGTTCTTCATCGACGACGAGCAAACCGAGGTCGCGGAATTTTACGTCCTTTGCCAAAAGGGCGTGGGTTCCGACCACGATATCCACCGCGCCTGTCGTGAGCCCGTGTTTGGTCTCGGACGCCTGCTTTCCGGTCACCATCCGCGAAAGTTGCCCGATATTGACCGGTAGTCCGGCGAACCGTGTCCGAAAGGTCTCGAAATGCTGCCGGGCCAAAAGTGTCGTCGGCACGACGACCGCGACCTGATGCCCCGCCATCGCCGCGACGAAAGCCGAGCGTAGGGCGACTTCGGTTTTGCCGAAGCCGACATCGCCGCAGATCAATCGGTCCATCGGGCGACCCGACCCCAAGTCGCCGACGACCTCCGCCACCGCCGTTTGCTGATCCTCGGTCAACTCGTAGGGGAAACGCGCGCAAAACTCCTCGTAGGCGCCGGGCGGCGGCGCGATGGGCACGCCCTTTCGCGCAACCCGCGCAGCGGCGACCTTAATCAGTTCCTCCGCCATATCCTTGAGTCGCCTCTTGAGTTTGGCGCGGCGCGACTGCCAACCGGTTCCCCCGAGGCGATCCAGCATCGCACTCGATTCGGCGCCGCCGTAACGCGACAACACCTCGATGTTCTCAACAGGGACGAAGAGCCGTGCGTTGTCGGCATAGGTCAGCGCGACGCAATCGTGCGGTGCGCCGGTTACGTCCAGCGTCTGCAGCCCTTCGTACCGGCCGATACCATGATCGACATGAACCACAAGATCGCCCGGTTCCAGGCTGGAGACCTCGCTGATGAAGGCCTCGGCCTTGCGCGACGACCGGCGCGCGCGGCGTGTCAGCGTATCTCCCAGGATGTCCTGCTCGGTCAGAACCGCGACATCGTCGGCGACAAAGCCGTTTTCGAGGGGCAGGACCGCCAGGGCAATCGTCGCGCGGGGCAACCTTAGGACATCCGACCAGGAGTCGACGCGCGCTGTCGCACCGGCTTCTTGGGTTGCCAAAAGCCGTTCGGTGCGATCGCGGGTGCCGGCCGAATAGTTGGCGATGACGACGCGCCGCCCCTCACCCTGCAACCTGCGCATGTGAGTCAGGAGCGCGCCGACCAAGTCGACATCGGCTTGGGCCCGTTCCGGCGCGAAGTCCCGCCCCACCGTACCGCCCGCTTCGATAACGTCACGTTTTCCAGCCGGAGCGCGGAACTGGTCGAACGAAAAGTTGGCGCGCTCGCCCCTAAGGTTGCGCCACTCATCGGGGCTCAGATAGAGCGACTCCGGCGGCAGCGCCCGATAGATCGTGGCCGCGTCGAGCCGCTTCGTAAGCGCCTCACGACGGGCGTTGAACGCGTCGTCAATCGTATCGAAGCGCGCCTTCGCCGCATCCTCGGCGAGATGATCGAGGGCGATGGCCGCGCTCGGCAAGTAGTCGAACAACGTCCCGAGTTGTTCGTGAAATAGCGGCAACCAATGTTCCATCCCGGCGTGCCGCCGCCCCTCCGACACTGCCTGGTAGAGCTGGTCGCCGTCGATCGCGTTCCCGAAACGTTGTCGATAGGCGTTGCGGAATCGGTCGATCGCGGTTTGGTCGAAGGGAAATTCACCGACCGCTTCTAGCCGCAGTTCGTCCAACCGGGTGCGCGACACCTGCGTCAACGGATCGAAGGTCCGAACCGCTTCGAGGTCGTCGCCGAAAAGGTCGAGCCGAACCGGTTCGACTGCACCGGGCGAAAATACGTCGATGATCCCGCCCCGCACCGCAAATTCGCCCGGTTCGCGCACCGTGCCGACCCGCGCGTAGCCATGCCGCACCAGATAGTCGGTGAAATCGGCGACACGAAGCGGCTCACCCGGTTTCACCACGTAGGACGCCTGAAGGACGCTGTCGCGCGGGGGCACCCGCATGAGCGCCGCGTTAACCGTGGCAACAGCTATCGCCGGGTCGCCGGGGGCCAGCTTCGCCAACTGCGTGAGCGCCGTCATTCGCGCCGCAACCACGTCCTGGTTCGGCGATATCCGATCGTAGGGAAGGCAATCCCAAGCCGGGAAAACGATGACGGGTAAATCCCGCGCAAAGAATCGCAAGGCATCGGCAAGTGCTGCTTGGCGATCGCCGTCCCGTGCAACGAAGATCACCTGGGATGCCGCGCCGGACTGCACGAGGTCGACGAGAACCCGAGCGTCGTGTCCTGGCGGTGCGCCCGCAACGACAACCGACGAATTCGCCTTAATTTTTATATTTCCCAATAGTTTATTCATATATTCTAAAGTTAAATATCCGGTCTAAAACAGGACTGCGGACCGCTGGAGGGACCGGTACATGCCCCATATACCAAGCCATCAAATCCGGTTCGGGCAACTCGAGAACGGCCTCAAACTGGTCGAGCGACTCTGCGTCCATCGTGCCGAGGTGACGGTCGGCAAACCGCCCGAGCAGGAGGTCCGCCTCCTGCGTCCCGCGATGCCAGCTTCGAAACAGAATCCGTTTACGTCGGGCAGCGGTCGTCTCGTCGTCGTTTTCCATAGCCTCAACACAAACGACCACGACCCGGGGCCAGAATGACACCGGGTGTGGCAAAGATTGAAGCCTTAAGCTAAGGTCGAAGCCTCCCCCGAACAAGAGCCCCTGAACGGTGGCCCAGCGTCCGGAAATACTCTTTCCCCTTTTCAAACCGGTAACGACCCTCCCTGGCGTGGGCCCAAAGATTGGCGCCCTGATCGCCAAGGTAACAGGCGACCGGATCGTCGATCTGTGCTGGCACCTTCCCTCCGGTCTGATCGACCGGCGCTTCGCCCCTAAGGTCGCCGAAGCACCCGAAGGCTCCATTGCCACTCTCACCGTCCGGGTTGACGCCCACGCGCCCGCGCCCACCCGGCGGCTGCCTTACAAGGTACGGTGCTCGGACGAAACCGGCTTCATCACGCTGACATTTTTCAATGCGCGAGCGGACTATCTGAAGGCCCAACTGCCGGAGGGCGAAACCCGGGTCGTAAGCGGCCGGATCGAGCGCTACGGTGCAGAGCGTCAAATGGCGCATCCCGATTGGATCGCTAAACCCGAAGACGCGGCAAATGTCATCGGTGTGGAGCCAACCTATCCCCTCACCGCCGGTTTGACCTCGAAACCTCTGTTGAAGGCCATCGCCGCGGCACTGCGCCAGGTGCCTGACCTCCCCGAATGGCAAGAGGCGGCGGCGATAGCGCGCCATGCGTGGCCAAACTGGCGCGACGCCTTGCTCGCCGCGCACAAACCTGAGGAACTGCCCGACCTAGACGCCAACGCGGCCGTGCGCCAACGCTTGGCCTACGACGAGCTGCTGGCCAATCAGCTTGCGCTGTCGCTGGTGCGCCAACGCACCCATCGGACCCGCGGCGAACCGCTCAAGGGAACCGGCGCACTGCGAAAAGCGGTGATCGAGGGCCTGCCGTTCACGCTGACGCCAGCACAGACTCAAGCGCTCGAAGAGATCGCCGGCGACCTAGCGTCGCCGCATCGCATGTTGCGGCTCCTGCAAGGCGATGTCGGCAGCGGTAAGACCGTCGTTGCGCTGCTCGCGATGCTCATCGCCGTGGAAAGCGGTTATCAGGCCGTTCTGATGGCGCCAACCGAACTCCTGGCGCGCCAGCACCTGCGGGTCTTGGAACAGATCGCGGCGCCGAGCGGCGTCTCGATCGGCCTGCTGACCGGCCGAGAGAAGGGAAACGCGCGCGAGGCAGCGCTCAACGCCCTTCAAGACGGCACGACCCAAATCGCCATTGGTACCCACGCCCTTTTCCAGGAAGGCGTTGCCTTCAAGAACCTCGGACTTGCGATTATCGACGAACAGCACCGTTTCGGCGTGCACCAGCGTCTCGCGCTTACTGCCAAAACCAACGCCGCGACCGGAGAAGCCAACACCCTCCTAATGACCGCAACGCCGATTCCGCGCACCCTGGCACTCACCGCCTACGGCGACATGGACGTCTCACGACTCCTCGGAAAACCGCCGGGTCGCCACCCCGTCGATACCCGGACGATTCCTCTTTCCCGCCTCGCGGAAGTCAGCGCGTCGCTTCGCCGTGCAATCGATGGGGGCGCACGAATTTACTGGGTTTGCCCGCTGGTAGCGGAGTCCGAGCTCATCGACGTCGCCGCCGCAGAAGATCGGGCCGACGATCTGCGCCAGCAGTTCGGCGAGCGGGTCGGCCTTGCCCACGGTCAGATGAAGGGGCCCGAGCGCGACAAGGTAATGGCCCAGTTTGCCGCGGGCGAACTTGACATCCTCGTTGCGACCACAGTGATCGAGGTCGGCGTCGATGTGCCCGAAGCGACCGTGATGGTGATCGAGCACGCCGAGCGTTTCGGACTGGCCCAGCTCCATCAACTACGCGGCCGCGTTGGACGCGGCAGCGGACACTCGACCTGCCTGTTACTCTACGCGCAGCCCCTTGGCGAGACCGCGCAGGCACGGCTCGCAATCATGCGCGAAACCGACGACGGGTTTCGTATTGCCGAGGAGGATCTGCGCTTGCGGGGTGCCGGCGAGGTTCTCGGAACGCGCCAGAGCGGCCTGCCCGACTTTCGCCTCGCCGATATCGAAGCGCACCAGGGGCTTCTCGAAACCGCGTCCGATGACGCTCGGTCGATCCTAGAAACCGATCCGGAGCTAAAGGGACCGCGCGGCAAGGCGCTGCGCGTCCTGCTGTACCTGTTCGAACGCGATGCCGCAGTGCGCTATTTGCGATCCGGGTGAGCGACCGTTTGCCCTTGGGGCTCCAGGACTTCCGGCTGGTCTAGCCGCGAATTGATCACCGGCGCCTTTTGCGCTGACGCTTTGCGCGGATCTTTAGGAGTCACAAGACCGCCCGAAATCACCATCTTGATGCCCTCTTCGACCGACATATGCAGGACAACAAGGTCGCGCCGTGGGACGAAAAGAAGAAACCCGGAGGTCGGGTTCGGCGTCGTCGGCAGAAAAACATTGACCACATCGTCCTCGGTGAGGTTCTGAATCTCCCCCCCCGTTGAGCTGGTCACGAACCCGACCGCCCAAATGCCTCGGCGCGGGTATTCCACCAAAACGACTTCGCGAAATGAGGACGACGACTGCTGAATAACGGCGTCAAAAATTTGCTTCAGCGCCCCATAGATCGAACGGATGACGGGCATCCGGTCGACCAACCGTTCGCTATAGGCCAGCAACGAACGGCCAAGGTAATTCCGGGTGAGAAACCCAATAACCGTCAGGAGGACAAGAACGATAACGACGCCGGAACCCGGCAAACCGTATTGGGTGTAGGCATCGGTATAGCGGGCGGGAATGAATCCCGCGACCGACCCGTCGATAAACTGAACGACCTGAACCGCTAGCCAAATGGTGATCCCGATCGGCGCCGAAACCACCAAACCCGTGAGAAAATTCGCGCGCAACCGACGAAATCGGCCCGGTTTGGGGACATCGTGTATCAGCGGCAGCGGTCCTCCGTCGGGTGGTGGGGGATTTTGGGGCGTATTGTCCATAGCGACATTTCAGTGTGGGGTTGGGCGTGCGCCCTTATATGGAAGTCCCTACCGTGGTTGTCCAGTTCCAAGCGCCGATACCGATCCCTCCGTCACATGAGTGAAACAAATGAATTCCTTCGGCCCGCCGCGACTGCTTTCGCTTACAACCGCCGTTCCATCTCACCGGCTGGAGCAAAACGACGTTCTGCCCGTCGCGCAGTCGCACTTCGGTCCGAATAACCCAAATTTTGCGCGGCTGATGTCGGTCTATCGCAACGCGGCGGTCGAAACGCGTTACTCGTGCGTCCCGTTGAGTTGGTACACGTCCAACCACACGTTCCGCGAACGCAATCAGCTTTATATCGAGAATGCGACAACCCTTCTCGTCGATGCGGCCCGGCGCGCGATCGCCGAGGCCGGCCTGGAGTTCGCCGACATCGGGGGAATCGTCACCGTCTCCAGCACCGGTGTTGCGACCCCCAGCCTCGATGCGCTGGTCATGGAGCGCCTGCAATTGCCACGGGATATCGTGCGCCTTCCAATCTTCGGCCTCGGCTGCGCCGGCGGTGTCGTTGGCCTGTCGCGTGCCGCGGCGCTTGCACGGGCCGAACCCGCGCGCCGCATTCTATTCTTGGTCGTGGAGCTTTGCGGCCTCACTTTTCGCCACAACGATTTTTCAAAAAGCAACATTGTTGCGACGGCCCTGTTCGGCGACGGCGCCGCCGGGGCAGTTATCGGCTGCCAGGGAAACGGGCCGGCCATCGAGCATTGGGGAGAATATACTTGGCCCGCGACCTTGGGGATGATGGGTTGGGACGTTCGCGAGGACGGTTTGGCCGTCATTTTCTCGCGCGACATCCCGACGTTTGTGCGGCGGGAAATGAATGTCGCCCTGGAGCGGTTCCTTGCAACCAACGATATCGCGAAAGAAGACATCGATGCATTTGTCAGTCACCCGGGCGGCGCGAAGGTGATCGACGCGCTAGAAGAAATTTTTAGCATGGCCCCCGGCGACCTTGTCGACGCACGCGCAGTCCTGCGCGATTTCGGGAACATGTCCGCCGCCACCGTTCTTTTCGTCTTGCGGCGTACCCTCGATGCGAATCGTGCTGGGGGACGGACCTTGCTCACAACCCTCGGCCCCGGCTTTACCGCGGGCTTTCTGACTCTGCACGCCTGATTATGGAGTGGCTCTACCCGGTCTTGCTCTTTGTCGCGCTTCAGCGCATCGCCGAGCTCGTCATCGCCCGGCATAACACAACCCGTTTGCGCGCAGCGGGTGCGGTCGAACACGGCGCCGCCCACTATCCCCTGTTCGTCGTTCTTCACGGCGCGTGGTTGGCGGCGCTCGCCGTCACGGTCCCCCAGGATCAAATACCTAACGCTGTTCTCCTTACGCTCTTCGCCATGCTTCAAATTGGTCGTATCTGGGTGATCACATCGCTAGGGCGCTATTGGTCGACCCGGATTTTGACAATCCCCGGCGCGCCATTGGTACGGCGCGGGCCCTACCGGTTCATGCGGCATCCGAACTATGTCATCGTGGTCGCCGAAATTGCAGTCTTGCCGCTGGCCTTCGACGCTTGGGCTGTCGCCGCAACGTTTTCCGTCTTAAACTTGGCGCTCGTCGGTTGGCGCATACGGATTGAGGACGCCGCTCTAGATGAACGCAGGACATCGATTGGCCGCAAAACGCCTTAGCGTGATCGCGCTTGGCGCGCTGCTCGGGGCCGCTAGCCTCGCTGTCGACGGTCGCGCAGACTACATCCAGGGCGAGCAGGCCTACAGCCAGCGTCAGTTCACCCGCGCAATCGAAGAATTCAAACCGCTGCTCGAACGCGGGCATCCTGGCGCGGAAATGATGACCGGGCTGATGTATCTCCAGGGAGACGGCTATCCTCGCAGCCCGGCGAAGGCTGCGGTCTGGCTCTACAAGGCTGCCACCAAAGGCGATCATAGCGCACAACTGGTGTTCGGTTCGCAACGCCTTTACGGGCACGGCATAAGCCGCGACCTCGTCGACGCCTTCAAGTGGCTCACCCTCGCAGCGGGATCCGAAAACGCCGGTGTGGCGCAGCAGGCGATCGTCTTTCGCGATGCCGCCCAAGCGGCCATGACCGCTCGGGAGATCGAAACCGCAACGAAAAGCGCCGCGCGTTTTCATCCCTGGCGCGACGGCTTCGTTAACGAGGACTAACGGGTAAATATCTCCGGCGACAGACTCGCGCCGGCTCGGTCCCAAAGCGCGAGCCAGCGCCCGCGAAAGGGCTGCACGTGAAGTGGTGTGCCCCCTTCGATATCGTCGCGCCGCCGATGGAGGTACACAGCGACCCCGTCGGGGTGTGCATCAAACCATGCGATCACCTCGTTTCCGTCGATCACGTCCAGCGGGGTCTCTAGTCGCCCCAAGTACTGAAACTGACCGTGATACTTGCCGATGTGCGCCACCGGCTTCCCCGCATCGAGTGCGGCGCGAATCCGTTGGGCCGGTTCACGGAGGTCATAGAGGTGCGCCAAGGCCGGGCCGGCGAACAAATGCAACGCGACGACCGCGACGGCTGCCTGAACCGCCAACGCCTGAAGTTGCCGGTTGACGTCCCGGCCAATGCCCCCAAGCCCCAGGACGACGACGGCGAGAACAAGCGCGCCGGCAAGAATCGACTCCTGCCCTACTCGAACCGACGCATCGCCGGCCAAGGTCGCCGCGAGATCGGGCCTAATTCCGATGACGAAGATCGTCCCACCAAGCACAGCAAGAAACACGACCGGAACGGCCATCGCCCATTTCGGCGCTTCGAACGAACTGATTGTTGTCAGAGCGCGGGCGGCGAGCAGCGCGAAGGCCGGGACCGCCGGGAGGAAATAGTGGGGCTGTTTGTCGGTAAAGAGCGACAGGACCACTACTGCCGCGCCGAACCACACAGCGGCGAACCGAATCCCCGGATCGCGGCGCCAGTCGGCGGCCCAAAGTCCGCGCCACAACGTCGGCCATAGAACCCAGGGGAATAGAAGGACGAGGAGTGCCGGCAGGTACCACCAAAATGGCCGGCCATGGGAAAACGACCCCGCGATACGCTCCGTCGTTTGTCCAAGGAAGATCGCCCGCGCGAATTCGTCCCCGCCCGAAAGTGCGGCAGGAACCGCCCAGGCAAGGGCGATGGCGGCGCCGGCAATGACAGAGACGAGAAGGAGTGGATACCAGTTCAACGCGCCGACCCTGACGCGACTTTCCGCGGGCGCCCACCACACCGGTGCAAACAGAGCCACCGGTAACGTGAAAACCAACACCACAGGGCCTTTGGCCAGGACGCCGAAGCCAACGCCAAGGGCAAAAAGGACCCAGCCCTGCAGGAACTTGCTCCGATTCAACGCACCGCCGTCGGCGCGCGCCGTCGCCGCCACCGCAACGCCGACCAACGCCGTCAAGGCGCAGAACATGACCAACGTGTCGAACATGGTAAGGGTGGTCGTCCCAAGCCAGAGCAACGAACCGCTAAGGATCCAAGGCGCGCCAAGCTGCGCCGTACGGGATCCCGGCCATAGCTGGCAGGCTAATCGGAAGGTCATGAAGACGGAGGCAAGACCGAACATCGGCGCAACCAGGCGGGCCCACAGTTCGACCGGCCCGAAGACCTGCCAGCCGGCGTTGATGAACCAAAACAGGAGCGGCGGTTTATGGCTGTAGAAGGCACCGTTCAGTTCGGGAACGAGCAGGTTCCCGCTTCGCCACATCTCCCAAGCGACTGCGACGTAACGCGTTTCGTCGAGTGGCATCAGCGGTCGCATAGTCAGGCCGACCGCAACAGCGGCCGCCCACAGCAGCGTCCACGCGAGGAAGTGCGGCAGATTCCTATTCATATCCGACGCGCCACCCTCCCAATCGTGGCATTAGGCCCCCGGCGCCGATGCTGCGCGCTTTTCCCGGAAAATCAGGTACAGATTGCGTGAATAGATCAACAACCCCGCCGCCTGCCCGACAATGAAAACCGGATCTTCGCGGTAGATCGCGTAACTCAGAAGTGTTACCCCGCCAGCCAGACTGAAGTACCAGAAGACGACGGGAACGACGCTGCGTTTGCGCCATTCGCTCGCGATCCATTGTGCCAGAAACCGGCCGCTGAATAGCGCTTGTCCCGCAAATCCGACAATCGTCCAAAGGAGTGTTGTACTCATCGCCTAATGACTCCCGCGATCGCGATTCTGTTCATCGGCATCTACCACTACGCGTCGCCGTTGTAACCACATTACCCCGACCAGGTCGACAAGCCCGACTGCCAGCCGCCCCCACATGCCGTAGTGCGAACGGCCACCGCCCCGCGGCCGATGTCCAACGTCCTGGGAAATCACGGCGCCGCCAAGCCAGATGAACAAAGCCGGTAAGAATCTGTGGAAGTGATCGAAATGCGGCAAAGCCAGCATGGCATCCCGAGGGAATAGCTTAAGGCCACAGCCGGTATCGGGTGTTCGGTCCTTGAGCAATCGCGCACGGACCGCGTTGGCGACGCGAGACTGGAGTCGCTTGCGCACCGTGTCGCGGCGCTTGTGGCGGCGCCCCGCAATCAGAAGCGGCCCGGCCGTGTCAGCCGCGTCGCGAACCGCCAGCAGTTTGAGAATGTCGGCCGGGTCGTTCTGACCGTCGCCGTCGAGGGTTGCGATCCACGGCGCGTTCGCCGCCCGCGCCCCACTGAGCACGGCGGCGCTCTGTCCGGCCTGGTGCCGGTGCCGGATGACCCGAAGTTCCGGTACCGATTCTTGCAGCGCGCCTAAGATCGCCAGCGTCGCATCGTCACTGGCGTCATCGGCAATCACCAACTCGAACGGCACGTGCCCCCTAAGAGCCGCCGTGACTTCGTGGACGAGCGCCGCGATATTCTCGGCTTCGTTGTGGACGGGGATGACAACGGAAAGGCCGCAGCCGGACGGTCCGGCCGCGCCAATGGCCTGCTTCCCAGCGGGATATGAACCGGTGTCGACGGAACCCACTGCCGGTCAGTCGACCGCGTTCTGCGGGCCGGCCACCTTTGGCATGACCATCCCTTCCGGGGACGAGAGTTCCGCGAGACGTTCGAGCCGCTCTTTGTCGCGCACGTAAAGCGCCTTGCTCTTCCGTTCGACGATCCCAGCCTGGGCCAATTGACCGAGCACCCGGGCGACGGTCTCGCGGGTGGTGCTTGCCCGGCTCGCGATCTCGCTGTGACTGAGCATCGGTCGAACGACCCAAAGATCGGGTACGGCAACGTCGCGGTCGGTCAAACGGAGTAACTCGACATAGACCCGTTGCACCGCGCGCAGCGTGCTGAGATCCATGATTCGATCGTCGGCAACCCGGATGATCCCGGCCATACGCTGGAGGACGTGCATCGCCACGGTCGGGTGCTTCACCAGCAAACGGCTGAACACCGCCGGTGTGATCGACGCCACGGCACAATCCGTGACGGCGACGACGTTGGCAGAACGGCGTTGACCGTCGACCGCAGAGAGTTCGCCGAAAAAGCTCCCCTCATCGACCGTCGCGAGCGCGATTTCCCGCCCCGACGTAGAGAAATTGACAATCCGCACGGACCCGCTGACCACGAAATAGACGTCGCGGTTGTCGCTGTCCCGCTCGAGTATTTGCCCGCCGGCCGGATAGGTATTCCATTTGCACCGGCTCTCCAGAGCCGTCACCTCCTCAGGCGGAAGATTCACAAACAATTGAATGCCACGAAGGGATTTGTCAGCAGACTTCGACATGAGGATGCATCTATTGGTGATCGGCGGCCCTAGATTGGGGTCTCGGCGCCCCAGGGCACCAGCCTTTTCCTATCACGCCCAGCCATGCCCTGCATGGCCAAATCGCAACGACGGAGCCAAAAATGCCCAAAGCACTATGGAACGGTGTGGTGATTGCCGACAGCGAGACCTTCGAGGAAGTCGACGGAAACATCTATTTCCCACTGTCGAGTGTCCGGCAGAAGTATCTGAGAGACAGCGTCAAGACATCCGTTTGCCCCTGGAAAGGATCGGCAAACTACTTCTCACTGGTGGTGGATGGTGCGGAGAACCCCGACGCCGCCTGGACCTACCGAACCCCAAAGGCGGCAGCAAACAACATCAAAGATCATGTTGCGTTTTGGCGTGGAGTCGCGGTCAAACGTTAACGCGCCGGCGGACAACCGGGCCACCGATGGCCCCAACGGCGCCAACGCCCCTGCACTATACGTAGGCGCGACCTGTCGCTAGATTCGAACGATCGCCATTCGGTTTGGAGCCAACAGCGATCGCCAAATTTCGTACATCTTGCAAGTCGATCGGCAGTCGTGCCGCGCTGAAGCCTCTGGCTTTTGGCCTGACGCTCTTGACGTCGTCCACGGCGATCGCATTCCCCGTACCCACGTCGCCACCGAATTCCATCGTTGTTCTCGCCGCGGTCGAGGATCGACCCATTGCAGGGCCGGACTTCCTGACCGATTTCGTCCGGCAGTCGGCGTTGATTTCGCGAATACAGGACGTGCTGGCCGATCTGGGCATTTACACGGGCCCAACCAATGGCGAGCTCTCTTCGGCGACGGAGCGGGCAATCCGGATTTACGAATCCCAGGTCAACTTGGCGATTACCGGTCGCGCCACGCGTCAACTCCTCGATCATCTTGAGACCGTCGGTCGCGCCAACAAGCTCGTGGTAAAACTCGGCCAGACCCGCGACCGAAACCAAGAAACCGCGCGCCAAGTTCTGCTGGCCAGTCAGGTTGCAGATCGCCTGAAAAACGAGGGAGACCTGCCGTCGGCCGACCCCTTGCGCGACCCCTCCGCGTGCTTCGCCGCGCCGACGCCGGGCTGCCTGCTCGACGAAAGTTTTGAGAGCGCTAAAGCGGTCGCCGACACCAAGTTCCGCGATTGGGCGCTAGGCGACGTCGCCGTGGCGCGGGCCGCGACCGGATCGACCGACGCCGTCTATCGGACGATCCGCCTTATCGACGACCCCAGGTTGGTTGTCGCTTCTTTGCGCGACGCCGCGATCGAATGGGCGCGGTTAGGCAAAATCGTCGAAGCCCGCGAGGTCATTAGCGGGATGCCGGACCCTATGTTTGCTGCCGCCATCCTTGCGACGATCGCCGAGACGCTTGCCGGGAACGGCGATCGCGACGGGGTCGGCCTGACGTTGGGTGAGCTACTCGTCTTCGCCACTGCAGGGAAGAGACCGGTCGAGACCGCGATCCTTCTCGCCGGCCTCGCACCCAAACTTTACGAGAATGGCGCCGACGTTGCGGGCAACGACATTCTCCGTGTTGCTGTCGATACCACCCACGATGCGGCGCTGGAACCGCAGGATCGCGACCGCGCTATCGGCGAGGTCGCCGCGATCTATGCGAAACTCGGCCAAAGCGAAACCGCGCGCACCCTGATGGCAAGAATCGGCGACCCGACATTGCGTCGCCCAGCCCTCATGGCCCTAGCGGAGAAAAGCATGGATATCGGCGAGCCCCTGCCCGCCCTTCAAGATGCAACGGATGTTGAAGATTCGCGTTACCGCGTTGTCGCGTTGAGTTACGTCGCAATCGCCCAGGTCCGGGCGGGCAACATCGACGCGGCGCGCGAAAGCGTTGACAGGGCGCGCGCGGACATCGACTTGATCGACCCGCGATTCACCTACGCCAAAGCTTTCGCCGTCAGCCGCGTCGCGGCTGCACTCGCCGAAATGCAGAACTATCAGGACGCAGCCAGCGCTGCCGGTGAGATCGAAGATGGCGGCCTGAGAGCCCAGTCGCTCTGGCATCTTGCGTCGGTCCAGGCCCGCGAAGGCAGTCCAGCATCGGCACAAACGCGAATGCTGGCCCGACAAGCCGCCGACTCCATCAAGAGCGACCTCGACCGATCTTGGACGCTCTCGCGGTTGGCCCTGAGCAGCGCCGACCGCGGCGAGAGTGAACTCGCCACGACAACCTTCGATGCGGCACTCTCCGTCGCCCAGGAAATCAAGAACAGCTTCGCGCGCGCTACGGCGCTCGCCAACCTCGCCAAGACCCTCGTCCAGCTCGACGCGAGACGACCTTAGGCGGCCTGGCTTTTCTCTTCGAACGCCAGGGCAATGTCTTGGGCGGTCGCCTTGAGTTCGCCGAGATATTTTTCGACCGCCGTCGACACCGACATCGCCGAATCGATGTATCGCAGACTGATCGCGGCAACGACGCGCCCATGCGGCAGAACAGGCACGGCAACGGCACTATCGTTGAGGTGGGGTCTGGTCGTGGTGGCGTACCCCTTTTCCTGCACCTCGCCCAGGATCTTGCGCATCAGCCGGGGGTTTCTGGCCATCATGTCCGACGGATGGGTGTCCGATCGCGACAGCACATCCAGCATCGTTTCCCGCTGCTCTTCCGGGCAAAACGCGAGGTAGGCTTGCCCGGCCGAACTGGCAAGGATCGGAAAACGAAAGCCGCCGCTGATCCGCCGCAGCGCCAGCGGCGAGTTCTTGTCGGTCGTTTCACGGACCAGCATGGTCGTGCCGTGAATAGTCGCGATCGCAATCGGCCAAATGACCTTCTTGCAACGCGCCTCGATCCTGCGCTTGGCGAGCTCCGCGAGGCCAGAGGCGTCGGGGCCGGCGGCGGGGCGGCGGCGG
>CAYGKG010000068.1:0-5950 GCA_964350495.1 uncultured Alphaproteobacteria bacterium
AAACAGCGGCAAGTGGTGTCTCAAGGTCAGCGGTGAAGTCGTACTCGACGTAGCGTTCGACATAGCTCACGAGAAAGGCCGTGACCAGTTGCCCGCGGTCTTCGGCGAAGAAGCGCGATTTCTCGAGCCGAACGTAGTTGCGATCCTGCAAAACCGAGAGGATCGACGCATAGGTCGAAGGTCGCCCGATTCCGAGTTCCTCAAGCCGCTTGACCAGTGTCGCTTCGGTGAAACGGGGCGGCGGCTCGGTGAAGTGCTGCGCGGGTTTGACGTCGCCGCGTTCCAGCGGGTCTTTCGCGGCAACCTTTGGCAAGGCGCGGTCGCCGTCGCCTGCGTCGTCGCTGGCTACGTCGTCTCGGCCCTCTTGGTAGAGCTTCAGAAAGCCATCGAACAGAATGATCTGGCCGGTGGCGCGAAAAGCGCTGTTGCCGTCGACCGCTGCAATGTCGATGCTGGCATTTTCAAGCCGCGCACTGGCCATTTGGCTGGCGATCGTTCGCTTCCACACTAATTCGTAGAGCTGCGCCTGCTCGGGCGAAAGGTGCTTCGCCATGTCACGCGGCAGGCGAGCAAGGTCGGTCGGGCGGATCGCTTCGTGCGCTTCCTGGGCGTTCTTGGCTTTGGCCTTGTACGCACGCGGGCTGTCCGGAACGTAGGGCGCGCCGTACTGAGTCTGGATCACTTGACGGCAACCGGCCACCGCTTCGTTGGCAATCTGTACGCCGTCGGTCCGCATATAGGTTATGAGGCCGGTTACTTCGCCGCCCAGATTGACGCCTTCGTAAAGGCGTTGGGCAACCTGCATCGTCCGCCGGGCCGCGAAACGAAGTTTGCGCGACGCTTCTTGCTGCAAGGTCGATGTCGTGAACGGCGGCGGCGGATGGCGGGCGCTTTCCTTGGCGGCGACCTCCGCCACCGAGAACCCTGGCGATGCTTGGATGAGTGCGAGAGCGTTGTTTGCGTCGGCTTCGTTCTTGAGAGAGAACTTGTCGAGTTTCTCGCCCTGCAGCTGAACCAAACGTGCCGGCAAGCTGGACCCGTCCCTGGTCCTGAAATCGGCGGCGATCGACCAATATTCCTGTGGGATAAACTTGTCGATATCGAGCTCACGCTCGCAAATCAATCGTAGCGCGACGGATTGGACCCGCCCCGCCGAGCGTGCGCCCGGCAACTTGCGCCACAGAACCGGGGACAACGTGAACCCGACGAGGTAGTCCAATGCTCGGCGCGCTTGCTGGGCGTTGACGAGGTCCATATCTATGTCGCGCGGGTGGCGCATCGCCTCTTGGACGGCGTTCTTGGTGATCTCGTTGAATACGACGCGTTTTACGTCCACGCCGCCGGCTGCTCGCATCTCGATCAAGGCGTTCAGAACATGCCAGGCGATCGCTTCGCCTTCGCGGTCCGGGTCGGTTGCGAGGTAAAGGTGTTGCGCGCCCTTCAATGCTTGGGCGATAGCTTTGAGGTGTTTGGCCGACCCTGGATCGGTCTCGTAGGTCATCGCGAAGTCGGCGTCGGGATCGACGGAGCCGTTTTTCGACGGCAGATCCCGCACGTGGCCGTAGCTCGCCAGCACAATGTAGTCGTCGCCAAGGTACTTGTTGATCGTCTTGGCCTTGGCGGGTGATTCGACGACGACAACGTTCATGATGTGCGCGCTATGGTTCCCGGGGCTTGTCGCTGATACTCAAAAAACGCCGTTGGGCGGATGTTGAGCGGCCAGCACTTAGTCCAAAAGCGAAGGCAGTGTCAATTGCAGGCCACTCTCGTGGGAACCAGCGGTAGCAACGCCGGACTGAAGAATTCGTTAAGGGTCGTAGGCGTTTAGCGCAGGCGAAGGACGTAGATTTGGCCGGGAACGGGCTCGCCGCGGTCGAGCCTCACCGCGATATCTTGGCTCATCGCGACGGTGAAACCGGTTCGCTTTGCAAGCTCGCCTACGTACTGCGGGGTATGGGCAAATCGTGCGGTTGACCTAAGGGCAAAGCCTTCACCGACATGTCTTTCGACGCTGAACGCGAACAGGCCGCCAGGTGTCAAGGCGTCGGCTGCGGCACGCAAACAGGGCTCCATGTCGCCCACATATATAAAGACGTCGCCGGCGAGCGCGAGGTCGAAGGACCTAGGCCGTGCCGCCAAATATGAAACGACGTCGTCGCTGTCGACGGCCTCGTAAATGCCCCTTTCCAACGCCTTCGCGACCATACGCGGCGATAGGTCGGTTCCGTGCAGGCTCGAGGCAAGGTCGGCGATGGCGGCGCCACATAGCCCTGTGCCACAGCCCAAATCCACGACGCGCATCGACGCCGGTGTCGCGGAGTCGCCCAATACGTTGTCCACAGCAATGCGCAGCAGGCGCGGCACATCGTATTTCAGGGCGCCGGTGAGGTGGTTGTCGAAACGTTCGGCGTACGAGTCGAAGAGATTTCTTGTGTAGGCGGGCGGTGCGCTGGCCCGCGCCTCGCCGCGAATTGCGGCAAGCGTGAAGCGGGTTTCTTCGTCGTCCGGATGCAGTTCCAGGGCACGGGAGAAGTGGTCGGCCGCGGCGGTATAGCGGCCTAGCCCCTGGAGTACGTTGCCGATATTGACGTGGGCTTCGCGCAACGC
Source organism: uncultured Alphaproteobacteria bacterium (assembly GCA_964350495.1). Classification (GTDB taxonomy): domain Bacteria; phylum Pseudomonadota; class Alphaproteobacteria; order SHVP01; family SHVP01; genus CALJDF01. The sequence goes on from CAYGKG010000068.1 coordinate 2,608, forward strand.
TGGGTCCTGTTCCAGGGCGACAGTGTAAGCCGCGACTGCCTCGTCGAGGCGCCCGAGGTCGCGTAGCGCATTGCCCATACCGCTGTGCGCTTGCGGGAACGCCGGTTTGGCCTGGATAACCTGTCGATAGAGGGCCTCGGCACCAACGACATCCCCTTGCACCCGGAGGATCGTTGCGAGGTTGCAGGCAACCTGCGGCGAGTTCGCGTGCCGCAGAATTTCATCGTACAGTGCGCGCGCTTTCGCTAGATCGCCTTTTTTGTGCAGAGCGATGGCGTCCTCGAACAACGCTTGCATAGGAGCGGGGTCGTTCACGGGGCCGTTCCTACTTGGTACCAGTGGCGGTTTCATCGTTTGCGTCAAGCCGACAGTTGGACCCGGTGTCCCGGCAGGCGTTCGATCCGGCCGGCAAGCTCCAGTTCGAGAAGAGTCGTCGAGACCGCGGGAGCGGGGGCATCGCAGCTCCGGGCGAGGTCGTCGATATCGATCGGCGCGAAGCTCAGACGAGCGAGAATCGCGGCGCGGGTGGCATCGATATCCCCTGCAGCGCTGCTAGGGCCGGGATCTTCAGCCGCCTGCGGCGCGGCGTCAGGCCGCCGCGGCATGCTGAGGGCAGCCAGGACATCGTCGATGCCTTCGCACAGCGCCGCGCCCTGTTTGATGAGGGCGTTCGGCCCGCGCGCGCGGGGGTCGAGGGGCGAACCTGGAACAGCGAGGACGTCCCGACCCTGTTCGCCCGCGAGGCGCGCGGTGATCAGTGAGCCCGATCGTGCGGCACCTTCGATCACGACGACCGCCCTGACAAGGCCCGAAACGATTCGGTTGCGACGGGGAAAGTGCCGGGCTTGCGGCACAGTCCCGAACGGCATTTCCGAAATCGCGCACCCTTGGGCGCAGATGTCTTGGAAGAGCGGTTCGTTTTCGGATGGATAGACTTTGTCGAGGCTCCCGGCCAAGACGGCGACGGTGCCTGAGGCAAGCGCGCCGCGGTGGGCGGCTGTGTCGATCCCCCTGGCCAGACCGGAAACCACGACAATACCGTGGCGGCCAAGGTCGTTGGCTAGATCACGGGCGAATCGCATGCCGACTGCTGACGCGTTGCGTGCACCGACCAGGGCAACGGCCTCATTGCCGAGCAGACGGAGATCGCCGGCCGCAAAGAAAACCGGCGGCGCATCCGCGATTTCGTGTAGTAGGGCCGGGTAGAGTGGGCTGCCATGGGTGAGCACGTGTGCGCCGTTTGCGGCGGCGGCGTCCAGTTCCCGCTGGGCGTCGTCCGCGCGACCGATCCGCAAAGGTTTTACCCGTCCGCCGCGTCGTGAAAGGTCGGCAATGGATGCGAGCGCCTCGGTTGCGCTGCGGTAGCGTTGGAGGAGCGCCCGGTAGGTGACCGGCCCGACCGATTCGGTGCGGATAAGTCTGATTCGATCGACGATCTCGCGGTCCGCTCCAGCCAAGCGCTAGTCTCCTCCGTCGCCGTCCGCCCCCGCTTTACGAGAACCGATCTTCGGTTCGGTCCCGTCTATAAGGCGTCGGATGTTCCCGGCATGCCGAATCAAGATTAGGACGGCAACAAAAACCGAAAACTCGACGCGCTGTGGGTCCGACCAATAGGACCCACCCAGGGGCGCGTTTGCCAACAGCAGGGCGTAAATCGGTGCACCGATGAAAGCGCCGATGCCTGCCAACGAAGAGTATCGAAAGACCAGAGCCACAATCAGCCATGTCGCGCAGGATAGAATGCCGACGGCGGGGTTTAGTGCCAAAAGGACGCCGAGTCCCGTGGCGACCCCTTTACCACCCCAGGCAAACAGCGCGCTGGAGATCAGTAGCGCAGCGCCGACCAAACTCACCGCGCCCTTGCCTAACAAAGCGATGCCCGTTCCAACGACCAGGAGAAGTGCCTCGCGGAGCGCAAAACTGCGGCCCCGCGGGCTGGAGGCAACAAGCCAAAGGGGCAGGAGGTGACCGAGGAGGGCGCCCGCGCCGGCCATGACGGCCTGGTCGCGAAACAACAGGTGGTTGGCCACAATAACCGGTCCAGCGCCCTTCAGCGCGTCGAGCAACAGCGTCAGGGCGGCGAGCGAACGGCGCCCGGTTCGCAAGACGTTGGTGGCACCGAAGTTGCCGGAACCGATGTTGCGGATATCGCCCAACCCAGCCAATCGCGTCAGGATCAAACCGAACGGGATCGACCCGATCAGATAGGCCGCGATGAACACCGCGAAATACGGCCAGGTGAAACTGAGATCGCCGACAGGATCTGGCATGGCGAGCCCTATGCCGCCTCGAACACCGTCGCGCCCGCAACGACGGTGCGTAGAACGCGGCCCTGGACGGGGCGTTGATCGAACGGCGAGTTTTTCGATTTGCTGTGGAAGGCTGCGGCGTCGATTCGGGCCGGCCGGTTGGGATCGAAGAGCATCAGGTCGGCCGGCGCGCCGCGCGCGAGGCGGCCCTGGGGTAGTCCTAGAATTCCCGCCGGTCCCGACGTCAGTCGGGCGATCGCGTCGAGGAGCGATAGCGCCCCCTTGTGATAGAGTTCAAGGCCAATCACGCAGAGCGTTTCGAGACCGACAGCACCGAATGCGGCCTGGGCGAAGGGGAGCCGCTTGGCCTCGGGATCCTCGGGGCGATGGTGGCTGGCGATCACGTCGATCGTGCCGTCGGCAAGCCCGGCAACGATGGCTTCGCGATCGCTTTCGCGGCGGAGCGGAGGGCTTACCTTCGCGAACGTCCGGTAGTGGCCAACCTCGTTCTCATTGAGTGCGAAATGGTAGGGTGCGACACCGCAGGTAACCTTCAAACCTTTGTCCTTAGCACGGCGAACCACGTCGACCGACTCTGCGGTCGAGATCGACGCTGCGTGGTACCGCCCGCCGGTAACTTCGGCGATACGAATATCGCGCTCCAGCATGATGGTTTCGGCGATGCTTGGAATCCCGGCGAGGCCGAGGCGTGTCGCCGTTTCGCCGTCATTCATGACGCCGTTGCCGACAAGGTCGGGTAATTCAGTGTGGTGTGAAATCAGGGCGCCGAACGTCGTCGCGTAGGAAAGCGCGCGCCGCAACACCTGGGCGTTGGCGATACTCCGGTATCCGTCGGTAAACATGACCGCCCCGGCTTCCTGCAGCAGGCCGATTTCGGTCATTTCCTGGCCGCCCATCCCCTTGGTGATCGTTGCCGCCGGTAGGACGCGAACCACGCCGGTGGTCTGAACCTGGCGCGCGATAAACTCGACAAGGGCGATTTCATCGATGATCGGCCGGGTGTCGGGCGAAGCGACGATGGTCGTGACACCGCCCGCCGCCGCCGCCCGGGTGCCGGTCGCAATCGTTTCCTT
>CAYGKG010000068.1:6050-16061 GCA_964350495.1 uncultured Alphaproteobacteria bacterium
TGGTCGTGACACCGCCCGCCGCCGCCGCCCGGGTGCCGGTCGCAATCGTTTCCTTGTGCTCGCGGCCAGGTTCGCCCAACGTCGCCATCATGTCGATCAGTCCAGGCGAGAGGCAGGAGCCGTTACAGTCGACGACCGTGCTTCCCTCGGGCGTTCCGCCGTCGAACAGAGCACCGACATCGGCAATCGCATCTCCGATCGTCAGGACATCGCCGTGGGTGTCGGTTCCGCTCGCCGGGTCGATCAGGCGGGCGTTGGTATAAGCGACCGTACGGTTCACGACGCAGCCATTTCCGCGGGGTGTTCAAGTTTCCGATGCACGAGGGCATCGATACAGGCCATCCGCACCGCAACGCCCATCTCGACCTGCTCGCGAATGACGCTGCGGTTGATGTCGTCCGCGACCTCGGTGTCGATTTCGACGCCTCGGTTCATTGGGCCGGGATGCATGATCAGGGCGTCGGGCTTGGCATGGGCCAGCTTGTCTCGATCGAGCCCGTAGTAGCGGAAATACTCCCGAATGGAGGGCACGAAGGCGCCGGTCATCCGCTCCAGTTGAAGTCGCAACATCATGACGATATCGACGTCCTTCAGGCCGGCGACCATGTCGTGATGGACCTCGACGCCGAGCCGATCGATGTGGACCGGCAATAACGTCGGCGGCGCTACAACCCGCACCAGTGCGCCCATTTTGCCGAGGAGCTGGATGTTGGATCGGGCGACCCGGCTATGGAGGATGTCGCCACAGATCGCGACCGTCAGCCCTTCGAGGCGGCCGAGCCGCCGCCGGATGGTCAGCGCGTCAAGAAGCGCCTGAGTGGGATGCGCATGGCTACCGTCGCCCGCATTGATGACCGACCCGGTAACCTTTTGCGACAGGAGGTCCGCTGCGCCGCTATCGGCATGGCGAATCACCATCGTATCGGGCTGCATCGCGTTGAGGGTCATTGCCGTATCGATGAGCGTCTCGCCTTTTTTGATGGCGGACCCTTCTACGGACATGTTGATCACGTCCGCGCCCAGGCGCTTGCCGGCCAATTCGAAGGACGTCTTGGTCCTCGTCGAATTCTCGAAGAAAAGATTGATTTGGGTTCGGCCGCGGAGCCGGTTGAGCTTCTTTTCGGGGCGTCGGTTCAGGTCGACGTAAACGTCGGAGAGGTCCAGCAAGGCGGTGATATCGCTGGGCGAAAGGTCCTCGATGCCCAACAGGTGGCGGTGCGGGAACGGCGTTGCGGGGGGCGATGTCATTAAAAGCGCACTATAAGCGAATCGCGCCCGCGGTCGATATCTAGCTGAACAGCCACAGGACAACCGGCATGGTAAGAACCGACAGGACTGTGGCGATTGTGGTGATTCCGGGCAGTAGACTTTGGGCGGGCCCGTCGACCACCGTGAATCGTGGCACTACGCCGGGCAGCGCCGCGATCACGATCAACGCCGTTGCCGGGGCCCCGGACAAGTCGAAGATCAGCGCCACAAGGCCCGCGCTCATCGGCAGCAGTAACAGTTTTAGCGCCACAACGGCCACCACCGTCCTGCGCGCCGCTTCCAATGCGTTTTGGGCCGCGGCCACGCTCAGTGCAGCGCCGGTCGCCAGCAAACCGATCGGGATAGCGGCAAAGCCTCCTGCGCGAACCAGTTCGTCTAGCCCCGCCGCAAGCGGGATGCCGAAGACATTCAAGCCTACGCCGAGGACGATGCCCACGGCAATCGGGTTGCGGGCCAAAAGGCGAAATGCTGTCGCGATCGCCTGTTCCTGCTCGGCTTCCGCGTCGCTGTCCCGTTGGCCGATCAACTGGCTGAAGACCCCGCCCGCGACGACCACCGTCGGCAGGTACGTTGCGGCGGCGATCAAGAATATTTGGAGGCCCGAAGCGCCGCCGACTGCCAGACTGATCGCCATCCCATAGGGGACATTGGCGCGCACCCCCGCTTCGAGGAGCTGAGGCCCGAGTGCCGAGACCCGCGTGTCGCGGGCGTACCACAGCCAGACTGCCGCGCTCGCCGCGGCAAGAACGAAGGCTACCGCGACGATGAGGCCGATGAGCGGAGTTGCCGCAAAATCGTCGCCCCCGGCGAGACCGCCGACGAACATCGCCGGCAGGAATAGGTAGTAGTTGAGCTTTTGCAGTGCAGCCCAGGTATCGGTGGGGATGAACCGGCGCTGGAATAGAGCCGCACCGAGGAGGATCACGAGAAAAGCCGGGATCGTGCTTGCCGCAATCTCAGCCATCGTGGCCTCGCTCGACCGCCGCCATACCGTGGAGGCGGTCTAGGGCGCCCTGAAGAATGTACGCGGCCGCGTGCGCATCAATGACCTCTTCGCGCCGCCGTCTGGAGACGTCCTGGGCGATCAGCGACCGCTCGACCGCGGCAGTCGACAATCTTTCGTCCCAAAATGCCATCGGAAGGTCGATGAACTGTCCGATGTTCTCGGCGAACTGGCGAACCGACTGGCATCGCGGTCCCTCGGATCCGTCCATATTCACGGGGAGACCAATGATCAGGCCGCCGATGTTGCGCGCCTCGATTAGTGCCTGTAGCGCCACGACATCGTCCCTCAGCTTGCGGCGACGCAGCGTGTGGACCGGGGTGGCTAGGTTCAGGCGGCCGTCCGATACGGCGATGCCGACGGTCTTGGCGCCGACGTCGAGTCCCAACAGGCGCGCGCCGGGGCTTAGTCGGGCACGCAACTGGGGTAGATCGCTAGTCTTGCTTGGACACATGACGAGTGTTAGGGTCCGCTCGATTTTGCCCGGAATTCTGCGATTTTTGGGCTCGCATACAGGGCCTATCAACTACTGTAGAACGTGACATATGTCCCTCGATAGCGCCACCGTTGCCCGCATCGCAAAGCTCGCTCGAATATCGCTACCCGAGGCAGAGCGTGCGCCAATGGCGGAAGAGCTTTCCGGCATTCTCAAATGGATCGAACAACTCAACGCGGTCGATACGGACGGTGTTGAACCGATGACGAGCGTCGTCGGCCATGAGCCCCATCAACGCGACGACGTGGTGACCGAGGGCGACCGCCGCGACGAAGTTCTGGCGAATGCACCTGAGTCCACGGACGGCTATTTTGTCGTTCCCAGGGTGGTCGAGTGACGGCGTCGCTGACCGACCTGACGATCGCCGATGCGCGGGCGGCACTAAAGGATCGCTCTATCTCGGCGCGGGAACTGGCCCAGGCGCACATTACGGCGATCGAGGGGGCGCGGGCACTCAACGCCTTCGTGGTGGAAACCGCCGAACGCGCGCTGGCGGACGCCGACCGGGCCGACACGCGCCTTGCCGACGGCAGCGACGGTCTTCTGGAAGGTATTCCCCTGGCGGTTAAGGACCTGTTTTGCACCGCGGGAATTCTGTCGACGGCCGGGTCGCACATCCTGAAGGGCTTCACGCCGACATACGAGTCGTCGGTTACGGCGAATCTCTGGCGCGAAGGCGCGGTCATGCTGGGCAAGACCAACATGGACGAATTCGCGATGGGGTCGTCGAACGAAACCAGTATCTACGGCCCGGTGCTCAACCCCTGGCGGCGATCTGGCGACGAACGCGATTTGGTGCCCGGCGGGTCCAGCGGGGGTTCGGCGGCAGCCGTGGCGGGCCGGCTGTGTCTCGGCGCGACCGGCACCGATACCGGGGGGGCGATCCGGCAGCCGGCAGCGTTCACCGGCACCGTCGGAATCAAACCAACCTACGGCAGGTGTTCGCGCTGGGGCATCGTCGCCTTTGCTTCAAGTCTCGATCAGGCTGGGCCCATGACCCGTACGGTTCGCGACGCGGCGATCATGCTGCGGGCGATGGCGGGCCATGACGAAAAGGATTCGACGTCGGTCAACACAACGGTGCCGGATTATGAATCGACTCTCGAGCAGGGCGTCAAAGGTCTGCGGATCGGGATTCCGGCGGAGTACCGCATCGACGGAACCCCACCCGAAATCGCAGCGCTGTGGGACCAGGGAATCGATTGGTTGAAAGACGCGGGCGCTGAAATCGTTGAGGTCAGTCTGCCCTATACCAAGTACGCGCTGCCAGCCTATTACATTGTGGCCCCGGCCGAGGCGTCCTCCAATCTGGCCCGCTATGACGGCGTGCGTTACGGGTTGCGCGTCGACCAAGACGACCTGACTGGTATGTACGAGGCGACGCGCGCCGCGGGTTTTGGCAAGGAGGTCAAGCGCCGCGTCCTCATCGGCACCTACGTGCTATCTGCCGGTTACTACGATGCCTATTACCTTCAGGCGCAGAAGGTCCGTACGCTGATCGCGGATGACTTCAAGCAGGCCTGGAGCGAAGTCGATGCCCTGCTGACTCCAACCACGCCGGAACCCGCGTTTGGCATCGGCGAGAAAAGCGCCGATCCGGTGGCGATGTATCTCAACGACATACTCACGGTCCCGGCCAACATGGCCGGTCTGCCGGCGCTGTCCGTTCCCGCGGGTCTATCGTCGCAGGGCTTGCCGCTGGGCCTTCAGGTTGTCGGTCGCGCGTTCGATGAGGCAACCGTACTGCGTGTGGGTCGCGCGCTGGAGCGCGCCGCCGATTTCGACGCTCGTCCGCAAGCATGGTGGCGGGGCCAACCATGAGCGGCACGATCCAAGGCGCCACAGGGACGTGGGAAATGGTGATCGGCCTGGAAGTCCACGCCCAGGTGATGTCGAACTCCAAACTCTTTTCGGGTGCACCGACGGCGTTCGGCGCCGAGCCCAATACCCAGGTGAGCCTCGTCGATGCGGCGATGCCGGGGATGTTGCCGGTCATCAACAAAGTGTGCGTCGAACAGGCCGTACGTACCGGCTTGGGACTCAAAGCGCAGATCAATCTGCGGTCGGTTTTCGATCGCAAGAACTATTTCTACCCCGATCTGCCCCAGGGCTATCAGATTTCCCAGTATTTGCAGCCTGTCGTCGGCGCCGGCACCGTCGTCCTCGATATGGAAGACGGGCAAACGCGCGAGATCGGCATTACCCGGCTCCATCTCGAACAAGATGCCGGCAAGAGCGTCCACGACCTCGAACCCAACCGTACCTACGTCGACCTCAATCGGTCCGGTGTCGCACTGATGGAAATCGTCTCCGAACCGGATTTGCGATCGGCGGCGGAGGCCGGCGCGTACTTGCGCAAGCTGCGCTCGATCCTACGCTACCTCGGCACCTGCGATGGCAACATGGAGCAGGGCAGTATGCGGGCCGATGTCAACGTGTCGGTGCGGCGACCGGGCGAACCATACGGGACGCGTTGCGAGATCAAGAACGTCAATTCCGTACGCTTCGTCCAGCAGGCAATCGAATACGAGGCCCGGCGCCAGGTCGATATTCTCGAAGAGGGCGGCACGATTGCGCAAGAGACGCGGTTGTTCGACTCGCGCAAGGTCGAAACCCGCTCCATGCGCTCGAAAGAAGAGGCGTACGACTATCGCTACTTCCCCGATCCCGACCTATTGCCCCTGGAGTTCGAGCAGGCCTGGGTCGATGCCATCGCCGCCTCCCTACCTGAGTTGCCGGACGAGCGAAAGGCCCGGTTTGTCGGCGACCTTGGCCTCTCGCCCTACGATGCAGGCGTTCTTGTTTTTGAGAAGGAAGTTGCCGATTTTTTTGAAGAAACCGCGCGCGGTCGCGATGCCAAGATCGCGGCGAACTGGATCATGGGCGATCTGTTCGGCGCGTTGAACAAGGCCGGACTGGATATCGCCCACTCGCCGGTATCCGCGCAGAACCTGGGCGCGCTGGTCGATCTCATCGCCGACGGCACGATATCGGGCCGAATCGCCAAAGACGTCTTCGAAGAGATGCTTCAAACCTCGCGGCCGCCGGCCGAGATCGTCGACGAGAAGGGCCTGCGCCAGGTAACCGACAGCGGTGCGATCGAAGCGATCGTCGACAACGTCCTCGGTGCCAACCCCGACAAGGTTGCCGAGTTCCGCGGCGGCAAGGACAAACTGCTCGGGTTCTTTGTCGGCCAGGTGATGAAGCTTTCGGAGGGCAAGGCGAACCCAAAGCTCGTCAACGAACTGCTCAACAAGAAACTGCACGGATAGCCGGGATCGATGGCAACCGGTCGGCCCTTTCCGCGCGATGCTTTGGGCGTGACCCACGCGCAGGTTGATCCGGCGCAGGCGCGGGTTGTGTCGCTGGTCCCCAGTATTACGGAACTCCTGTTCGATCTGAATCTCGGTGACCGCCTGGTCGCGCGCACCCAGTTTTGTGTACATCCCGAGGGCAAGGTCGAGGCGTTGCCCAGCATCGGCGGCACTAAGAAGATCAACGTCGACCGGTTGCGCGCCCTGGCGCCCACCCATGTCATTCTCAATGTCGACGAAAACACGAAGGAGTTGGCGGCAACCTTGCGCGATTTCGTGCCCAACTTGATCGTGACTCATCCGATTCTCCCGCGCGACAATCTCGATCTATTTCGCATGATCGGCGGTATCTTCGGGCGCGTGGAGCGCGCCGAGGCGCTGTGCCAGGACTTCGAAATGGCGTTGCGGTCGGTGATGACCTACGCCCCCCGTCTCCTCGACCGGCGGGTGCTCTATCTGATCTGGAAAGACCCCTGGATGACGGTGTCGCCAAACACCTATATCGCCAGGATGCTCGAACTGGTGCGCTGGCGGACGGTATCGACCGATACGCGGGTCCGGTATCCGACGATTCCGATGACTCAAAAGCTTTTGGACGGCGTCGATATCGTTTTGTTTTCGACCGAGCCCTTCGCGTTCACGGAGACCCACATTGCCGAGTTCCAGGGTAAGTTCAAATTGGCCGGCAAGACCCTACGCATGATCGACGGCGAAATGGTATCCTGGTATGGAAGTCGGGCGGTTCTGGGGCTGAATTATCTCCGCCAGCTGGCGACGGAAACGCGGTAGCGGAACGACGTTCCGATGAAAGGGAAGACCCGATGATCGATCTTTATACGTGGCCGACGCCCAACGGACACAAGGTCCATATCCTGCTCGAAGAGCTCAAACTTCCTTACAAGGTCATCCCGATCAATATCGGCAAAGGCGATCAGTTCAAACCCTCGTTCCTCAAAATCAGTCCAAACAACAAAATGCCGGCGATCGTCGATCGCAAGGGGCCGGGCGGCAAGCCCATTTCGCTTTTTGAGTCCGGCGCGATCCTGCTGTATTTGGCCGAGAAGGAGGGCAAATTCCTGCCCAAAGCGACCCGAGCCAAATACGAAGTCATCCAGTGGCTGATGTTTCAGATGGCGAGCGTTGGGCCGATGTTGGGTCAGGCGCATCATTTTCGCAATTACGCACCCAAGCGCATTCAGTACGCCTACGACCGCTATACCAACGAGGCGACGCGCATCTACGGGGTCATCAATCGCCGTCTGAAAAAGTCGACGTTCATCGCCAACGACAAGTACTCGATTGCCGATATCGCGATCTTCCCGTGGATCCGCTCCCACGCGAATCAGGGGCAGAAACTCGAAGACTATCCGAACCTCAAGCGATGGTACGAGACGATCGACGCGCGGCCCGCCGTGCAGCGCGGACTCCAGGTCCTCGCCGACCGCCGCCGGCCCGGCCCGATGGACACCAAAACCAAAGCAATGCTATTCGGCCCGGCGCAATACAAACGCCGCACCGCAGCCTGAGGCGCCCTATGATCCATTGTTATTCCTGGCCGACCCCCAATGGCATCAAAGTCCACACCATGCTCGAGGAAACCCGCCTCGACTACAAAGTGACGGGGATCGACATCACACGGGGCGATCAGTTCAAGCCGTCGTTCTTGAAAATCAGCCCCAACAACAAGATGCCGGCAATCGTCGACGAGAAGGGTCCCGGCAACAAGCCGATTGCCGTTTTCGAGTCCGGCGCGATCCTCATGTATCTCGCTGAAAAGACCGGAAAGTTCCTGCCGAAACGACCGCGAGAGCGTTACGAAGTCATTCAGTGGTTGATGTTCCAGATGGGCGGCGTCGGGCCAATGCTCGGCCAAGCCAATTTCTTCCGCAAATACTGCCCCGAAAAAATTCCCTACGCGATCAAGCGCTACACCAACGAAGCCTCGCGCCTCTACAACGTGCTCGACCTGCGCTTGAAAAGGCACGAATACCTGGCCAACGACAAATACTCGATTGCCGACATGGCGGTGTGGCCCTGGATCATTCCCTACTTCCAAGGCGTCAAACTGGGCGACTATAAGAATCTCCAGCGCTGGTATCTCGAGATCGAGAAACGGCCGGCGGTGCAGCGGGGGCTGAAGGTCCTGTCCGACCGGCAAGCGCCGGGCGAAGAGATCAAAATGGACAAGACGGCGAAGGAACGGTTGTACGGGAAGACTCAGCGCGACGCCGGAAAGCGCCGCGTCGCTTCCTAACGAACCGATGAGTGTGCTGGGCCGCGACTCGGTGCAACGGGTTCGCGACGCCCTTGCCCAGTACGGGTCGAGCGCCGAAATCGTCGCTTTGGAAGAGACCGCGCGAACGGCGCGCGATGCGGCGGCCTCGTTGGATTGTCCGCTGGGCGCGATCGTGAAGACGTTGGTGTTCACCTGCGGTGACGAAGCGGTTTTGGCGCTCGTGGCCGGCGATCGCCAATGCGACCCGGCGGCGTTGCGGGGGGCCTTGGGGCGTACCGGCGCCGTGCAAATCGCCGATGCCGACAAAGCACGCGCCGCGACGGGGTTTGCGATCGGCGGTGTCGCCCCAATCGGACATCCCCATGCGCTGCCCACCGCGATCGACGACAGCCTGCGACGGTTCGACACGGTCTATGCCGCCGCGGGTCATCCGCACTGCGTCTTCGCTACGACGGTCGACGAGTTGGTCGCGATGACGGGCGGTCGGGTCGCCGCCGGGATCGCCCGCCTCTAGGTGACGCTACTTCTCGTCGTCGATCCAGCGGTGCATCTTCATCACGTCTTCGGCGCGGCCCCGCTCCCAGTTCGTGGCAACGGTTACGGGCTTGGCAGCCTTAGTGCTGCCCTTGCCGACCGTCAGCTCGAAGACCGGGTATTCGTTGCTGTTGGGGCGTTGCCGCTTGAGCATGTCTTGCGCCCATGCGTCGGCCTCCGCCCGGGTTGCGAACGCCCCTAGCACATTGTGCGATTCGCCCCGGGACAGGTGGGGCTGCGCGAACACACGTTCGCAAACGAGATAAACCTTGTCGCTCATCATCCAGACCGTGTTGTAGCGTTTCCGAGCCCCGGAGGCCCGACTCTACGCCAGCGAACGCGCGTCGTCTTTCGGAAAGCCTGCTTTGCCGGAACTAGCGTATTTCTGCGGGTCTCGGGATCGCCGGTGGGGCAAGCAAAGAAGGGTTAGGGGGTTTGACTTGCCCCATACCCCCTACTAAAACGCACCAAGAGGAGAGGTGGCCGAGTGGCTGAAGGCGACGGTTTGCTAAACCGTTGTACGGGGTAAACCCGTACCGAGGGTTCGAATCCCTCTCTCTCCGCCAATCAGCCGTCGAACTTGTCTCCGAACAGTGAGGCATTTTCTAAGCGCCCGAAAGTAGGGCGCTATTCGCACCCATTCCCAATCGACGCGCGTTTCCAAGATCGCATTCCGGAGACAACAGGGGCTGTTTTGGAAGCGAGTCTCTTGCGGTCCGTGAGCCGGTTGAGTTTGGGCGTTTTAAACAGGAACAGGGAATTTTCGCGTTTTGATCGCCAAAACAGGGCTTTTCGCGGTCGGCCTGGCGACTGGTGCCGCAATTTATGCCGAACATTCAAAGGCTTACGCCGCAGCACGGCCACTTTCCTGTTCTTCGCGATAACAGGGCATTTTTCGATGCAGAACAGGGCATTTATCTTGCGTAACAGGACGATATTGCCCTGATAACAGGAGCGCGGAACCGCCCGGTGCGACGGGATCAACGCGTCGAATGAGCTAGCGGTCGAACAGCGCAGCCTGCTCGGACCAAAGATGCGGGATGGTCGCGCGTGTGAGTTGCTCCAGGGTGAGCCCGGGTGGCTGGCGTCCGTCGAGGATCGCGCGCTGCAGGTCGGGTGCGAGGAAGGCCAGGCGCAGGAGCCGCCGCAGGTAGGGCGA
>CAYGKG010000069.1:0-9959 GCA_964350495.1 uncultured Alphaproteobacteria bacterium
GATGGCCTTTCGGTTGCTTGCGGGCGATGCCGCTCTGAGCGGTTACCAGTTCGCGACCAAGAGCGGCCATTAGCACTTTTGCAGCCGGCGCGGCACACAGGTTTTCAGCAAGGCTCACGTTCCCGAACTTGGCGGCGACGTCGTGTCGGTTCGCGTCGCGACTCTCGACGACGCAACCCCGGAGGAACTGACCGCGGGTCCGGTGACCTATGCCAACGGCCGCGACAACCTTTGGTTGGAGGCGCCTGCAGAAACCCGGCACCTGTAGCGGGCGTATTCAGTCGTCCTGCATCGCCTCGAGTTGGCCGTCGGGGACGACGCGCAGCGGTAGAATATCGCTGTCGGTTGTGATGATGGCCGAGGAGTCGACGCGAACACACGCGCCGGCATAGGTGCCTGCTGCGGTAAAGGTGCAGACCTGCACGTTGATCCCGTCGATTTGCGGTAGCGGGAAGAACTCCTGATAGATTTGGTCGCGCGCGCCGAACTGGCCGTCGGTCTCGTTGATCAACGTGTTGTTGCGGTCGTAGAGACCGATGTTCGCGCCGCACCGGCCGACGATCGGTTTGACCGCGTATCCGGTTTTCATCAAGCCGTCATCCAATGCGTAGCGGGTATTCAACAGGTAGGGGTGGTTCGGGAACATTTCGGTGAGGACGGGCAGGATCGCCTTGTTGCTGGGAATCAATGTCCAGAGCGGCTCGAACACCATGACCTCGGGCCGCAGCAGAACGTCGACGAGGCGCGGCGGCGCGGTCGCGCGATCGATCGTGCGGTGGAGGCGCAAGTTTTCCTCGTCGTCGGAAATTTGCTCGCGGATGTCGTCCAATGCGGTTTCCCACGACCAGGTCTTCCACACCCAGCGCACCGGTTCGCCGTCGCTGTCGAGAACTTCGTCGTCCTTGCCCCAGGCCAGGCCGTCCAGGCCCTTGATCATCTTGGTCGGAATACCGGCGGCCTCGATCGCCGATTTCATGTACTGCGCGTGATAGATCTCCTCGGGATCGTCGTCGTGCATGATGTGCAAGAGGCCCTTGCTTTCGCTGGCCTGCCACGCGCGCACGAGGTTGCTGTGCAGATCGTCGCCCGGACATCGGCCCTCGGCGCAGCCGAAGTGGGCGGCCCAGCGACCCTGCACCTTACCGGTTTCCATATGGCAGGAGGCCGAGTCGCAATTGTACTCGTAGACCTTCAAGCCGCGCCGCGAGAGCGAGAAATCGAACCGGCCGGTGATCATTTGATTACGCCGGTTGTCCCATGACTGATGGATTCGCGGCCAAAGCGCCGGCGGTAGATTGAACGACCGCAGCCGCTCGTCGTCGGTCAGCACGAAGTTGGTCGCGTGCATGAACATCGCGTGGAGTTCGTTGGTGGCGCGCTTGACTTCCCGAAGCGCGGTTTCGCCCATCCGGTAGTAAGCGTGTTGCCGGGAATCGTCGGCCGTCAGGCGGCTGCCGCCCATGACGCCGACGTAGGCCGCTTCGTCGGGCGAACGCGTGTCGAGCCAAACCGCGCGTTCCTGACCGCGCTTTTCGACCTCGCCAACCTCCAGGTCGAATAACTTCGGGTCGGCATCGATGATGGTTTCGGCGTGGGTGGCGTCGTCGGTTTGGACCACCCAGCCCATTATTTCCGCGTCGTCGAAGGAGCAATCGATCCAGTAACCGCCGTCGCTCATGACGGTCGCAGCGAGTTCGCGCGAATACGGTTGGTCCAGGCCCCAGACCTTGTCTTCGACGTTCTGCTCGATGCACCGCACCCGGTCGGGGAAGACTTCGGTCACGATCGCGACGTGGCCCGTGATCTCGAACTCGCCGCCCTCGTTCCAGATCAGCATGCAGCCGGGTTCCGGATGGCGCTTGGCGCCATTGCGAAAGGACTTCAGCGGCAGGCGCGCCTCGTCGCCTATCCGGCGGACCTCGCGCAGGCGAAAGATGTCGTACGCCATCGCGATATCGTCGAAGACATAGCCGTGGTTCAGATAAAGGTAGCGCCGCGCGAGTTCGACGCACTGCCACTTGTAGCCGGTGAAAATTCCGTCGACGTGATGACGGTACGCTTGCCGGTTGGGCAATTCGTTTTTGTCGGCGCTGGGGTAGTCGGAGGAATAGACCGCGACATCGCCGGGGCCGACACCGAGAAGCGTGCCGAACTTGGCCTTGTGCGACCGATCGAGGGGACTCATGCAGAACCCAAATAGCCGGGACGAGGCCCGGCACCGCCGCGTGATATAGGGCCGGCCAAGGTTTAACGCAAGATGCGCCCGGATGGCGGGGCCGCGCCATCTCCCTCCCAAGGCGGGGCAGGCGTCGGCCGCCGGTCGGTCCCAGGCCGTGGCGAGGAGCGCGATGCCGTCCAAGATCACAACAGCCCAGACCAGGCGGCGGCCGGCGGAGGGCTCGCCGAGCAGAAGGGTGCCGGCCAGCACCGAAAGCAGCACGCTGTCCTCGCGCCGGTGCGACGTAGATCACCGGTGTGAAGGTGAAGGCAACCAGCACGAGGATATAGGCGAGCGGGCTGACCACCCCGATAGCGAGTGCTGCGGCGCGGTGCTCGCGCCACAGGGTGCGTACCCGGTCGCGCCCTTTGCTATCAATTCGTGGGCGTCCCTAATACAGGTTGGTCTCCTGGTCCTCGATCACCAGGGCATCGAGTTCTGCGGCGGAATCGTTGGGGCGGCGCTGGTCGCGGATGACTTCGCCCGGGGTCGGGAAGGCGTCGCGCGGGACCTGGGCACCCTGGTCCCACAGGCGCGAACGTTTGAGCGCCTTGGCACAGTGGAAGAAGGTCCGCGTGACTTCGATGCGCAGGGCGAGCTTCGGGGCCTTGCCGTGGACCGTCATGTCGGCGAGGAGCGCGGCATCGTCGATTACCGTTGCCGTTCCTGAGACGCGCAGCGTTTCTTCGATGCCGGGCACGAAGAAGATCAAGCCGACCACCGGATTCTTCATCACGTTGAGCATGGTGTCGGCGCGGCGGTTGCCGGGACGCTCGGGGATCAGCAGCGTGATGTCGTCGAGCACCTTGACGAAACCCGGTGGATCGCCGCGCGGACTGACGTCGGCGACTCCGTCGCCGTTGGTCGAGCCCAGGCATAGAAACGGCGACAACGAAATGAAATGCCGCGCGTGCTTGTCGAGGCGATCCATCTCCTTGTCCACAGTGATCGGGTGTACCTCCCCGATGATGGTGCGCAGTGCAGCTTCTGTGGCGATGGTCATGGGGATTCTCCCGCGGGATCAGTTGGTGGCGAAGGGTTCGTCAGTGTAGAGCCGGATGAGCCCGGCCTGTCCGCCTTCGCCGGTCTTAGCGTGCACCCGGCGATAGAGCTTGGCGACCAACGCAGTGACCGGCATGTCGCAACCGGTACTGTGGGCGATATCGAGGGCGGCATCCATGTCCTTTTGCATCAGGCCGGCGCCAACGGTGTCGGGTGCGAGGTGCGCCATTCGCTTGGCGTGATCGCGAGCTACCGCCGAATCGGCCCAGCCGCCGGCGAGGCAGTCCGGCAAGTCGGCGGCGTTAACGCCGAAGCGATGGGCGAAGTTGAGGGCTTCGGCCCACACCGCGACGGTCGCGCCGATAACGATTTGGTTGCATACCTTGCTCGCTTGGCCCGCCCCCACCGGCCCCATATGGGTCAGACGCCGGGCATAGGCGTTGGCGATCCCGTGCGCGCGTACGATGTCCGCGGGAGCCCCGCCAGCCATCACAATGAGGGTGCCGGCCAGTGCGCCCTTAACGCCGCCGGATACCGGCGCGTCGACCCACCCCATCCCGGTTTCGGCCTTCAACCGTTCTGCCATGTCGCGGGTGCGCGCCGGGTGTGTCGTCGTATGGTCGATCACCAGTTGGCCCGCGGCGGCGGCCGACGCGATGCCGTCGGGACCGAAGACCACGGTTTCGACCGAGGCGGCGTCGAACAGACACAGCAATACCACGTCGCTGTTGGTCGCAACGTCTCGGGGGGTGTCCCGTTGCGCCGCGCCGGCATCGACGAGGCCGGCAATCTTACTGGGCGTGCGCGCCCATACGTTGACGGTGTAGCCCCGGCGCAACAGGTGCTGGGCCATGGGCGCGCCCATCGCCCCTAAGCCGATAAACCCGAGTCGCGGTCTGGTCATATCTCAAGCCTCCGTAGGGCCGATTCGTTTAGGGGTCGGCCGTGTCGTCGGTTAGGGTACCTGCTGCATTCTTGCAGGTCAGGAGTATCCCGTGTCGCAGCTCCATCCCCAAGCCCAAGCGATTCTCGATGCCGCCAAGGAGGCCGGTGGATCGCCCTTGAACGACATGCCGCTGGCGGATGCCCGCGCCGCACTGGACGAGATTCCGAAGAACTACGGCGTGTCCCTGGCCGAGGTGGCGCGAATCGACCGTGTCAGAATTCCAGGGCCGAACGGCGAAATCGACGCCCGCATGATCGTGCCTAACGATGCCGCCGCTGGGCCGCTCCCCCTGTTGATCTACTATCACGGTGGCGGCTGGGTATTGGGGCACGTCGAAAGCCATCTGCGCGAGGCGTGCTACTACGCCGCCGGCACCGGATGCGCGGTATTGGTGCCAGGCTACCGGCTGGCGCCGGAGCACCGCTTTCCGGCTGCCTCCGAGGATTCCTATGCCGCCCTACAATGGGCCTACGACAACGCCGCCACGCTGAATATCGATCCGACGCGGATCGCGGTCGGCGGGGATTCCGCCGGCGGCCACCTTGCGGCCGTGACAACCCAACGTGCGCGTGCCGACGGGCCGCCGGTTGCGTTTCAAGTTCTGGTCTACCCGGTGACCGACACCTATCAAGACAGTGCCAGCTACGCCTCGCGGGCTGACGGCTACTTCCTGACGCGCGACCTGATGAAATGGTTCATCGATCTGTACCTGAACGATCCTCGCGAACGCGACGATCCACGCGCGTCGCCGGTCCGTGCGCCGCGTTTCGACGGGCTGCCGCCTGCCATCGTCTGTACCGCCGGTTTCGACCCCCTATGTGACGAGGGCGCAGCCTACGCGGACAAGCTCAAAGCGGCCGGAGTCGCCGTGGACTACATCCACTATCCCGGTCAGATCCACGGGTTTGTTTCGATGGCCGGGGCGATCGACGAGGGGCGTGCCTTCATGGATCGCGCATGTGCCGCCCTCAGGCGTGCCTTCGGAACGTGAGCGATCAGAGGAACGCGATCGCGACGATCCTCAAGCGCAACGGATTGGTATTCGTCTATGCCGTGGTCTTCGGGATGGCGGCTTACGGCGTGGTGAAACTGCTCATCGTCGTTTCCGACAAACTCGGTCTGCCGTTCTGACTAGTAATTGATCGACGGGTTGTCACCCGGATAGATCAGGCCTGCGACAAACATGCCGCCGGGGTCGGTGCACTCAAGACTGTGGATTTGTTTGCGCGGCAAGAAGATCACGTCGCCGGTGTTGACCGCGGCCTTGCCGTTCTCGGTCCACATGAATCCCTTGCCCTTGATGACGACCAGCGACTCTTCATAGAGGTGGCGGTGCGGCACCGCCTTGGAAAGGGGAATTTCGCCGATGAATTGGGTCACCAGATCCGAGCCGACCGATTTATCGACCAGCATTTGGAAGAACCGATCGGCCATCGATTGTCGCTTGTTTTCGTCAATGCCCACGGTCCGTTCGGGGTGGGCGGCGTCAAAGACTTCGGACATGGTGTCATGCCACTCAGGGGCAGCCGCGAGCGGACCGGTGGAGACAAAAACGTCCATGACGTCCTTAGCTTTCAGTCGGAACAACTCACCGGGGCGGATATAGACGCCGGTATTGGGCGCGACAGCGAAATCGCGACCGCCGATCTCGACAGTGCCGCGCCCGGCGGTCACTAACAGCACGACGTGGCGGTCGCCGAAACCGGTGACAGGGCTCTTGCCTGGATCGGCCCGGAAAAAGAACTGCGACTGATGTCTAGCACCGTCATCCGCGGTGATGATACGGCCCCACGACAGCGTGCCCTCGCGCGTCGTTGCGAGATTCGGCACCGAACACACGAAGCAACCGCCGTCCAGCCGCGCCTTGGCGTCGGTGTCCGCCGGTACGACCGGAATATGGGCATACTCGGGGGCGTCGGGATCGTCGGTGTCGTAGATACCCTTCAGATTGTTATGGGTCCCGTCGCAGAAGGGTTTGTCCGCGGTGTGCTTGCAACCGCAAAAGAGAACTTCTTCGCCGCCGTCCTTGGCTTTGTATTTTACCGGTAGAATACCGGTACCCCGGTGCGAGCCGTCACAGTACGGCTGGTCCTTACTGCGCCCACAGGCGCACCACAGGTAGGTCTTGCCGCCCTCCAATTCGGTGAAATAGGGCTTGTAGCGGGCGACGATGGGGGCCGGCAAATCGCTCACGGCACAACCTCGGTGTTCGATGTGATCGAACTAGTATAGTAGGAGAAGGCGACAATGGGACGAAACGTCCACGCCGGGTTTGTAGCGAGGTGTTCTTTGAAAACCATTCCAATTCTCACCGGGCTGGCGCTGCTCCTGATACCGTTAAGCGTCCAGGCACAAGGATCCGATCTTCTCAAGCGCGGTCGGGGCGCTCTCGAAACCATCACAAAGTCGGCTCCCGCCTTGCCCAGCGCCACCGGCCAAACCGGCGCGACGGCGCTGTCCGTTGCAGAGATTGCCCAAGGTCTGCGCGAGGCGCTCAAGGTTGGCAGCGAACGGGTCGTTGCCCAGGTCGGCGTACAGGACGGCTTCAACGGCGATCCAGACATTCACATTCCATTGCCCGAGAATATGCAGCGCGTGCAACGGGCATTGTCGCGGATCGGGCTGTCGTCGATGGTCGACGATCTGGAACTCAAGCTGAATAGGGCGGCCGAAGCGGCGGCGCCGCGGGCGAAACAGCTTTTTTGGGACGCGATCGCCCAAATGACGCTGGAAGACGTGCAGGCGATCTATCGTGGGCCCGATGACGCCGCGACCCAGTATTTCCGCCGGACCATGTCCGATCCGTTGCGCATGGCCATGCGTCCTGTGGTCGACGACACGTTGCAGCAGGTGGGCGCGGTGCAGGCCTACGACCAGACGATGGCGCGCTATATGGATATTCCCTTCGTCCCGGACGTGAAGGCCGATCTGAGCAATCACGTGCTGGACCGGGCACTGAATGGTCTCTTCTTGTATCTGGCCAAGGAAGAGGCGGCGATCCGCGACCAACCCGTAAAACGCACCACGGATATTCTGAAAAAGGTGTTTAGTGCAGCAAGTTAGCGGGTTGTTTCCGCCGTCGGGCTGGCCCCTCGGGGGCCATTTTAAGGGACCGTTAACTATGAGCCTCCAGACTGCCTTCTTGAGGGTAATCTCTGGGAGGGGATTCATGGTCGATATTAGAGTTCTCAAGACGATCGTTCTAAGCGCGGCGCTTGCCATCGCGCTCGCGCTAGCCTTTGCGTTCCCGGCCGCGGCGGGTTTTGCCGACGGCCAAGAAGCATTCAATCGCGGTGCGTATAGCGAAGCCGCCGATATTTGGCGCCCGTTGGCCGAGGGCGGTGACATCTGGGCACAGCACTCGCTGGGCTACCTCTACGAAAAAGGCTGGGGCGTCGAGCAGAGCGTGGCGCAGGCGCGCGACTGGTACCGTGCGGCAGCCGAACGCGGCAACCCCAACTCAATGGTCAACCTCGGTGCGCTCTACGTGAACGGCGAGGGTGCCGATCGCGACCTCGCGCGGGGCTACACATGGTTCCGCCTCGCGGCTCTCCAGGGGCAGCCCCTGGCGGTCTTCAACATGACGTCCATCGAAATGAAGTTGACCGAGGCCGACCGGTTGCGGTCGACCCATTTGGCGATGTCGATCCTGCCACGTCTTGCGGCCAACATGACGGACGACGAAAAAGTGCAGATGCGCGACCGGATCGGCGAGTTCCTTGGGTCTGGCAGCGGTCGCCGCACGGTCGCCTACCTCAATTCCGCGCGCCGCAAGAGCCAGTACTACGAGGGCGAGCGCAACGCCCGCGGCACCTTGCCAACGCTTACCGCCATCGACACGGTGGGCCCGGTCGGGCCGGACGAGACCGATACCCAGCCGAACTGACCCCTCGGTCCTGCTCGCACTGGGGGCAGGCCGTGCGTGACGGTGACGCAGGGGCGGCTGGACCGCTATGATCCCGGTCTCTGACAGATCGGGAGGATACCGTGACCGCTTCAACCGCTGCCGACGTCTATGCGCGTGCCCGCCGCAACGATTATTCGCCCGAAGTCTGGAAGGCGCGCGTCGACCTAGCCGCGTGCTACCAGCTTTTTGACAAGAAGGGCTGGACGGACGGCATCAACACCCATTTGTCGGCACGGGTGCCGGGAACGGACGGGCATTTCTTCCTCAAACCCGACCGGTTGCTGTTCAACCGTGTCACCGCTTCGTCGCTCGTCGAATTGGATAAGAATGGCGAGCGCATCGATCCCGACGACGATCCGGTCAATCCGGCGGGCTCGATCATCCATAGCGCCGTGCTGGAAGGTCGTCCCGACGTCGGCTGCGTGTTGCACCACCACACCGACGCGGGCATTGCCGTGTCCTCATTGAAGGTTGGCCTGCTGCCCATGAGTCAGCATGCGCTGCAATTCCATAACCGCATCGGTTACCACGAATACGAAGGCGTCGCGCTCGACGACGCCGAAAAGGAAGGGCTCAAGCGCGACCTCGGGCCCCACAACGCGATGCTGCTGCGGAACCACGGCGTTCTCGTGGCGGGTTCGACCGTGGGAACGGCGTTCGCGATTTGCGACAACCTCGAGGTGGCATGCCGCTCGCAATTGCTGGCGATGCAGACCGGTGCCGAAATTCATTTGCCCACCGAAGAGGTGCAGGAATTCACCGCCCAGCAGTTCGCCGGATTCCCGACTTCGCGCAACGACACGATGGAGTGGGACGCCCTCTTGGGGTGGCTGGACGACCTAGGCGCCGAATACGCGATTTAGCGCCACGGGCGCCCGGTCGGGCGGACCCGGTACGCCGCGGGAACGTCGCCGGGCAGGAGGCACGTCCATGATCAGCGAACTGAAGGTCGTAACGCTTGGCGTATCGTCCCTCGATCGCGCCATCGATTTTTACCGCGACGCCTTTGCCTACGCCGTGATCGACACCGGTACGCTGGGAGAAAAGCCGGACCCGGCTTTCGACGGCGCCTGGGCGCAAGGTCGAACCTTGCGGGCGGACTATGCCATCGTCGGCGCTCCCGGTATTGCCAGCGGCCTCATGCGACTGGTCGCATTCGACGCGCCCGGCGCCCAGATATGGGGTACTTACGAGCGGCCGGGCGATCATGGACTCTATGCCGTCAACTACCGTGTGCCCGATATGGCGGTGGGATGGCCTAGAATCATCGCAGCCGGCGCACGCGCCCGCTCCGAGCCGCATACCTGGAAGGTCGACGAGACGCTCACGGTAAACGACTGCATGTGTTTCGATCCCGACGGCACGTTGCTGGATGTATTCGAGATCATCGCCACCGGCCCGACCATGCACGGCGATCTCACGCTCCCCGCCAGTGAGGTACAGAATGTCGTCGTGCACACGGCGAACGCCGACCGGTGCCGCGATTTCTACGTCGGGCTTGGGTACACCGTGAATCAGGACAAAACCCTTGAAGGTCTTGAATCGTTCCTGAAATTGCCGCAGGGCACGGCACTGAGGAATCTCAACTTGGCGATGAACCATCTGACGCCCAACGGCAGAATCGAGATTTCTCAATACGTCGGCGTTGCCGGGCGGCGCGTCAATGCAGCGCTCCCGGCACTGGGGATATTGGCGATGACCTTCCGTGCCGACGATTTCGAAGAGGGTTGCGCCCGTTTCGCGCGATTGGGCGCCACGGCTGTGGGGAATGCCTACCGCACAGATTTCCTGCCGTTCGGCCCCGCCCAGGCGCGCCTATTCGAGGGGCCGGATGGGGAACGCCTCGAGCTCTTCGCGACGGACTAATCGAGTCGCCGCTGCCGGGG
>CAYGKG010000069.1:10059-16022 GCA_964350495.1 uncultured Alphaproteobacteria bacterium
CCGGGCGCGCTCGCGCGCCGACCGGGATGTAGGTGACCGGCGGCGTATGTTTCTTGAAGGCACGGCGGCTGTCGGCGCTCAACTGCCGGAAAAGCTGCGGGGTCATGGCGAAGCCCGGTTCGCGGGCATTGAGGACGGCGGCGGTGTTCACCGTATCGCCGTAGACATCCAGCCGTTGCTGCCCGGGCGCGCCCACGCGACCGAGGGCGACCGGTCCCCAATGCGCTTTGACGACCGCCCGGCTTGGCCATCCCCGGTTTCGCAGCCAGGCGTCTCCTTCGCGCTGGAGACGCAGCAGGGCGTCGATACCGGCATCGGCATCCAGGAAGAGGCATAGACCCTCGTCGCCCAGCGTCTTGATGAGATAGCCACCCGCGTCATGGATGATAGCGCCGGTCAGTTCGAAATAGGTCGCACACAAACCCAAGACGTCGGCGGGCGCGCGGCCCTTGGCGTAGGTCATGAATCCGGTGAGGTCGTAGAAGGCGACGAGGCAGTCGGTTTCCCGAACCGCGCCGTCGGCGAGATCGTCGAACATCGGTTTCCCTCATATGTATGATGTATCGGCGGCCCGGTATGTCCGCCTGGATCGTCTGGGAGATCGCCGGCCCGTGCGTCCGGCAGTGGATGTAGTCTAGCGACAAGTACGCAGCGAAGGGAGGCCGTTTGTGTCCCTTCGCGTTAGCGTTAGGTCAAAACGGTTTTCGCAACCCACCGTGCGACCGCCGCGAGTTCGACAGTGCGCGTCTCAAAGCCCATGACCTGGAGTCCGACCGGCAGCCCGTCGGCCGCAAGGACCGGCAGGGTAAAGCACGGGTAGCCAAGGTAGGACCAGGGGACTTGGTAGTGGCGGCTGCCGGTTTCTTCGTGGCCGACCGGTGCAGGACCCGTACAGGACAACGTGACGAAGGCATCGAACCGGTGGGCGAAATCCTGCGTCAACGCCCGCAACGCATCGCGGTGGGCGAGCGCTGTGTGGTACCGCTTCTCGCCGACAGCCTGCCCGCGCGCCAAGAGGTCGTTGAGACGCGGGTTAAGTTTCTCCGGCGGATAGGCCGCGAAGGGCCATTGCATTTCGTAGCTGAAGATATCGAACGAATCGCCGTCGATGATCGACAGAAGTTTGTCCTGTAACGCCGCGAGGGGGCGGTCGTCTTCGGGGGTGACGATATCGCACCCCGCACCCCGCAACGCGGCCAAGGCCGACTCGCTTGCTGCCAGGGTTGCAGCGCCGGCGTCGGCCCATTCGGCGAACGGCAACAGTGCAAGACGACGGGGCATCTTCGCGGCAGGCAAGTCGGGCGACCCCGGTAGTGCACGGTGTCCGGTCACGCCGCCGGGGAGTGCTGCCATGATGTGGGCCGCTGCCCACACATCGTCGAGCACCGCACCGATAATCCCGACATGGTCGAGCGTCGGCGACAGTGGATGAAGGCCGCCGGTATGGATCGACGTGAGGTTCGGTTTGAATCCGACCGCGCCGTTGAAGGCGGCGGGCCGGATGACGCTGCCGCGGGTCTGGGTGCCGAGCGCCAACGGCACCATGCCGGCGCCGACGGCGGCGCCCGATCCCGACGACGAGCCTCCTGGGGTGCGTTCCAGATCGAACGGATTGCGGGTCTCGTTCGTATGACCTGCGGCGAACTCCGTGGTCACGGTCTTGCCGACCACCACGGCGCCCGCCTTGCGCAGGGCATGGACGCAGGCGGCATCCACGGGTGCCTGCCAGTTCTTATAGAGCGGGCTGCCCATCTGAGTCGGTAGGTCGGCGGTATAGATCATGTCCTTCACAGCCAGTGGACATCCGTCGAGGAGCGAGCGCGGGTTGCCGTCCTTGTAACGTTGAGTGGCGGCATCGGCTGCCGCCCTGGCCGCGGTGAAATCGGTGACGACGAAGGCCCGGACATCGGCGTCGCGACCTTCGATGACGGCGATGCCGCGTTCGAGAAAGTCGCGCGGCGTGTCGCGTCCCGCGAGGAAGTCCGCGCGGGCGGCGATGAATCCGGGGTGGGGGGTTTTCGGCGAGTAGGTCATGCGCTCAGCGCCCCTCGAACGCGGGTTTGCGTTTTTCCATAAAGGCGCGGCGGCCTTCGACATAGTCTTGGCTCTCAAAACAGGCTTTCACCGCATCGCGGCTGCGACCGAGGTCGCGGTCTGCCGGGTCCTTGGCGTGTTCCAGCGCGTTGATCTTGAAGGCGCGTACCGTGAGCGGTGCGTTTGCCGCGATCGTATCGGTCATTTTGGCGACGGCGTCGTCCAGTCCGGTCTTCGGCACCATCCGCGTGATGAGACCCATTTGGTAGGCGCGTGCGGCCCCGATCCGCTCGCCGGTAAAGGTAATCTCACGGGCATGGGCGAGGCCGACAACGTCCGCCAAACGGCGAAAGTTCTTGTAAACGTAACCGAGACCAAGCTTGGCGGCGGGGATCCCGAACTGAGAATCCTCGCTGGCGATGCGCAGGTCGCAGCACAGCGCGACGTTTAGTCCGCCGCCCAAGCAATAGCCGTTGATCCGCGCGAGAGTCGGTTTTTCGATTGTCGCCAGGGCTTCGACAAAGCCCGTCGATACCTGGTCGTATTTCTTGACCGCCTCAGCCTGCGCACGTTCGTCTTCGAATTTGGAAATATCCGCGCCGGAAATGAATGCTTTGTCGCCGGCGCCGGTTATGCCGATCAAGCGGATCGTTGGGTCGGCTTTGTACCCGGTTAGGGCATCGAAGGCGCCTTGCCACATGTCGAGCGATACCGCGTTGTGACGTTCCGGGTTGTTGAAAACGATCCAGGCAACGGCGCCGGCGCGTTCGGTGAGAATCCTGTCGGTCATATCAGATCACTTCCTTAGCGCGGAGCCCGGCAATCTCGTCCGCCGTGTAACCGAAGGTTTCAAGGATCGAATCGGTATCCTCGCCGTGGCGCCGCGGCGCGCTCTGGACCCGGCTCGGGGTGCGCGACATGTGGATCGCTTGGCCGACCAGCGTGACGGGGTCGCCATTGGCGGGTTTCTGGGCGATGCCGAGATGCTGGACCTGGGGATCGGCGAAGACTTGGTCGATCGCGTTGATCGGTCCGCTCGGAACGCCGGCGCCGTTCAGCGCAGCAACCCAATGCGCCACCGTGTTCAGCGCCAATTTGGTGTTGATGGCGTCGCGCAACGCGTCGCGCTGTTGCCAGCGTTCGGCGGAGGTGCGATAGCGCGGATCGTCGACCAACTCGGGCGCGTCGATTGCCGCGCAAAAGCGTTCCCAGATCAACCGTCCGGTGACGCCGATATTCATGTGACCGTCGGCAGCGGTAAAGACGCCCATCGGCGCATGGGTTGGGTGATCGTTGCCTGCCTGCGCGGGCACATCCTCGCCAATCAGCCACCGCGCGGCCTGAAAGTCGAGCATGTGGATCATCGCTTCCAGAAGCGACGTGTTGACCCACTGGCCCTCGCCGGAGACCTCGCGTTCGTGGAGCGCGGCGAGGACCCCGTATGCAAGCAAGATCCCGGCGCACAAGTCGGAGATCGGGATGCCGACTCGGACCGGACCCTGGCCCGGCAGACCGGTAATCGACATCAGGCCGCCCATGCCCTGCGCGATTTGGTCGACGCCGGGACGGTCGCGGTAGGGGCCGTCCTGGCCGAAGCCGGAGATCGAGCCGTAAACGAGGCGAGGGTTAAGGGGGCGTAGATCGCTGTAGGCGATGCCAAGCCGATCTTTGACGGCCGGGCGGTAGTTCTCAAGCACAACATCGGCACCGGCCGCGAGCCGCTTGAAGACCGCCACGCCCTCGGGTTTCTTGAGGTCGATGGCGATATTGCGTTTGTTCCGGTGCAGGTTCGTGAAATCGGGGTCCCGGCGGTCTTCGGCCATGGGATCGCGCGCCCGCGCGCTCAGCGGCGCCTCGATCTTGATCACGTCGGCACCCCAGTCGGCCAGCATCCGAGCCGCCGTCGGGCCCGCACGGGCCCGCGTGAGGTCGAGAACGGTAAAGCGCTTCAGGGCGTCTGAGGCCGGGGTGCGGGGCATGATCGATGGGCTTGCGTAAGCGGCGGATTGTCGACGTTACGCCAATTTAGCGTCTCGATTAAGTCCGGTTAGAAACCTAACAGCCAACCGACCGCGTAGCCGGTCGATACCATGACGACGATCACCGCGGCCATCACCGCGATATAGGCGAACCAGGCGAACCCGGCGCCGGTCAAGACCACCAACAGGATGACTGGGCCCTTCAGAACGACAAAAATTAGGTCGTAGACGAACCAGCCGGCGTGGAAGCGGCGTTGGGGCGGCTTTGCTGGCGTGAGGGGCGGGCGCCCGATCCGGTCATGCGCGGCAAATACCTCGTCGCGGAGCTCGCTCATCAGGACCCACGCGCGATCTGTGAAATAAAACGGGAATCCTGCCGGGGTAAAGCCTGTTTCGGCGTAGGCGAGGCCGCGCTCCAACAGCTTAAGGGCCACCGGATCGGCCGCGTCGCGGGCAAAACCGTTGCGCCCGCGGATCAGGCACTGCGACATCAGGCGCAGTTCCTCGGCGGTTTGCTGCTGGATGTGCCGCAGGAAACCAACGGCGTACTGGCTTACGGTCGCCCGCCGGGCTTGGGCTTGTTCGCGTCGGCGGCGTTCTCGACCGACGTAATCGATCAGTTCTCCGACCGGATCGGCGCAACCGACGATCGCCGGCCCAAGCGACAGGAGCGTCATGCCCAGGAAATACGTCCAATGCTGCCATGTCGCGAGGCCGATCGCCCACGCCGTCCCGAGAGGGACCAAATACGTCCAGCGCTGGAGCGACGCGGCGATGGTGCGGGCGGGCTGCATGGTCAAACCGTACAGTAATGAAACACAATTACTGTGCCAATCCGGAGCGATCGGCCGCGGTTGCACAAAGGGGATACACAGAAGGTCCAGTACTGACAGGTACTCGACTCAAATTTGATCAATATTTTGGATAAGAAACATACCTATCGCCGTACCTGTTCCTACGCGTTCGTATCGGTTCGGTACCAATCGGTTTGGTCTTTTCGACATGCTAGGTAATTGCGCACCATGATCGTCAGAAAAAAATCGACCGGCCAGCAACGGATCGACGGCTGCGCCGGCAGAAAAGGCCCTACTGCTGCATCTACGGCAAATATTGCCGGGTAAAAGATGCCGGGGGTGGGAATGACTTACCGAGCCTCTTGTTATTAACCAAGAGGGTCAACCACAGGGACGTGTTGAAATTCAAAGATATTTCGAATTTTAACAACTAATGCGAGCAAAGTTCGTAAGACTTCGAGTTGGCCCGGAACTTGCTAATTAGTCACCGGGAGTGTGGTGTCTGGAAGGCCACCGATATTGAAGCCGCTGAAATAGCGGGTTTGGTGACGGATTGGCCGGAAGGAACGCCACCAAGTTTGGCGGTGAAATCGCCGGAGTGTGATCGTTGACACATCTACCGGCGGTAGAACTGTCGTAAGAGGATGTTGGAAGCTTAGGTAGGGAAATAGAATTGAACTTGCCCTGTCGACGCATCAACCCTGTTAACGCGGGACGCCTTAAGCAGCGGACCAACGTTTGGCAGGACCTCTAAGGGGCGATCGGCGTGTGTCGGTCGCATAAGAGGGCGCGCCATGACAGGAACGCCTGAGAAGAAATTCTCACCGGTAACGGGACTTAGTCAGAACGACGGGTTCCGGGCCCAAGCCGCCCGCCAGGTGGTGAAGGTGACGATCGGGAGAGGATCCCTCGAACTATAGGCAGCCTAAACGAGGAACCACTTCAAAGTAGGGATGAGTAAAATGAAACTTTTCAAACTTCACCATGTTGCGTTTGCCGCCGTTGCGGCGCTCGCTGTCGTGGCTTTTGGCGCGCAGGATGCGAAGGCCCAAAGCCAGACCGTTAACTACACCGCTTCGGTCACCGTCCAGAACACCTTCACCGTTGCCAACACGACCCCGCTGTCGTTCGGTACGGTCGCGGCCGTTTCGGACAC
>CAYGKG010000070.1:0-2117 GCA_964350495.1 uncultured Alphaproteobacteria bacterium
TGCAAGCGCCGGTCAAACAGATTGCGGAGAATGCCGGCGTCAACGGTGGCGTCGTTGTCGGCAAGCTGCTTGAACAGAGCAACCGCAACTTTGGCTTCGATGCACAAAAAGAAGTCTACGGCGACATGATCAAGTGGGGAATTATCGACCCTGCAAAGGTCGTGCGGACCGCCCTGGAAGACGCATCGTCGATCTCAAGCCTGTTGATCACCACCGAAGCCGGTGTGACCGACAAGCCTGAGAAAAAAGACAACGCGAGCCTGACTCCGGGTGCCGACATGGGCGACATGGATTTCTAAGAAATCCGACCCCACGAACGCTGAAAGGGCGCCTTCGGGCGCCCTTTTTTTGCGCGCTATTCCAAAAGTAAATCGCGCAACCGCGCGATCGTCGCGGCGTCCATCCGCAAACCGCGGGTGAGATAGGCGTCGAGCGAGTCGTGCAGCTCGTGCAGGGTGTCGATCGCGGCTCGCAGGTAAGCGTCGTCGGCGGCGATCACCGCCGCGCGTAGGGCTTCGGGCATCGTGCCCGATACCCGCTCGCGGCCTTCGGTCCAATAGGTGTTGGTCAACCGGTAGTCCGCGAAGATTGTGTCCTCGGGTACGCCCAAGGTCATCAAGATCAGCGCCGCGGCAAAGCCGGTGCGGTCCTTGCCCGCCGAACAGTGGAAGACCAAAGGATGGTTAT
This sequence comes from uncultured Alphaproteobacteria bacterium, assembly GCA_964350495.1. Lineage (GTDB taxonomy): Bacteria > Pseudomonadota > Alphaproteobacteria > SHVP01 > SHVP01 > CALJDF01. Next base: position 688 of record CAYGKG010000070.1, read on the forward strand.
CTGCATCGGCGAGCCGGTGCATCAGGGCGCCATAGACGTCTGCGTGGTCGCGTACATAGCAGCGGTAGGACTCCGTGAGAGTATTGTGAACCGCCGGCGACCCGTTTGGATCGCCGGCCTGGAGGAGTGCGCGCAACCGCGGATTGGCTGCGGTACGAATGGGTAGGCTCACCGTGGTCGGCGGATCGATTGAGGGTAGACGGCTCGGACTTGCCGCCACCTCGTCGGCGTGGCGCAGGTCGCAGACGGTGCGTAGGCGAAGGGCGCCCACGGAGACGAGGTCAGCGTCCGTCAATCGGTCCATCGCGCCGGAGCGAAATACCGTGCGCCAACGCACCGTTCCGCCGTCGGCCGTTTCATAGCCTCCGAGGTCGCGGAAATTGCTGGCGCCCTGGAGCGGGATGCGGCGTGTCGGCGCGTCGTCGGTATCGGCGGAGATCGTCATGGTTGTTCCTAGGCTGCGGTGGAGGCCGGTTGTGAAACCCCGTCGGATCGGTGCCGCTGCCATCCGTCGAGCCGGCTGCCGTTCTCCTCGAATAGGTGAAAAGCCGCCGCATCGACATAGCAGTCGATGGCCTCGCCGGCACGGACCGAAACGCCGCCCGGGATGCGCGATAGGATGTCGCCGGCTTCGGTCTCCAGATGCAACAGCGTCTCCGACCCGAGGGCCTCGAAATAGCTGACCTGGGCCCGGAAGCTCACCGGATCGCGGCAGGCATCGTCCGTCAGGACGACGTCCTCTGGGCGAAAGCCCAGGGTCGGCGCGCGGTCGCTAACCCTATCGGCGATCTCCAACGTGATGCCTCCGGCAACGATCGTCGCCGACCGCGTGTCGGCAATACGGGTCGCTGGCACGAGATTCATTGCGGGATTGCCGATGAACGAGGCCACGAACAGGTTCTCCGGGCGGGCGTAGATGTCCAGCGGCGGACCGACCTGTTGGACGACGGCCTCGTTCATCACAACGATACGGTCGGCCATCGTCATCGCCTCGACCTGGTCGTGGGTGACATAGACCGTCGTGACGCCGAGCTGCTGTTGCAGCTTGCGGATTTGTGCCCGGGCGCTGGTCCGCAGTTTGGCATCCAGGTTCGACAACGGTTCGTCGAAGAGAAATGCCTCCGGATCGCGCACGATGGCGCGGCACACTGCGACCCGCTGGCGCTGTCCGCCCGATAGTTCGCGCGGCCGTCGGGCGAGGAGCGATTCGATTCCCATCAGGCCCGCGGCGCGGCGTACCGCGCGCTCGATGTCCTCGCGGTTGCGGCGCTGGAGTTTAAGCGCAAAGCTGACGTTGTCGAACACCGACATGTGCGGGTAGAGCGCATAGTTTTGGAACACCATCGCGACGTTGCGGTCTTTCGCATCGACATCGGTAATGTCGCGTTCGCCCAGCCATATTTCGCCCGCGCTGGGCGGCGTCAGGCCCG
>CAYGKG010000070.1:2127-15966 GCA_964350495.1 uncultured Alphaproteobacteria bacterium
CCAGCATCCGTAGTGATGTTGTTTTGCCGCAGCCCGACGGACCAACCAGAACCACGAACTCGCCGTCCGCCACATCCAACGAAAAGGAGTCGACGGCGGCAAAGTCGCCGAACATCTTGCTCAGGTCGCGAAACGATATGGTTGCCATGGTCTATCCTTTGATGCCCGACGAAACGAAGGTCTCCATCACCTGACGCTGGAAGAAAAAGAAGATCGCCAGCGCCGGTAGACTGGCCAGCGTGATGCCAGCCATCAGCGCGCCGTAGTCGTCGTATTCCTCCTGAAGGAACTGGCGCAAGCCGACCTGGATCGTCCGCGAATCCGGCGTATCGGTGACCAGCAGGGGCCAGAAATATTCGTTCCAGGTATCGATAAACAAGATGATGGTCAGCGCCGCCAGCGCCGGTCGCAGGTTCGGCAGCACCACAAGCCAAAGCGAGCGCCAATGGCCTGCGCCGTCGATTTCCGCCGCTTCGAACAACTCCTTGGGGAAGCTCAGAAAATGCTGACGCAGCAGAAACACGCCGAACGGCATGGCAAGATTGGGAATGATCAACGCCCGCCAGGTATCGAACCACTCGAGTTTGGCGACAAGGATATAGATCGGGATCATCGTGAGTTGGTGTGGGATCATCATCGCCCCCAGCACCAGCGCGAAGATTACATCGCGCCCGCGAAATTCCCAGCGCGCGAAGGCATAGGCGGTCAAGACGGCGATCAACAACTGCCCGCCGACGCGCAGCACGGTCGTCCCGGCGCTGTTCCACAGATAGATTCCGAACGGCGTATCGGTGAAGATACGCACGAAGTTGTCGAGCGTCGGCGATGCCGGCCACAACGCGATCGAATAGACCTCGTTGGCCGGTTTGAAGGCGGTGCTGATGGTCACCGCCATCGGGATCAGGATCGACAGGCAGATCAGCAGCAGGACGGTGTGCCCGACAACCCGCCATGGAACGCTAAGATTCATCGGTACCGCCTACTGCTGATAATGAACGCGGCGGTCCAGGATGCGCACCTGAAACAGCGTGACGGCGAGGAGAAGCGCAAACAGCATCACCGTGCCCGCCGCGCCATAGCCCACGTTGAAGGTGACGAACGCGTACTGGTACACCATGTAGAAGAGGTTGGTCGTGCCGTTGGCGGGGCCGCCCTCGGTGAGCAGATCGATCGGTGTAAAGACCTGTTGGATTGAAAAAATCACCGTCGCGATCAGCACAAAGAACGTCGTCGGCGTGAGCAACGGCCAGATGAGGTGGCGCAAGATGGTCCAATCGCCCGCGCCGTCGATTCGCATCGCTTCGATATAATCGCGGTTGATGCTGGCGAGACCCGCTAAATACAGCAGTGTGTTGAAGCCGATCACTTTCCAGGTCGAAATCAACAGGATCGTCCACAGTGCGGAGTTCGGCGCTGCCAGAACGTTCGGGAAGTCGAGGCCGAACATCGCGAAGAACTGTTGGGCGTGGCCGCCGATTGGATTGAGAATCCACAGGAAGGCCACTGAAACCACGACAAAGCTGAACAGCGTCGGCAGGAAAATCAGCGACCGGTAAAGATGCCCTCGGCTACCGAGGCTCCAAAGGAACACAGCGATTGGAATCGGCAACAGAACCTTCAAGGGGATCGATCCGGTGACGTAGATGATCGTGTTACGCAGGGCATCGAGGAATAGCTGACTCTTGATGATGCCCTCGAAGTTCGCCGTTCCTGCCAATTTCAGCGGTACGTCGGGGTTCAGGTTCCACTCCGTGAAGCTGAGAAAAATCGTGTGAACGAAGGGCCAATACGTGAAGAGACCGAGCAGCGCCAGAATCGGTGCAAGGTAGTAATAGGGTGTCGCCGTGCGACTGCGGAGGCGGCGGGCGGCGCTTCGCCAGATGGCGGCCATACCGATGGCGGCGGGCGGGTTTGTGCCGGTGATGGTCACTTCTTCTCCGGTTCCAGATCGCGGGGGTGAGGGGCGGCCCGGTGCCGGTGCCGCCCCTCGGCCGAATCGATCGCCAAAGGCGATCTAGTTGGTCTTCTTATTGGGTGCGAGGGCGGCGTTTACCCGAGCCACCGCTTCCGGCACGATTTCCGAAGCTGGCCGCTTGCCCGCCCAAAGCTCGTCTAGCATCGCTCGGATGGTGGTTTGGGCTTCCAGCGTTCCTTCGGCAGGCCAGGTTGCGGTCGGGACGGTGTCGGCCATCTGCGCGATCACGGGTTGAACGTAGGGAAAACCCTCTATGTAGGCTTTCATCTCAGGATCGTTCGTCGGGTTCTGGATCACCGGCATGTAGCCCGATTCGCGCGACCAACGGTTCGACACGGTCTGTTGGGAGATATAGCGCAACAGCTTCATCGAAGCGTCGCGCCGTTCGCCCTCGGGGGCATACAGCATCAGCGCCGCACCGGAGTTGTTGACCCGGCGCGGTTGATCCTTCCAAAGGGGGTAGCTGGCGACTCCGAGTTCGAACTTGTCCTTGGCCGCCGCGATGTTGCCGCGTAGCGCTGCGCTGGAGGTCAAATACATGCCCATCCGGCCGCCCTGGAACGCCGCTCCCCATTGCTTGTCGTTGGCAATCGGCATGACGCCGCTGGTCGCGAGGTCCTGCCACATTTGCAGAACGGCGATCCCGTCGGCATCGTCGAACCGCGCTTCGGTGCCGTCCTTGGTCAGGTAAGTGGAGCCAGCATTGGTAACCATCACCATCGTGCCGTAGTCGCCCATCGATGCGTGCAAGTGGGCTACCCCGAATTTATCGGTGTTGGATTTGATCTGCCTCGCTGCAGCAAAAACCTCGTCCCAGGTCTTTGGCGGGTTCTCAGGGTCGAGTCCCGCTTCGCGGAAGATGTCTTTGTTGTAGTAAATCATCGGCGTCCCATAGGCGTGCGGGATCGCATAGATCTTGTCGCCGACGCGGCCGAGGTCGAGGAAGTTCGGCAGATAGGCGTCAAGCCACGCACTATCGCCGTCGCTGTTCAACGGCACCGCCGGTGTGTTGTTCAAGAAAAAGATGATGTTCTTGCCGATGACCGTCGCGACGTCGACCGGACGGCCCGCGGCCAGCGCCGCTTGCACGTCGGCGGTGATCGTCGATGATTGCTTGAAGATGTCGGTGACCTCGATGCCCGGATTGGCCGCTTCGAAGTCATCCAAGATGGTGCGGAAAGCCTTGTAATTGCCGCCCTGCTGATAGTGGTAGAAGACGACCTCGACGGCGCTGGCACTGCCAGCCGTCATGATCGTGGCGAGCAACGCGAATGCGGCGCCCCTAAGAAACCTTGTCATCAGATCGCTCCTCGGATTGGGATTGAACGTCGTGTGAGTGCACGGTCGGACAGTGTCGTTGTCCTGTGACTCAACGAGGACTATCCGGTGACTCACGGATGAGCCTGTTGTGACGGTCGTGCGACTCCTACGACAACGAGATGTCATACCCGCGTCATGGTGTTGCCATCGCTTGTTGCGACAACAGGCGGAAACCAAGGGAGCATCCGATGACGGCTTTTCGCTTAGTCCAAATTTCCGACACCCACCTCAGTCGGGCCAACCCGTACTTCTTCGCAAACTGGGACGCCGCTGTTGCGCACATCAATGCGCTCAAACCGGACTTGATTCTGAACACCGGCGATATCGCGTTGAACGGACCCGACGTGGAAGACGATTTGGCGTTCGCGGCTGAGCAGCATGCGCGGCTTGCCGCGCCGCTGCGCACGATCCCAGGCAATCACGATCTTGGCGACAATCCCGCAGACCCGACACATCCGCCCAAGCAGGCCGTCACGCCGGCGCGGCTACAAGCCTACGAGAAGCGTTTTGGACTGGGGTTCTGGTCGATGAACGCCGGGCCCTGGTTGTTGATCGGGATGAACGCCCAGTTGTTCGACACCGGACTGCATGCGGAGGAAGCGCAGTGGGCGTTCCTGGACAACGTCTTTGCCGATGCCGGTTCCCGGCCCGTTGCCGTGTTCCTCCACAAACCGCTCTTCAAGAATCGTCCCGACGACACGGATACCGCCAAACATCGCTACGTACCGCCGGAACCACGGTTGCGATTGCTTGGGATGATGCAACGCGCTCGGGTCAAGATTGTCGGGTGCGGCCATGTTCACCAGTACCGTACCTTCAAGCACGATGGGATCGACCACGTCTGGTGCCCGTCGACGGCCTTCATCCTGCCGGACGATCTACAGCCGCGCCTAGGTGAAAAACGTGTCGGCTTCGTCACCTACGTTTTTGAAGACGACCGAGTGTCGTTCGGCTACGACCGGGCATCGGGCATGCACGATACGCTCATTACCGATGTGGCCGCCTATGGCGACATCCGGCAGAAAATGCGCGCAGCCGGTATCGCGCCGGCGGCCGCCTGATTATTCCAACAACAAATCGCGCAACCGCGCGATCGTTGCGTCATCCATCCGCAACCCGCGGGTGAGATAGGCGTCGAGCGACTCGTGGACCTCGTGCAGGGTGTCGATGGATGCTTGCAGGAAAACGGCGTTCGCGGCCTTCATCTGCTCGCGCGCCGCTTCGGGTAGGTCGAGTTGCACCCGGAGGCCGCTTTCGGTCCAGTAGATGTTGGTCGCGAGATAGTCCTCGAGCACCGTCTCTTCGGGAACCCCAAGCGTCATCAGAATGAGCGCGGCGGCGAATCCGGTCCGGTCTTTGCCCGCTGCGCAGTGAAACACCAACGGATGGTTGGCAGGATCGGCGACTGCGTGCATCAGGGCGCTGTAGGCGTCGGTATGGTCGCGTACATAGCAGCGGTAGGCTTCGGTCATGTAGGCCAGGGCCAAGTCGCCCGCCGCCGGATCGCCGGCCTCGATTCGCTCGCGGAAGTTGCCGCGCACCGTGGGCCGGATCGGCAGGCTGTGGATGGTCGGCGGTGCTTGGACCGCCCGGCGTGTCGGGAACGCCGTTTGTTCTTCGGGATGACGCAGGTCGCAGATTGTGCGCAGGCCGAGCGCCGATAGGGCTGCGAGATCGCCGTCGGTCAAACGGTCCAGCGCGCCAGAGCGATATACCTTGCCCCAGCGCACCTGGCGGCCGTCGCTGGCTTGGTAGCCGCCGAGGTCGCGGAAATTGCTGGCGCCCTCAAGCGGCAGGCGGCGTAGGTTTGGAGGCATCGACATGACGGCCAATCTACGCGATCGATCTTGAAATGCGAACGACCATTCCGCGGCGCGGTGTGATTTCCGGGCCGCCGCCCGCTATGCTCCCAGGCCTCGAAAAACAGGAACGTTGGGCACATGAAAGCGGTCATTCTCGAAGATCTTGGCGGGCCGAAAAGCTTGAAGGTTGTTGAGCGGCCCGATCCCGTCGCCGGTCCGGGCGAGGTGTTGGTGCGCCTGCGCGCGGCTGCGCTCAACTACCGCGACACGCTGGTGACCACCGGTGGGTACGGATCGCGCCAAAAAAAGGCCGATCTCATCCCGTTGTCGGACGGTGCCGGCGAGGTCGTCGCAGTGGGCCAGGGGGTCACCCGGTTTAAGCCCGGCATGCGCGTTACCGTCAGCTTTTTCCAAAGCTGGGTCGGCGGCCGCCCAACCCAAGAATTGCTCGACGACGACCTCGGCCGCGCTCACGACGGCACCCTGTGCGAACTGCGGGTATTCAAGGAATTCGGGCTCGTCCCCACACCCGACGCGCTCTCGGATATCGAGGCCGCCAGCACGCCGTGCGCGGGCCTGACCGCGTGGACCGGGATCGTCACCCTCGGTGCAACCCAACCGGGCGATGTCGTGCTGGTCCAGGGGACCGGCGGCGTCTCGCTCTTCGCCTTGCAGTTTGCCAAGCTCGCCGGCGCCGAAGTGATTGCGACCTCGTCGAGCGACGCGAAGCTTGCCCGCGTCCGCGACCTTGGCGCCGACCACACGATCAACTATGTCGCGGATCCCGATTGGGGCAAGACGGCGTTCGCCCTGACCGGCGGTCGCGGGGTCGATCACATCATGGAAGTGGGCGGCGCCGGCACCATGAAACAAACGCTGCGCGCGATCCGGCCGGGCGGCACGGTCAGTCTGGTCGGGGTTCTCGCGGGCGCCAAATCGGACTTGCTCATCCCCCTGATCGGGTCGCGCAATATCCGGTTGCAGGGGGTTACGGTGGGCACGACGGAGGGGCTCGCGACGATGCTGCGCGCCATGGCACTCCATGGCACCAAACCGGTAATCGACCGCGTCTTCCCCATGGAGCATGCGACCGAAGCCTACGAACACCTGATGGCCGGGCGGCATTTCGGCAAGGTCTGCATCGAAATCCCCTGATCCCGCGGGGCTTCGGTGGACCGCGACCCGGCAGGGCCCTAAACTTTGGCGGCAAATCAGAGGAGGCCCGCGATGAAACAGCCCTTTGCCCATCCGATGATGCCGCAGGCACAGCACGACGAATTGGCCCGCCAGGAATTCGTTGTCGACCTGAAGATCCACATGGAAGAACAGGTCTATCCGGTCGACGCCGCGGTCTATGAACGAAAAGCCCTGCCGCGATTCGAGAAAGAGATGGGCCGTGCGCCGCGCGACCATCACGAAGTCCGCAAGATGATGGAGCGCGAACCCTCGACCAAGATGTGGAGCGCGATGGCGCGCACCATCCAGGAAATGTTGTGGGACGGCGTCGGCGAAAGCGTCGAGCGTCAGTTGCCCGATTTGATTGCCCGGGCGCACATCGTCAAACCGCTCGGGACGCTGACGCTCGATCCGGCTCTCCAGGTGCCGCGCTACAACGGCGAGATCGATATCCATTGCATGCCGGGCGGTTACCACACCGACCTGACCGCCAACGACGTCTACTCGGGCGCGATCTACGATCGCGGCGCCTATTACTATGTGGCCGGTCTCTTGGGCCGCAGCGCGCATGCGATCGACGATCGCCCCGACAATCCGTTCGGGCTTTTCCTCGAATACCAGGGCCGCGCGACGATCGCCTTCATCAAAAGCCGCTACCCCGATCTCAAGCCCCGGCGCATTCTCGACATGGGCTGCACCATCGGCGGTTCGACGGTGCCCTATACCGAGGCCTTCCCCGACGCTGAGGTCTATGCAATCGATGTCGGCGCGCCGAGCCTGCGCTACGGGCACGCGCGGGCCGAATACTTCGGCAAGAAGGTCCATTTCTCGCAACAAAGCGCGGAGCGAACCAATTTCCCCGACGGCCACTTCGATTTGGTCGTGTCCCACGGCCTGCTCCATGAAACCGCGACGCAGGCGACCCGCAATATCCTCAAAGAGGCCAATCGCGTTCTCGCGCCGGGCGGGGTGACGATGCACGCCGATCCGCAGTTCGATATCGGCCTCAACCTGCACGACCAGTTCATGCACGATTGGGATACCCGCTATAACGCCGAACCCTATTGGGGCAAGCTGCACGACATGAACCCGCGCGATCTCATGCGCGATGCCGGGTTCCCGTCGCAAAATGCCACGGCCGTGTGGATGACGATCGGGCAGGACGGCAACCCTGCCTTCCCCGATGTCAGGGACGATCCCGAAGCGTCGTCGCTCAACCGCGGCATTATCTTCGGCGCCCACCGCTAAGCCGCGCGGCGCATCTTGCCGGTTGGTGCTGCGAGCCCCGAATCCAACAGCCTGACCGGGGCGCAGGTCGTGGCGCGCGTTCTCGGCCGCTACGGCGTGCGCACGGTCTTTGCTCTTGCTGGCGCGTCGCAAACTGTCCTCCTCGATGAACTCGATAGGGGTGGCGTCAAGATCGTTCCCAGCCGCCACGAGACCGCCACCGTTGGTGCCGCCGACGGCTACAGCCGAATCACCGGTAAAGTCGGGGTTGCCATGATCAATGTCGATCAGGGCATGCCGAATGCGATCACCGGAATTTCGTCGGCGTTTGAGGCGTGTTCGCCGGTACTCGTTCTGGTTGGCCGCGAACCCGACACCTGGACCGAACCCGAACACCAGGTCGATCACGACGAACTCGCGCTGGTGCGCTCGATCGTCAAATGGGCCCGCACGGTGCACGCGCCCGAACGCCTCGGCGAGTATGTCGATGCGGCCTGCCGCCGCGCCCTCGCGGGACGCCCGGGACCGGTGGTGTTGGCCTTTCCCAAGGATTTTCTCACCGTGACCGTCGTGCCCGGCACCGACCTCGATACGCCGGTGAGCGCGTCGCCTAAGCCGGGCCCCCAGCCGGACGATATCGCGCGCGCCGCCGATCTGATTGCCGCGGCCAAGCGGCCGTTGATCCTCGCCGGGAGCGGTGCTGCCCGCGCCGGGGCCGGTCCGGCGCTGCGGCGTCTTGCCGGCGACCTGCACATCCCGGTCATGACCAACGCCATGGCGCGTGGGCTGGTACCCGAGGACGAAGCGCTGGGCTGGTCCTGGCCGCTCGCCCAGACTGCCGCCAAGCACGCCGACGTCGTCGTTTGGCTCGGCATCCGCATGGGCAAGCGCTTCGGCTACGGATTGGCGCCGCGCTTCGATGCCGGCGCGGCGATGATCCAAGTTGACGTCCACGCCGACGAGATCGCCCGTAACCGTCCGGTTGAGGTCGGCATGGTTGCCGATGCGGCGCTGACCGGCACGGCGCTCGCCGACGCGCTCACCGCCCGCAGTTACGTCGGCCGCCCGGACTGGCTCAAGGAGGCGATGGCGGAACGTCTTGCCGCGATCGATGCCCTGGGTCGCGCCGACGATGGCCCGATTCATCCCTACCGCATCGGCCGTGAGATCATGGCGCAGATGCCGGCTAACGCGATTTTCGTCAACGACGGTGCGTCGATCCTGTCGTGGATGTTCGCCGCGATGCGCATTCAGCGCGCGGGTGGGTACGCCGACCACTTTCCGCTCGGGTCGATGGGAATGGGCGCGCCCCTGGCCCTGGGCATCGCTGCGGGTGCCCGCGAGATCGCCGAAGAAACCGGCGAAGAACCTCGGCCCGTTGTGTTGGTTACGGGCGACGGCTCCTTCGGGTTTTATCCGTCCGAATACAACGGCGCGGTCCTCGCCGGGCTCAACACCTTTGTCACGGTCATCGCCAATAACGGCGTGTGGGGCAACGAGCATCACGCCCAGCCGCGCCAGATCGGCCGTACCATCAATGCCGGCTTCGGCGATGTGCGCTACGACGTCATCGCCCGGGGTTACGGCTGCCACGGCGAACGGATCGAACAGGCCACCGACCTCGGTCCGGCATTGCAGCGCGCCTTTGCCCGGCGCGACAAGCCAACCGTGCTCGACGTGGTCTGCCCCGAACCTGAATCGCCAATGGCCAACCGCAATTTGGCGACGATCGTCTATGCCGACGTCGAGGACACCCGAAAAGCCCATTGGGCAGGCCGATCGGGCTGAGGCGGGGAAGCGGTCCTAAGGGAATGCTGCCGCCGGCGCGAAGCCGGTGAATTACGCGGCCGGCACCGGCGCCGCTTTGACCCGTGCGGCGCGTTGCAACACGAACGTCGCGGCCAGCGCAATCGCAACGCCGGGCAGGACTCGCCACGGCGGGAGGCCTTTGCCAATGATCCAGTCGATCGCCACCACAAGCAGCGGATTGATGTAGTAGAACGCGGCCACGCGGTTGGGTCCGAGCTTGATCGTTGCCGCCTGGAACAGGAACGTGCTGAGGATGGTGGTGAACACCGCGAGGTAGACGATACCGAGGATCACGCCGGAATCGATCGCCGCCCAATCGGTGCGGATCAGTTTGACGTTGGAGAACAACGTCAGCCACACGCAGCCGGTCAGCACCGACCAAAAGGCGATGATCGCCGGCGGTTCCTTGCGGTGGAGTTTCTTTACCAGCGGCGCATAGGCGGCCATGACGAAACAACCGGCGAGGAAGATTAGGTCGCCGCGATTGAATTGCAGGCCCAGCAGCCGGTCGATGTCGCCGCGGAAGATCACCCAAACCGCGCCCACCATGCCAAGGCCCAAAGCCGTCAACCGGTAGCGCCCCAGCCGGTCGCCCAGCAACAAAAAGCTGTAGAGGGCGGCAAGGCTCGGGATCAGGACGAAGATCGTGCCGGTGTTGAGTGCGGTGGTGTAGCGCAGCGCTTCGAACATCGACCAAAAGAAGCCGGTCATGCACAGGCTGATCCCGGCGTAGCCCGCCAGTGCCCGCCAACCCGGCCAGGAGAGGCCGTAACGCCACGCGATAATCGGCGCGAACAACACGGCAGCCACCAAAAAGCGCAGCAGGGTCAGCACCGCGGGATCGAGTCCCCCGGCGATGGCCTGACCCACGGGAAACGACGTTGCGATGAGCACTGTCGAGCCCCAAACCTGGAGCTGACCGGTCATCGCGTCCTTGTTGGCATCGGCGCTCATATCAAGCCGTTCGCTGCGGTTCGGGCCGGCCACAATGCGTCAACCGGCGGGACTCGTCCAGCCAATCGGCAGGGCGTGGCGGCGCCTTGCACGCATTCTATCGGCTTTCACAGGGGGGTAGGGGGGTGAGATAGACTCGCGCCTCAACACTCCTCCATAACAAATTGAATTAACACATACTTTTCACTGGACGTCGGAGTCGGTTTGATTCAACATCTGGGTGCGTTGTCGTGAACGGCCACAAGGGCTTGGATATCCCATGAAAAAACTCCTCCTCTTGGCCGTGCTCCTGACCTTGCCCGCCTGCGTCGCACCCCCGATCATTACCGTTGCCTCCTTGGCCCTGAGCGGGGTGAGCTACGTCGAGACCGGCAAAACCCTTCCGGACCATGCGCTTTCATCGGTCTCGCAACGCGACTGCATCATGTTCCGAGCCGCGAAGGGCGAGCAGGTTTGCCAAATCGACGAAACGGACGTCGCCGCCGCGGACGGTGCGGCGCCCGGCATCGAGGGTGCTGCCGTGGCCGCCCCATCCGATGGCACCCGCGCGGTTGCGCCCGCCCTACCGGTGGACCCGGTGACCGTCGCCGCGTTGGCCCCGCCGCCGGCGCTCGGTCTGGACTCGGTCCCCCCGGTGGCACCGGTCGCGGATCGCCGCGCGTCAGGTTTCGCCGGGCAGACCGCGCTCGACGCTTCGGCCGTCGCGCCTATCGCCATAGCCACTCTCACACCCACCGTCATGCCCTCTGTCGCGGACGCCATTTTCGCGGCGATGCCGGCGGCGGCTGCACCGGCGCCGGTCGCGGTCTTGCGCCGGGCTGCCGCCGAACCGGCGGCCGAACCAACGGTGCATTTGGTGGTCGGCAGTTTCCGCGACCGCGCCCGGGCGGTCGTCCATATCGCCACGCTGGCGGGCGACGACCTGCGTATCGTCGAGACCACGGTGAAGAACCGGGTTCAGTACCGCGTTGTCGCGGGCCCGTTTGCGACGGGCGACATCGGGGCCGCGCGGGCAGCGTTCGCCGCCCAAGGGGTTAAGGGGAGTTGGGCGCTCCGCCTGGAGTCCGACGCACCGATCCAAGTCGCCGCGCGCTAAGGGCTTGCGTCCCTTTGGGCGCCGCGATTACCGATTGCCCGCCTACGGCGCGCACGCGGAGTCGCGCTTATCCGAGACGTAACGCCCGTCGCTGGCGCGGTATTGGATGACCTGGGCCACCGCCTTGGTCGGCGAAAACGCCTGGTACATGGTGCAGCCGTCGCCATCGGGGCCGAGCGGCACCATGTAGACATCCTCGCCGATCGGAATGGCGTTCGCTGGAATCCGCACCGCCGTGTCGGCCGGTTCGTTCCCCTTTTCGGTTGCGCCCGTTGTGGCCGTCCCTGCGTCCGAGCAGGCCGCCGCCACCAGGACAATGCCCGCCAGGGCCGCGCCTAGAAGTCGAGCCATAGGCGTAGGCCAGCGCCAAGCGCTGTTTTGGCCGTATTGTCGTGGCCGGGGTTCAACATGATCACACCATAGGTCGCGGCGTTGAGAATGTCCGTTGGCTGCCACCGATAGGCCAGTTGCAGATCGATCTCGCGCCCGCTCGGCGTCACGTCGACGCGTTCGGTTTGGTAGTGGATCGCCCCGCCCGGTACCGGTTCGGTTCCCACCGGAACTGTCAAATCCGCCTGCGCGCCATAGACGCGCAACGGCTGATAGATCGCGATCCCGGCGTTGTCCTCTTTGCGGAACAGACCCTGCCGGGTCAGGCCGGCCGAGAACGCGCTGGCGCGAACGGTGCTCCAATTCTTCAAATAGCCGTCGCCGGCATAGCGCGCTTCGGCGCTGACGTCGGTGTAGCTGACGTGCGCGGCAAGCCCGGCCCTGATTGGGATCGATGTACCGATATTGAGGAAGGTCCCGTCGGTGTCGCCGACCGCGCCGAAGGCGCCGCTGGCGCTGGTGTTGAACAGCGTTGCGGTTTCGTGGGTGCGGCCGATGCCCACCCGCACAACCGGTCCGAAGGTGAGGCCGTGGGTGAGAGCAGCCTGCATCAGGCTGTTGCCGGGCGCACCGGTCAACGGGTCGGCCGCGCTCTCCATGAAGCCGAGTGTGATCCGGGTTCGCGGATCGACGAAATAGGACCCGCCGCCGCCGTCACCCCGGCCGACCAGCGTGAGCTGCGGTGCACTGGCGAATTCCAACCCCTGGAAGGGGCTGGCGTCCCCGGCAAAATTGGCAATGTCGTCGAACAACCGAACGCTGGAGGCGTTCAGCGCCAAGGAAAAATCGGTCGCGGCGCCGATCGATCCCGAAAAGAACGCCGAATCGACTCGCTCGGTTGCCGGATCCGGGCGGACGTTGCCGAAGGTCAGCAGGTCGCTGCGCGACTGAACGGCCGGCACCATCGACAACGACAGGGTCCCGGTGCCGCCGGTTGCGACCGTCCGGTTGCGGCCCTCGGGCGCCCGCACGAAACCGGTAATTCCGGTGTCGATGGTGCCACCCAGGACGGCACTGCCGAGGTCGGTGCTAAAGGGCCGCCCGTAGGAATCGAGCACAATGGATTTGCCGAGCAGGCTGTTGGTCTGTAGCGCGTTGCCGAAGGCCGCTCCCAGCTTAACGGTCGAGCCGCCGAGCGGGACCGAACTGTCGCCAATCTTGGTGCCGGTCGGCAGGACGGCCAGTCCCTGCGCCGTGAACGCGCCGCCGAGATTGAGCAGGCCCCGCCCGAAAACCGTGTCGGTGCCGCTGTTGCCGAGGTCGGTCGCGGTGCTGAGCAGTAGCGTTACGGCCTGTGACGCGGTCAGCGTCGGGAACTTCTGGCGGATGACGGCAAGGGCGCCCGCGACGTGGGGCGCCGAAAACGACGTGCCGCTGACGGTGGTGGTGCCACCGCCAAGCGCGGTGGTCACGACGCTGACGCCCGGCGCCACCAGGAACGCCGACGCGGTATCGCCGGCCCTGGCGCTGAAGGTCGCTAGGTTGTTGTTGGTGTCGGTGGCGCCCACCGCGATCATGTTGCCTTGGGCGTTGAAGCCGTTGCAGACAAGGGCCTGCCCGGTGCAGTTCGCGAACCGGGCCGGAAACTCGGCCTGCGCTGTACTCGAGTTCCCCGCTGCGACGGCGACGACGATGCCGGCATTGACAGCGGCCTGGAGCGCGTTTTGAAAGGCTGTCGATACCCCGGCGGCGTTGCCGAAACTAAGGTTGAGGACGGTCGCGCCGTTGGTTCGCGCGGTATTGATAGCCGTGGCCGCGTCGTCGAACGCGATGGTCGTGCTGTCGGCCACTTGGATTGCCAAGATCGTCGAACTGAAGGCGACGCCGTGAATTCCGACATTGTTGCGCGCCGCGCCGATGATGCCGGCGATCTGCGTGCCGTGTCCGTCGGTATCCTGGGCGTTGCTATTGTCGCGGATATCGATCGAGGCTGCGGCGATCCGGCCGGTGAATTCGGTATTGTTGAGGTCGATGCCCGAATCGATGATCCCCACGGTGACCCCCGAGCCGGTGCCGCCGTTGTCATAGGCTTTGAGCGCGCTGATGCGCGCCAACCCATAGTTGGTCTGAAATTCCGTCGTGTTGAAGGC
>CAYGKG010000071.1:0-15895 GCA_964350495.1 uncultured Alphaproteobacteria bacterium
ATACAGGAATTGCCTCCCTGACACGGCAGTGATGTTTCCCTGTTCCCATAGTAGGGAGTTAGCTTCTAACCCACTGATATCGCGCCCGTGATTGGGCCAAAGTTCGCTCAGCGGCCAACGGAATCAGCAATATTCTCTGCATTTCTTAATCAGGGAACTGGATCGGAGGCCGGTTCGATCCTGACTGCCAACACCACCACGCAGTCTTGCTGATCCCGCCGTCCGGGGGAGTCTCCAAGGAAACTAGCGCAGAAGTGCGCCGTTGCGGTGCTTTGGGTTAGGTGGGGACGGGGGAATAAGACCTGAAATTCTCCAAGAGCTTCCGGGGGCGCAATTCGCACCAACATGCTGGAAGAGCGGGTCGGCGCACTATTAATCCAGCGAAGAGATACCCGCGGACGCTCCACCGAGGTTGAGGAACGGGCTTTGTGGCGCGTTGTCGAGCCAGTCCTCCGATTCGAGTTGCCGCCAGATTTTTTGCATGATGGTGCCGCCGCGCTGGATCAATTCAACCTCGTCGTGGTCGACTAGATGTCCGTCGTGAACCAAAGGCCGACCGGCGACGATGACATTGCGCACCTGGGTGCCGCTTGCATAGAGAAGGTTGTTGAGGGGGTCAGGCGGTAGCGCACCGGCACCGACCAAAAGACCGGAAACATCAATGGTTGTGATGTCGGCGGCGGCCCCAATGCTCAGTCGGCCAAGGTCGTTCCGGTGAAGACCTCGGGCGCTCAGGATCGTCGTGCCCGCGATAGCATCGTGGACCGACGGCATTACCATTGGCGCGACACTCGTCTCGTGGAGGTGCCGCGCTCGGTTGCGACCGTACAGTACCGCGAGTTTCAAATTCTCGATCATGTCGTTCGAATGGGTATCGACCGCTACGTTAACCCGCATGCCCGCGGCGAGCGCTTCGGGGTAAGGTTGGCTCGCTGCACCAGCACCGCCCGCCGAGGGGCAATGGGCGTAAACCGCCCCGTGTTTCGTCATGATTGCAGGGTCGATGTTGAGGTCCATGCCGGTCATGTGTGCCGCGAATAGGGGGCCATCGAAGCATCCGAGCTTCTCCAACCATTGCACGGGCGTCAGGCCCTGTTCAGCCCGGATACGAGTCGTCTCGCGGGCGCGCTGTGAGACATGAATGTGAACCCCGGTGCCCAGCTCTCGCGCTCCGGCTGCAATAGCCATGAGGGTTGCGTCCGTGTGGGTGTCGGCCGCGTGCGCCGCGATCATCGGCAGCATCAGGCCGTTGTTGCTGTCAAGTCTCCGGGCGAAGTCGAGGTAGCGTTCGATTTCGGCCAACGTATCAAGCTCGGCATCGGCCAGCACTGTCTCATAGCTGCGTTCCCAAATCGGAGTGACCCGGTTGACGTCGGGAATCATGCTGCCCACAAACGCGCGAACGTTCCAACGTCGCGCGACCCTTACGAAGCTCTCCATTTGCCTGTGGCTCAGGCTCATTTCAAGGAGCGTCGTTGCCCCACTGCGAATCAATTCCGCAAGATTATAGGCGGTCAAGTCATCGAGCTCATCCTCGGATAGGCTTTCTACGAACTCGAGGGGGCGGGTGTAGTATCGACCCGACTCAATTAGACCTCGCGTCGCAGAGCCGGACGCACAGTGCGTGTGCCCGCAAATCAGCCCCGGCAGAACAAGTTGGGTGCGGGCGTCGATGCGAGGAAGGTCTTTTGCGATCCTCGTGTCGGCAATATCCGAGATGATTCCCTTCTGAACGACGATCGCCACGTCGCGAGTCGGTTTCAAGGAGTCACCGTCTGGCAGAAGTGCCCACCCTGCCTCAATTACATAATTATCCTTGGG
This sequence comes from uncultured Alphaproteobacteria bacterium, assembly GCA_964350495.1. GTDB lineage: Bacteria > Pseudomonadota > Alphaproteobacteria > SHVP01 > SHVP01 > CALJDF01. Next base: position 1,822 of record CAYGKG010000071.1, read on the forward strand.
AACGACTTGCCGCGCCATGATACCCCAACCCTGAACGCCCCAGTTTGACTGGCTCGCCGCTCCTATTGGCAATTCCTCGTTTTGTTTCGCTCGCAGGTTGGACATCTGAACGAGTATTGCATTCAGTGAGCTGCGATAGGCTAATATGCCGTATCGTGAACGGTGATCAACGCCGCTGAGAAATGAGGGAGAAGAGAATGAATAAGTTAAGGATCTCGGTGCTGGCAATGGCGGCCGGAGCAACTCTTTTGTTAGGTGGGAACGCGCTCGCCGCCGAAGTCATTCGTATGGGCCATCATCACGCCGTCGGCGGCATGATCGACAAAACCGCGAACAAGTTTGCTGAGTTGGTCGCCGCAAAAACCAATGGCGATGTCGAGGTCAAGATTTTTCCGGGCGCTCAGCTTGGACAAGAACGCGAGCTTTTCGATCTGTTAGACAATAATGGGGTCGATGCATCTATTACGTCACTCGGTCACATGGATCGCGCATATCCGCCAATCGCCGTAACGTCGTTTCCGTTCGCCTTCAAGTCGTGGGACCATGCCCGCAATGCCCTGCGCGGCGACTTCGGCGATATGTTGAAGGCCGGACTGAAGGAAAACAGTAACGCGCAAATCGTTGGCTGGCTTGAGGTCGGCTTCCGTGACCTATTGTTCCGCGGTGACCCTGTGACAAAGATGGCCGACATGAAAGGCCTCGACATGCGCTCTCCCGAGAGCTTCGTTTGGATTCGCATGTATGAGTTGATGGGGGCCAAGCCTACGCCGATCACCTGGGGTGAAATCTATGTATCAATGCAAACCGGCGTGCTGCGCGGTTTGGATACCCCGGCCTTCGCTGCAATCGATATGAAATTCAACGAAGTCACGGATTCGATGGTGACGACCAACCATATGTTTGCCGCGATGGGAATCGTTGTGAACAAGAACCGTATGGCTCGTTTGAGTCCTGCGCACCAAAAAGCGGTCATTGAAGCTGGCGATGAGGCCGGTCAGTGGGTCAACGACACGATCCTAAGGCCGGGGTCGGAGACAGCTTATGCCAAAATGGAAGAAATCGGCGTTCGTGTCGTTGCGCCGGAGAATCCCGCCGAGTGGGCCGACGCCATGAAGCCTCTGTGGGCCGAGATGATTTCCAAGAACCCGGGTGCGGACAAGGCGCTCGACGTACTTCTGGCGACCAACTAGTCGGAGAGCAGCGCCTTGACGGCGTTTCTTGATCGTTCGTCCTCGATCCTCCTGGGCCTGACCGTTGTTCTATTGTCGGCGCAGGTTTTCCTGCGGGTTGTGTTCAATGAACCGCAGGCATGGGCCGAAGAGGTGGGGCGCTATCTCTTCGTCTGGATGGTCTATCTTGGCGCGACAGTGGCGACCGTGCGCGAGAGCCATATTCGTGTGACCTTCCTGATCGAACGCCTGGGCCCATCGGCCGAGGCGTTTTCGATCTGGCTTGGCCGATTGGTCAATCTGTTCTGCTTTTCATTTGTTGCCTGGTTCGCCTGGCAAATCGCGTGGAAAAAGCGTCACGCAGAGTTCTATACGATCCCGGATCTGCCCCAAGTGATCTTCTATTTGTCGGTGCCGATCTGCCTAACGGTGATGACCTTGTTCTTGGTCTACTTGATAGGCAGTCGATTGGCGAAGCGCTAGTCCATGGGCCTCCTGCTTCTGTTCGGTGCCTTCTTGGTGCTGCTGTTCCTCGGTGTACCGGTCGCAACGGCGATGCTCTTCTCGAGCTTGGTCAACCTTCTCATCATGGGTCTGCCAAGTGTCATCGCCGCGGACCGCGTCCTCAATTCGCTCAATTCCTTCCCTCTCCTAGCGGTGCCGTTTTTCATTCTGGCCGGTGTCATCATGAATCAGGCCGGCTTGACCCGGCGCTTGGTCGATGTCTCCAGGGCATTTGTCGGACATCGCCCAGGGGGAACCGCGCAGGTCAACGTTCTCGCCAGCATCTTTTTCTCAGGCATCTCGGGTTCGGCATCGGCCGATGCCGCGGCGATCGGATCCATGCTTATTCCGGCGATGAAAAAGGAGGGATACAGCCCTGGCTTTGCCGTCGGAATCACGGCGGCCTCGGGTACCATTGGTCCAATCATCCCGCCGAGTATCGGCATGGTGATCTACGCCAGCATCACCGAGATGTCTATCGGTCGGCTCTTCTTGGCTGGTATCGTGCCGGGCTTGGCGATTGGCCTCGCCCTGATGATTCTTGTGCATTTCATGTCGAAGGCGCGCGGCTATCCGCGAACGGCGCGGATGCCGTGGGCTGAGCGGCTCAGGGTATTTTTCATTGCCCTACCGGCGCTTCTCGCGCCGATCATTCTCTTGGGCGGGATTGTCACCGGGTTCTACACGGCGACCGAAGCGGGCGTTGTCGCTTGCGTCTACGGCCTAGCCATCGGTTTGTTCTTCTATCGCGACCTGTCCATGCGCGATATCCCGGTGCTGCTGTCGCGATCGGTTGAAGTCACCGCCATTCCCCTTTTCATCTACGCCTCCGCTTCTGTGTTTGCCTTTCTTCTTGCAGTGCACGGTTTCGGACAGGTCGTGGTCGATGTGCTGCGGTTCTTCGATCCCGGCCCGACAGGATTACTCTTGATGCTAGTGGGATTGCTTCTTGTCATTGGGCTTGTAGTCGAAGGCCTTGCGGCGATGATCATCTTCGTCCCGGTTTTCATGCCGCTAATTCCGGCATTCGGCCTCAACGATCTGCACCTCGCCTTGATCGTGATGATTACACTGTTGATCGGAACGGTGACGCCTCCGGTGGGGCTGCAACTGTATATCGCATCCGCCGTTGGCGAGACACCGATCCGCGAGGTCGAGATTTGGCCCTTCGTCGGAGTCATGCTCGTGGTGGTCGTCCTTATTGTATTGTTTCCATCGCTGGTGACCTTCGTGCCCAACTATTTCATGGGTCCGTGACCCACGAACGGCATTTCATCCGGGTCGGCGAGCGGGACGTCCATTACCGGCGCGCGGGCCAAGGCCCGGCGATCGTGTTGCTCCATGCCTGTCCAAAGTCCTCGCTCGAACAAGTCCCGCTGGTTGAGCGTCTTGCGCCGCAATTCACTGCACTTGCCTTTGATATGCCGGGCCACGGTGAATCCGATCCGCTTCCCATCGGGCAGCCCGAAGTGTCGGATTTTGCGGCGGGGCTGCTCGACACGCTTGATGCGCTTGGGGTCGATCGTTTCATGGTCTATGGCCGCCACACCGGGTCGCTTATTGCGCTGGAGATGGCGGTGCGCTTTCCGGAGCGCGTTGCCCGGGCGATTTTCGATGGATTTCCAGTATTTTCGGAAGACGAGAAGGGCGATTTCCTTGACGGCTATCTTGCGCCGTTCCAGGCATTTTGGGATGGGATTCATCTCCCCGCAGCCTGGGCAAGGGTACGGGAGAACTACATGCTATTCCCCTGGCATCGGGCCGACACGGGGAAACGCATTGATATAGACCTGCCTGGGCCGCAGATGCTGAACGATGTGGTAACGGACATCCTTCGCGTCGGTGACCAGTACCGTGTCGGCTATGCCTCGGCGTTCCGCTATGACCCGGTTCCGGCGCTCAGTGCGCTAACGGTGCCAACAACGATCATGGCGCGGCGGGACGACCTCCTGTTCCCCCATCTCGAACGGCTGCGCAACCTACCGAAAAACGTCGTCGTCGAGCCGCACACCTTTGATGTCGTGCGCTGGGCGCAGCGCATCCAGGATATTTTTCTGAGCGCCGGTGAGCGCGGCGACACGGTCGATGCCAAGGACCGGGGCAGCGGTCGCCACATGATGACGTGTGCCGGTATCCAATTGCATGTCGTGCGCAAAGGCACGGGACGGCCGTTGCTCTTTCTCCACGACGTACCCGGCTCGCTGATGGATCGCCGCGATCTCATCGATGGACTCGCGGACCACCGCGAGGTGATTGCCGTCGATTTGCCGGGTTCGGGTTTGTCCGACGTTCCTGTTGAGGCGGATTACCGCGCGCCTCTACTGGCTCTGGCCGCACATATTGCCACACCGTTTGACGTATATGCCGAAGGGATGGGTGGATGGGCGGCGCTATTACTGGCGGCGGCTTCTGATCCTATTGGCAAGCTTGTTCTGCACGGGCCGCCAATGGTACCGGCCGCAGAGCGTGCGCGCATGGCCGAGTCCTATGTGCCTGACCTCACGCCGCGGTGGGACGGTGGTCATCTCATGACCCTTTGGATGGCGTTACGGGACGAAGGCGCCTATTGGCCATGGTTCGATCGCACTCGGGCCGCGATCATCCCTAACCCTTCCGAACGCAATATCGAAATTCTGAACCGGCGGTTCGTCTCCGCGCTCGTGAGCGCGGACTTCGCTCCCTACATCCGCCAGGCCCTGACGGGGGACATCCCCAATCGGATCGACGCACTGGGGAGCAAGGTCAGCGTGGTCGCCCAGGTCGGCACGCGTTGGATCCGGTGTCGCAGCGCCACACCGGTCAGTCCTGGCCCAGCTGCTTTGGTTAGGGCGATTCTGGATGGGACATCGGACTAAGTTGAGCGGAGGCCACGTCGTGGAAGAAGCGACGGAAGGAGAAAGGGCCGACGAAAAACTCTGGGAGGAGTTTGAGGGTTCTTCGCTTCACGAGGTTTCGACGGTTAGCGGCCGAGAGACTGCCGGTGCTAGTTGATATCGAGTTGCCCGGAGCGCGAGACCCGCCTCAGCGATCTCCACGGAAAGCCAGGTCCTGCTCAAGTTTGGAATCTATCAATTCCGTTTGACGCGTTGCTGCGATTGCCTGAACTCCGACCGAATCGCTAGATCTTGAGGTCTCCGTCGCCCACGTGCAGGCGATAAAGGTCGGTGCGGCGGTCGTTCCAGTTGTGGGTTGTGCCCTCGATACGGTGGCGTGCGAGCGTGTCGAGGTTTAGGTCGTGCACGATCACCATTTCGGTATTGGGCGAACATTCGGCCGCGATGCCGTCGCGGTCGAAGGCGATGTCGGACGGCGTATAGATCGCCGACTGGGCATAGTGCACCTCGGCCGCGTCGACGGAGGGCAGGTTGCCGATGGCACCGGCCTGGGCGACATAGACGTGGTTTTCGATACACCGCGCCATCGCGCAGCGGCTGACCCGTAAATGGCCCGAGCGCATATCGGTATTGGACGGAACGAAGATCAGTTCCGCACCCTTGTGGACGGCAATGCGGGCGAGTTCGGGGAACTCGATATCGTAGCAGATGAGGATCGCCACCTTGCCGCGGTCGGTGTCGAAGACTTGCACCGTGTCGCCGCCGCTAACGCCCCAATGGCTCGCTTCGCTCGGTGTGATGTGAATCTTGTACTGCCGGTCGATACTGCCGTTGCGACCGAACAGGTAGGCCACGTTGTAGGTCGCGCCGTCTTCGACCGTCAGGTGTGTGCCGCCGGCGATGTTGACGTTGTATCGGATCGCCAGATCGGTAAAGAGATCGAGATAATCCGGGGTGTAGGCGGCAATCGCCCGCGCGGCCTCGTAACCCCGGGCGTCGCCGACAAGGGGGAGGAGCTGCGTCGTCAGGAGTTCGGGAAAGAGCACGAAGTCGCTGCGGTAGTCCGATCCGGCGCTAACGAAAAACTCGCATTGACGCGCGAAATCGTCGAAGGACGCGATCTTGCGCATTTCGTATTGAACGACGCAAAGCCGGGCCGTCCGAATGCGGGCAGCGTTGGTCTCCTTGTATTCCGGATTGCGCCACTCCATGAGTGTCGCGTGACCGGCGGACTGCACGTCCTCGGGCATGTAGCCGTGCAGGATTCTAAGAACGCGGAAGCCGTTGGCGAGCTGGGCGTTGAGCACCGGATCGTTGAGGAGGCGTTGTTCGACACGCTCCGCATAGTCCTCGGGGGACATGTCCTCGGCGTGGGAACGGTAGCCGGGAATGCGGCCGCCAATGATCATGCCGGCCAGGTTTTGCCGCCGGCAGAGATCCTTGCGCGCATCGTAGAGGCGCCGGGCGAGGCGCTGGCCCTGGAACTCCGGATCGATAGCGATGTCGATCCCGTAGAGATAGTCGCCGTCCTTCCGGTGGTTGCGGATGCGACCGTCGTCGGTGATGTCCTCGAATTCGTGCGCGGTTTGCGCCTCGGCGCCAACAACAATCAAGCTCGCCGATACCCCGACAAGGTCGTCGTCGTATTCCACCCCCAACTGGCCGGCCGGAAAGGTGCGGAGCTGGCTTTCGAACTCTTCCCTGGTCCAGGGATCGATAGTCTGAAACGCCTTTTGCTGCACGGCACGCACCGCGTCATAGTCGCTAGCCCGCAGCCGACGCACACGCACGGAACGTTCGTATTCGGTTGGATCGATATTGGGCATGACCTGTTTCCTGTTCCGCGGGGCGCCGACGACATTCTAAGGAATAGCATGTGTCGAAGCGGTTGCGCGCCTACCGGACGGACGGGGCCGGCGTCGTCCTCCGAGCCCTTACCGGCACTGCGTTGCCCTCGCCCCCGCCGGTGGGTACGTTTGTGGCCGAAATCGGCCGATGGACGAGAGGGAGGCAGGCCCATGTACGACCCCGCGACGGAGTGGGTGGACACCTACGAGATTGCCGACCCGGACGGCCGCCTAGTCGAAGAGTTCCGTGCCCGGCCCACGGGCTTCCATTCCGCCGAACTGCAACGGGTCTTGCTCAAGATGCAGATCGACCCGCGCTGCCCCAACTATGTTCTGTTTTGCCGCACCCCGCACAAGGAGTGGTTGATCGGTCGCATGGCTGCGCGCCCCGGCGATCCGGTTGTGCTGGAGGAGGACCGCGTTTTTGCGTCGGTCGCGGCCGCGGAGTGGGAGGTCTTTCGACGCCGGTGGCTACTTCTGACCGGACAAGAGATCGCCTAGATCGCGACGGACGAGGGAGACGACATGCTCAAGATACTTGGCTATCCGGATCGGTTCAGCGTGCGCCCGGGCGAGACCATCCGGTTTATGGTTTCCAGCGCGCTCAGCGATCCCTACCGCGCGGACTTCGTCCGCATCGTCCACGGCGACGTCAATCCCGATGGGCCGGGGTACAAAGAAGTCCCCGTCGAGGGGCCGTCATCGGGGACCTACCCCAGCCGCGTTCAGGACATTCACCCCGGTTCGTCGGTGGTGGTTGCGGACGATCCGAAGTTCGCCGGCCTGGCGAGTTTTCATCTTCAATGCATGGTCTGGCCGACGTTGCCGATGCGGGGCGAACAAGGGCTGATCGCCAAATGGTCGCCCGACCGGGGTGGATTTGCCCTGATCCTCGATGATGCCGGTGCGCCGGCGTTGCGGCTTGGCGACGGAAAGGGCGGTGCGGCAACGGTCTCAACCGGGGCGCCGTTGATCGCACGCGAATGGTACCGTATCGACGCCAGTTTTGATGCGCGTACCGGCACCCTCGCCCTGCGCCAAACGCCACTCTTCGATCATCCAAGCGCGGCCGCGCGCGCTTATGTCGAGGCGCAAGTCGATATCTCACCGCGCCTCGACAACGGTGCGCCGGTGACCATCGGCGCCTGGTTCGAACGCGTTGAGCGTTCGCGGATTGTCACGGCGGGTCACTATGACGGCAAAATCGATGCGCCGCGGTTGCTGCGCCGGCCCTTGACCGAGACCGAGGCCGAGGCGCTCGCAGCGTCGGCATCGCCCCACCTCGCGGCCACAGTCCACCCGTCGCCTGTGGCGGCCTTCGTTGCCGATATCGTCGCGGCGTGGGACTTTTCGCAAGATATCGAATCGACCCGTGTCCGCGACGTATCGGCGAACCGGCTTGACGGCGCGATCCATAACCTGCCGACCCGGGCGGTCAAGGGTCACAACTGGACCGGCGAGGAAATGAACTGGCGTCATCGTCCCGACCAGTACGGTGCGATCCATTTTCATCACGACGACCTCTACGACGCCGCGTGGGAGGTGGACTTCGAACTGACGGTGCCGACGGACTGGCGTAGCGGTTCCTACGCCGCGCGCCTGACCTGCGGCGAGGACGAAGAATACATTCCGTTCTTCGTCATTCCGCCGCCCGGGCGGCCCAGCGCAAAACTCGCATTCATCGTTCCGACCGCGAGTTACATGGCCTACGCCAACGAACACCTACTGATGACCGGAGAAGCCTCGGCGGGCCTCGGCCGGCTCGCCGTGCTCACCGCGCGCGACATGTATGTGAACGAACATCGCGAGATCGGCTATTCGCTTTACGACTATCACGCGGACGGCAGCGGCGTGTGCTACTCCTCCCGCTTGCGCCCGGTGATCAACATGCGGCCCAAGTACCAGTTCGGCGCGGGGATGGTCGGGTCCAGCTTGCATCAATACAACGCCGATACGCACATCGTCGATTGGCTGGAGGCTATGGGCCACGCCTTCGACGTCATTACCGACGAAGACTTGCACCGCGAGGGCATGGGTTTGCTGTCCGGCTACCGCGCGGTCATGACCGGCACGCATCCGGAGTACTATTCTACCGCCATGCTCGATGCCCTCCATGCCTTCAAGAACCAGGGCGGGCGTTTGATCTACATGGGTGGCAACGGCTTTTATTGGCGTATCGCCTTTCACCGAGAGCTGCCCGGGGTCATCGAGGTGCGCCGTGCGGAGGGCGGCATTCGCACTTGGATTGCAGAAGCTGGCGAGTACCATCACAGCTTCACCGGGGAATATGGCGGCATGTGGTTGCGCCAAGGCCGCCCGCCGCAGTCGCTGTGCGGTGTCGGATTCACCGCGCAGGGTTTCGATATTTCAGCACCCTACAAACCGACGCCCGACAGCCGCGATCCACGCGCGGCGTTCATCTTCGATGGGATTGCCGAGGACGCTCTGATTGGCGACACCGGGCTTGTCGGCGGCGCCGCCGGCGGGTTCGAGCTTGACCGCGCCGACCGCCGCCACGGCACGCCCCCGCACGCTCTGGTTCTGGCCACGACGATGGGCGGGCACACAGATACGTTCCTGGTGGTGCCCGAAGAACTGCACATCACCGCCGCCAACGTTACGGGCACCTCGAGTCCGCTGGTGCGCGCGGACATGGTTTTCTACGAGACGCCCGGTGGCGGCGCGGTATTCTCGACAGGTTCGATCGCCTTTGCCGGCTCGTTGTCACCCAACGGGTATCGCAACAACGCGTCACGGGTGATCGACAATGTGGTCCGTCGGTTCGTCGATGAAGCTGCCTTTGTTGCGCCCTAAGCGATCCTAATGCGGCAGCAACCGCTGGCGTGCGGGTTGCATTGCCGGCGATAGAACTCGCACAATTGGAATAGATTTGCTCAACGCAGAACCTAGGGGAGGAAATACTGTGGCAGACGAACCGGTGATCTACATAGACGGCGCTTACAAGCCGCTCAGCGAGGCAAATATTTCGGTGCTCGACCAGGGGTTCTTGCTGGGCGACGCAGTCTTCGATGTGGTTTCGGCCTGGAAGGGGAATTTGTTTCGGCTCGATGCGCACCTCCAGCGATTCGAGGATTCGTTGCGCGCGACTCGGCTCAATTCGTCGCTCGACCGTGCGGGCTGGCGCGATGCCATCATCGAAACGGCGCGGCGCAACAAACTACACGATGCCAACATTCGCTTTATCGCTACCCGCGGCGTCTCCAAGCAGGTCATTGCCGATCCGCGCGACAACCAGCCGACCGAGATCGTCTGGGCCGCGCCCTACGTGTTCCTGGCCGACGACGCGGGGCGCGCCAACGGCATCCGTCTGATGATCAGCCATCTGCGCGGATTTGCGCCCGATACGCTCGACCCGCGCTACAAATGCGTGGATCGTCTGCACTTTCAATTGGCCAAGATCGAAGCACTGGAGGCCGGCTACGACGACGTAATCTGGTTGGACCAGAACGGTCACGTCGCCGAGGGGCCGGCCTCGAACATATTCGTGGTTAAGGGCGGCGTGTTGCACACGCCGGGCGAGGGCGTGCTGCGGGGCATTACCCGCCAAGTCTTCCTCGATCTCGCCGCGCGCGCCAAAGTACCCGTGCGGGAATGCAACATTTCCGCGTTCGATCTCTTCACCGCCGATGAAATCTTCACCACCAGCACGGCGGGCGGCGCATTACCGATTCGCGAAGTCTCGGGCCGACCCCTAGCAGCCAAGGCGCCGGGCCCGATTACCAAAAAACTCGATAAGCTGTACTGGGCGATGCGGGAATCGGGGGAAGACGGTACGCCGATCTACGGCTGATCCGTTCCGACATGGACATACTCTCTTGGGGGATCGCGTCCCGTCAGGCCGATATCCGCCGAGCACCGAGTTGTACGGTCATGCGTGTACAAGACCGTGTACGAAGCGAAGCTTTCCTTGCCCCTGGGGCGACAGGACGAACGGGTAGAGGTCAGGTTGCCCCATGCTCTGGTTGAGGTTGTTCACGGCGGCGGTCAGGGGTAACCATGCCGCCGCGAGGGAGTCGAAATCGATCTGACGATAGGGATCGAAATCGATCTGGGTCCTAAACGCGGCTTCGCTCGTGACCCTGGGCATCACTTCAACGCCAAATGCGGCCGCCGTCTCCAGGGTATCGACCATGTGGAGGTAGTGCGCCCATGTCTCGGCAAAGTCCTCCCAAGGATGTGAGGCAGCGTAGCGGCTGACGTAGCGCTCCTGCCAATCGGGTTGCCCACCGCTGGCGTAATGAGCATCGATCGCCGCCGCGTAGTCGCGGCGTTCGTCGCCGAACGACGCCCTGAAAGCCTGATGCCATACCCCGCCTTGCACTAACCGCTCCCAATAGTGATGGCCGGACTCATGGCGAAAGTGACCGAGCAGGGTGCGGTAGGGCTCCATCAGATCGCTGCGCAGCTGTTCGCGGGCAGCGTCGTCCGCTTCGGCGATGTTGATTGTGATCGCGCCGGTCATATGGCCGGTCATAATAATGTCTTCGGAGTTTTCGTTGTCGGCCATGAAATCGAAGGCCAAACCCTTTTCGGGATCCTCGAATCGGTTGGTGAGCGGGACGCCGAGACGGATCAGGCTATAGACGAGGCGATGTTTCGCCGCTTCCAGGCGTCGCCATAGAATCAGGTTTTCCGGCACGTAGAGATTTGGAATGGTGCGGTTTAGGCGGCAGGCCATGCAGAAGGATTCCTGGCCACCTGATGCCACCAGCCAGTTGCAAGCGCCGTGCTGGGCATTGGCACAAAAACGGTATGTTCGCTCGGGTGCGGCTACTGGCTGCCAATGATCGCCACCAAGCGACTTCAGGGCGTGAAGTTCGGTGTCTCTAGGCAGGTAGCCGAGGATGAGATCGCAGCGCTCGCACTGAGTGTTGTCGAAATAGAGCAGCATGCCGCAATTTTGGCAGGCGAAAAGTCTCACGCCGCCGCAGCCGCAGTGCCGAGGTTGGCGGCGCGAAATGTCGTCATCTTGTTTGTCTGCTCGTCCCACAGAGACATTGGCAGGGCCCTCACAGCGCCCCGTATCGACAGAGTCGGCATCTCGTGGAGCGGGGCAATTCGATTGTGGCATTCCCTTAGCCGATAGTTCGGCACCGCAGGATTCAAGTGGTGTATATGGTGGTACCCGATGTTGCCGGTGAACCAGTGCAAGATCGCGGGGAGGCGAAAGTAGGTGGTGCCTTCCAAAGACGCCGCGAATCGATTCCAGTCGCGGTGGCGCATCCAGCGAACGCGTTCGGCGCGGTGCTGGACCGAGAACATCCACGCCCCAATGATTGCCGCGAAAGTGACGCCGGAAAGCTGCACCGCGATAACTTTTTCATAGCCGAACAGGAGGCCAAGCCCGCCAAGAATGACGATGACGGCGAGCGAGGTCAGGTGAACGGCGCGGCGTTCGCGTCCCCACGACCGGGGCAGGTCGAACGGAACGCGATAGAGCAAGGTGAATATGAACGGCGGCAGCAGGAGATTTGCCACGAGCGGGTGCCTGGTGATGCGGTACCACAGGCGTTTGCTGCGTGACATGGCGCGAAATTCGGCAACCGTGATGCAGGTTGAATAGATATCGACTCCGCGGTCGCGGCGGTCGAGATCGTTCCACGTGTTGTGGTGGCCCGCGTGTTGCCGACTCCAGGAGGCAAAGGGCGTCATCGTCAGAAAACTACAGGCAATGCCGACAGCGGTGTTGGCGCGGCGTCCCCGCAGGAACGATCGATGGCCGCAATCGTGCTGGATCACGAAGATGCGCATCAAGAAACCGCCCGCCAGCGGCGCCAGCAACGGAACCAGCCAATAGGATACGCCGGCTAGGACATACATCGCCGCACATGTTGCGAAAAATCCGCCAAACGACGTCACGATTTGGATGAGACTCTTATGTAGGATCGGCGTTTGAAATCGCGCGACCTCCCGGCGCAAATGCGCTGCGGCGCTCTCGGATGTTTGCAAGCGGCGTTTCTCCTTCGTGGGTGTGCCGATCTAGAGTGGGCGGTGCTAGAACGCTTCGGCGGGCAAGAGGTAGGCGTCGCGCCGCGCGCCCGCATAGACGGTACGGGCCACTTCGTGAATCTTGTCGAGCGCGTTGTCGAACGCTACGAGAATTTCCTCTTCGGCGGCCGCGGTGTGCGAATCGGATTTTCTGAGTGTCTCGCCGGCGACAAGGAACGAAATCTCGCGGGTGCTGTCGTAACCCCAAAAAAGCACGAGATTACGCTTGGCGTCGTAGCTGCGGCTGGCATTGGGAAAGTTTAGCGCCATGTATGTAACCCTACCGTGCGGAGAGTTGATGCAAGTTTCGCTTGGATTATCGACTGCATCGGTTGTCCACGCCCTGGCGGCTCGTATTTGGCCGTCGGCGTGTTTCCGGCGCCGTTGTTTGGATTCGCCTCATCGCCCGCGGCGCTTTATGCGGCGGACCAATCTTTTGAACGACATGATTTATCGCTTTCGTTCGGGGATTATTTGAAAGTCAAATAATAGTGACCGAATATTTCCAGGTCATTTGCTTCCGTGAAGTAAATATGGGGGTGGGTGCAAATATTTTCAAGAAATTTGATTTTGTTGAGTAGAGAGCGATAAAGCGGCCCTCGTGTAGGGCCGCAGCCGGTTGGTCGCCGGCGCGCCTTCGGAGAGTGTATTTTTGGCCTGTCGCTGCCCCTCGAGAACGGCCCCAGGGGGTTGACGACGCGCATCAATAGTCGATCCCGAATGCCTCGCGGAGCGCCACCCGGCCGACCGGCGATACCGTAAGCGCCCGGGTGCCCTTAACAGGCCTGACGTAGGATTCATCGACGAAGTGACGATAGATCGCGGCCCCCAGACGGCCGGCGATATGGGGCCGCCGTTCGCTCCAGTCCAGGCACGGTCGGCACAGAGGTCGCCGCAACCGACGCTGCGGATCGTCGGGCTGGATGCCTACTCGGTCGAGGAAGGCTAGGCCCTCGGTCGTAATCAACCCAGCGTCGTCGTCAAACTCGATGAGGCCGCGCGCGGTAAACGACTCCGCGATGGCCACACCCAAACGCCCGGCGATGTGGTCGTAGCAAGTACGTGCATTGCGCAGCGCTTGGTCTCGCGGTCCAACCGCGATGGGCCGTGTCGGTCGACCGGCTCGGGCAGCGACCTGCATGATGCCTTCGATGATGCGTGCCACGTCGGGCGAGGCCAGCCGGTGATAGCGGTGCCGGCCCTGTTTCTCGACCCGTAACAAATCAGCGCCCGCGAGTTGTGCCAAATGGCTGCTGGCCGTCTGGGGGGTCACATTTGCACAGCGTGCCAATTCGGTTGCCGTGAACGCTTGGCCGTCCATTAGCGCGGTTAGAATCGCCACCCGCGCCGGCTCGCCGATCAACAGCCCGATCTTCGCAATTTGGTTGGTACTGACCATCGCATTCCTCCGGTCCGCATTACAGCACCCAGGACGGGGCGACACTACGGCCCAGTCCGAAGTAATGGTCGCCGACAGTGGCGACGTTGACATTGGCAGATGGTGGATTGACCGGGCGCCTATTACTTCGGTCGGCGTCGAAACGTCCGATCCACCCGGTGGATAGGGTACGCCCATTCCCACCAGGAGAGGCCGCGATGATCCATGTGCTATCGATGTTGCTTCAAATCTGTTGCCTCGCGTTGCCGATCGATCCCCGTCGCCGCGACCGGTCACGGTATAGGGTCATCACGCCCGATAGCTTCGGCCGCT
>CAYGKG010000072.1:0-15805 GCA_964350495.1 uncultured Alphaproteobacteria bacterium
GTACACACCTGCGCGGTCTTCCGCAGCCCCTCGACCGTCTTTGGGTCACCGCCGACGGCGTGTTTGGCGCCGGGGATGAGTTTTGCAGCCTCTTCGAGGTAGGGGCGCAGCATGTCTGTTTCTGCGGCCGTCACCAGCACCGGCAGTTTGAGCTGCGCGACGCGCGGCCGCTTGTCGTAGCCCAATGCCGCTCGGTAATTGTGGTGATAGGTTCGTGAGCACTTGAGCAATTCGACGACGTCGTCGTGCAGCGTATCGGCGTCGGGCAACCCGAGGCCGCGCACCCCTTGGATGGTGCGGTTCCACCATGGCCAAAAAATCTTGCCGTCGCGCACCAGGTGCCAGGTGCGCAGGAGTTGCGTGCCCTCCATGTCGGGCTTGATCTCGGGCGCTTGGTTGGCGAGCAGGTCGGCTTGGTCCTTGCTGGAATAAAGGCCCATGCCGTCGATGATCAGTTTCTTGATGGTCTTGGGCTGGGCCAACGCCGCCTCGATCCCGAGGTTGCCACCGGTGTGAAAGCCGTAAACGTAGTATTCCTTGAGGCCCAACGCCGCCATCCCGCGCAGCATTCCGTCGGCCAAATAGGGAATGGTGACAGGCAGCTTGTGCTGCGGTGACGAATCGCCGTTCCCAAGCGTATCCGGCGCGATGACGCGGAACGAATGGCCGAACTCTCGCATGAGCGGCACAATCGACAGGGCGCTAAGCGGCGACCCATGCAACATGACAAGCGGTGGTGCGTCCTCGGGGCCGCAGGTGCGGTAGTGAATCTGTCCTTCATCGACCTCGACGAACCCTCGATTGACCTTTTCGACCGTCATCGCGCACTCCTCCAAAAAACGTCTCGCCCACCATGCGTGTCGCGCCACGGGCGCAACGGAAGCGCGATAAGATCACAGAATCCGGAGCATGAAAATCCATAGCGTTCGGGATGCCGGACGTTTCGACTTCTCCTCAAAAGATCGACGCCTTAAACTTCCTCCCGTCCCAGACGAGGAAACGCACCATGCAGGCAACCAATCTCGACGTCGTTATCGTCGGCGCCGGATTTTCCGGGATTTACATGCTGCATAAGTGCCGCACGCTCGGCTTATCGGCGCGGGTTATCGAGGCTGGCTCCAGTACCGGCGGTACTTGGTATTGGAACCGGTATCCCGGCGCGCGCTGCGACGTCGAAAGCATGACCTACTCCTACTCTTTCCTCGAAGATTTGCAGCAGGCGTGGCGATGGCCTGAACGCTATGCCACCCAGCCCGAGATTCTCCGCTACATCGATCACGTCGTGGACAGGCTCGACCTGCGAGCGGATATCCAAGTCAATACCAGGGTCACCGGTGCGTCGTTCGATGAGACGACTAATCGGTGGACCGTCGTCACCGACACCCACGAACGTTTGACAGCCAAATACTGCATCATGGCAACCGGCTGCCTGTCGACACCGAACCTCCCCCGGTTCGACGGCCTGGAGAGCTACGAGGGCGATTGGTACCACACCGGGTACTGGCCCAAGAGAGGCGTCGATTTCACCGGCAAACGCGTTGGGATCATCGGCACGGGTTCCTCGGCGATTCAATCGATTCCGGTGATCGCAGCGCAGGCAGACCACCTCACCGTCTTTCAACGCACACCGAACTTCAGTATCCCGGCATGGAACGGACCCATCGACGAAGAGAAAGAAAAGGCCTGGAAGAAGGCCTATCCGGATCTGCGGGCGCGGGCGCGGGTGTCACGCACCGGCGCGACCTTCGATGCGCCGGATGTTTCGGCCCTCGATGTGTCCCCGGCAGAACGCGATGCCATCTTCGAAAAGCGATGGAACGAGGGATCCTTCAACTTCCTCTCTGCCTTTGCCGACCTCATGACCAGCAAGGAAGCAAACGCCCATGCGGTGAATTTCGTTCACCGCAAGATCCGACAACGGGTAAATGACCCCGCCGTTGCCGAATTGCTGTGCCCTAAGGATCATCCCCTAGGCACCAAACGGCTTTGCGTCGACACCGACTATTACGAAACGTACAACCGCGACAACGTCACGTTGGTCGACGTCAAGACGACTCCGATCACCGGGATCGTCCCGACCGGGGTCAAGGTCGGCGATACCGTTTACGACGTCGATGCGATCGTCTTTGCGACCGGGTTTGACGCGATGACCGGCGCGCTCCTCAATATCGATATTCGCGGACGTAGCGGCCTGTCGTTCCGCGACAAATGGGCCGACGGTCCGAGCAGCTATCTCGGCGTCGCCGTTGCCGGTTTTCCCAATCTATTCACGGTAACCGGGCCCGGTAGCCCCTCGGTTCTTAGCAACATGATGGTGTCGATCGAGCAGCATATCGAGTGGATCGCAGACTGCATCGGGCAAATGGAAAAGGATCGCCGCACCGCCATCGAACCGGTCCAGGATGCCGAAGACAAATGGATGGCGCACGTCAACGACCTCGCAAGCCAAATGCTCTATCAGGACTCGAACACTTGGTACCTCGGCGCGAATATTCCGGGTAAACCTCGCGTTTTCCTGCCCTACGTCGGCGGTGTCGGCCACTACCGAACCATTTGTGACGACGTCGCCGCGACGGGATACGAAGGGTTTTCCTTGACGTAGGGCTCCCGCCCCCCCCAACGGGGAGTCTGTCTCGCGGCGCCGATGGCGCCTGATTGGAGAAATGCGCAGAACCTCTATTCCCAGCTTAGGCTGAAAGGCGTACTCATCGCGCCCACCACACTTTACCCACTAGCGTTGACCTCCCTTGGTAGCCCCCCTTCTCACACTTCAGAATATTCACGTCACCTTCGGCGGCACGCCGCTGCTGACGGCTGCCGACCTGATGGTGCATCCCGGCGACCGCCTCGGTCTGGTCGGGCGCAACGGTTCGGGCAAATCCACACTCATGAAGATCGCGGGCGACCTGATCGAACCCGACCAGGGCGACCGCATTGTTCAACACGGCGCGACGATTCGCTATCTCGCGCAAGAACCGCGCTTCGCGGGCTATGCCACCACATTCGACGCTGTCCTCGACGGGTTGGGCGCGAACGGTGATCCCCACCGCGCACGCCACCTTCTGGAACGCCTGGCCCTCACCGGGAGCGAAGACCCGGCGACCCTGTCGGGGGGCGAGTTGCGTCGCTGCGCGTTGGCGCAAGCGCTGGCGCCTGAACCTGACATCCTGCTCCTCGACGAGCCCACCAACCACCTCGACCTCCCGGCCATCGAATGGTTGGAAAGCGAGCTCGCGAGCGTGCGCTCAGCGCTGATCGTCATCAGCCATGACCGGCGGTTTCTGAGCACCTTGACCGAAGCGACGCTGTGGCTCGACCGCGGTCGGGTGCGCCGCTACGAAAAAGGGTTCGCCTCATTCGAAACGTGGCGTGACCGCGTTCTCGAAGAAGAAGAACTTGCCCGGCACAAACTGGACCGCAAGATCGTTGCCGAAGAGCACTGGGTTCGGTACGGCGTCTCCGCACGGCGCAAACGCAACCAAAAGAGGCTGCGCGACCTCGGCGCGTTGCGGCAAACCCGGCGGGAGCAACGCGGCCCCACCGGCAATGTGGCAATGACGCAACTGGCGGCGGACCCATCGGGCAAGATGGTTGCCGAGACCATATCGATCTCCAAAAATTTTGGCGGCCGCCCGATTGTCGCCGACCTTTCGCTCCAAGTGCAGCGCGGCGATCGAATTGCGATTATCGGTCCGAATGGCGCCGGCAAAACGACGTTGCTCAATCTGCTGACCGGCACTCTCAAGCCCGATAGCGGCAAGATCAAGCTGGGCGCCAACATCAAACTTGTCACCCTGGACCAACGCCGCGACACGCTTGACCCTGCAACGTCCCTGCGCGATTCACTGACGGGCGGCGGCAGCGATGTCGTCGAAACCGGCGCCGGCAACAAACACGTGATCGGTTATATGAAGGACTTCCTGTTTTCACCGGAGCAGGCAGGGACGCCGGTGGGTGTCCTGTCCGGCGGCGAACGGGGGCGCTTGATGCTGGCCATCGGACTGGCCACGCCATCGAACGTCCTGGTTCTCGACGAACCAACCAACGATCTCGACCTTGAGACGCTGGACCTGTTGCAAGAACTCTTGGCCGACTACACCGGTACGGTCCTTCTGGTAAGCCATGATCGCGACTTTATCGACCGGGTCGCCACGTCCGTCCTTGCCTTCGAACGCGACGGCGTGTGGACCGAGTATGCCGGAGGGTACAGCGATATGGTGGCGCAACGCGGTCACGGCGTGTCGTCGTTGACCGGGACTGAGACGCTGCGCCGGAGCAAACCGGCGCGCAAGACGGAGGGCAGCGCGCCTGGGCCCGCGCGGCGGCGGCTGGGTTTCAAGGAACAACACGCCCTCAAAACGCTCCCCGGTCAGATGGCGCAACTTGAGAAGGAGCTGGCCGCGCTCGACGGCGTCCTTTCCGACCCCGCGTTGTACAGCCGAAATCCGAAACAGTTTGACGCATCGGTTGCACGCCGCGAAGCCGCCCAGAAGGAACTCGGCGACGCCGAACAGGCGTGGCTCGCGCTCGAAATCCTGCGCGAAGAGATAGAGAGCGAGGGTTAGTCGTTCGCGGCCGGTGTTGCGCCGACCCAAGTCGCAGCGGCCTCGCCGGCGGCCCGCCCGGTGGCAAAACACGCCGTGAGCAAATAACCGCCGGTGCGGACCTCCCAGTCGAGCATCTCGCCGGCGCAGAAGACACCCGGCAATGCCTTGATCATGAAGCCGTCGGTGACGGCGTCGCGGGTCACTCCACCTGCACTACTGATGGCCTCGGCGAGCGGCCGCACAGCCGCCAGATTTAACGGCAGATGCTTGATCGCTTTGGCGAGACGCTTGGGGTCGCTGAAGGCTACCGGATCGAGAGCATCGCGCAGGAGCGCTGCCTTTACCCCTTCCAGTCCAACCGACTGACGCAGATGGTTGGCGGCGGTGCGCTTGCCGCGGGGCCGTTCCAAACGGGCGCGAAGGTAGTCTTCGGTGCGGTCCGGACTGAGATCGAGAAAGACGCATGCCGCGCCTTCTCGGTCGATCGCATCGCGCAGTTGCGGTGAAAGAACATAGACCGGCCCCGCCTCGATACCCCGCGCCGTAACCATGATGTCGCCGTGGGCGCGACCGTTCCGGAACGACAGCGTGACGCCCTTGATCGGACAGCCGGCGAAGCGGTCGCGGAAATGACCCCGCCAGGCGATATCGAAGCCGACGTTGGAGGGGCGTAGGCGCTCAAGCGCCACCCCGCGGTTCGCTAGCAGCGGTACCCACCGACCGTCCCCACCGAGGCGCGGCCAACTGGCACCGCCTAGCGCCAGGACCGTCACATCGGCCGTGCGCGTGACCGTGCCAGCGGGTGTTTCGAACCGGTGATTGCCGTCGTCATCCCATCCCTGCCAGCGGTGACGGGTGTGGAGGCGCGCGCCCGCTGCGCCCAAGCGGCGCAACCAGGCGCGCAACAGCGGGGCTGCCTTGAAGCCCGTCGGGAAAACGCGGCCAGACGACCCGACGAAGGTTTCGATCCCGAGGTCCGCCACCCAGGTCCGTAGCGCTTCCGGCGGAAACGCCGCGAGTGCCGGGTCGAGCCACGGTTGCGCAGCACCGAATCGCGCCCTGAACAAATCGAACGGTTCCGCATGCGTGATGTTCAAGCCGCTTTTGCCGGCAAACAGCAATTTCCGCCCGGGCGACGGCATCGCCTCATAGACGTCCACCGCGACGCCACGTTGACTCAACGCCTCGGCCGCCATTAGCCCAGCGGGACCACCGCCGATTACCGCCGCCGTGACGGTCAAAGCACCCACCGCGAACGGCAGTTGGGGGCCACCGGACCATTCCACACCGCGATGCTAGACCGCTCGGGTTGGGTCGCGCGACAGACGCTTGCGTTGCGAAGGGGTGAAGCGCCGCAGCGTCGCCGGGGGGCACCGACCCGCGTACCGGCCTTCGCCGACGGTCTCACGAAAGGTCGCGCAGGGCCTATTGATTCATTTTTAAACAATTTTCTCTCGATTTTATGGTAAATAACTTAAGACTCTGGACAAAACCTGGGCGCACCGCTGCGACAGCACCGTGTGACCACCATGCAACATAGCGAGGGACCGATGCTTCGAGGCACCTTTGTTTCCATCCTAACGCTCGCAAGCCTATGCGTCGCGATCGCCGCGCCGCTTGGCGCCATCGCGGCGGAGCGTGGATCCTCGGATGCCCCCCTCGCAATCGACGGCTTCGACCCAACGGTCTTTTTCGATCGCGGCGCGGCCATCCGCGGCCGGGAGGAAAACGCCGCCGAATACAAAGGTGCGACATACTGGTTTCGTACCGAAGCCAACAAGGCCGCCTTCAACAAAGCCCCCTTTCAGTATGTCCCCCAATACGGTGGGCATGGTGCCTACGGCATATTCCTGAACGAGGTGGTTGAAGCCGACCCCCGGCTTTGGTCGGTCGAAAACGGCCGTTTGTACCTGTTCAGCACCGCCGACCGCCGCGACGCCTGGCTTCGCAGCCAGGACAGCCATCGCCGCAAGGCCGACCGCAATTGGCCCGGCATCGAGATCGGGCTGGCGCGGGCACAGGAACTTCGCGACGAAGAAGCGGGCAGAGCAGCAACAGCGGCGACTCAAAACTGCGCGCAAGTCTTTCGCGAGCACTATTCGGTGCCGAGCCGGCACGATCTGATCGTAAAGGGCTGCAAAGCCTCCGCCGATGCCGGGAATGCGAACGATGCCATCCTTCTCGCCCGTGTGTACGCCGAGGAATTCTCCCCGCACCACAACTACGTCAAGGCTGCAAAACTCCTGAAATTCGCCACCGAAGAAGGCAACGAAGCGGCGCGATGGCGCCTGGGCGACCTCTATGCCACCGGGCACGGCGTCCCGCGAGACCTCGAACGATCGTACAAAATGTACAAGACTGCCGCGGAACACGGAATCCCAGACGCGATGCTACGGGTCGCCCAAAGCTACCGCGACGGCAGCGGCGTCGAACGGGACATCGTCAAGGCATGGGCCTGGTACAACATCGCATCGAACCATAGCGAGCGGGCTGCCCATGAACGGAACCGGCTCGAGTCCGACATGACGGCAGGCGAACTCGAGCGCGCCCAAATCACGACGATCGCCCTCCTCGGACGTCTCCAGTTCACCCGCGAACGCAGCTGAATTTTGGCGAGTCGCGTGGTGACCCCAACGGGAATCGAACCCGTGTCTCAACCTTGAAAGGGTCGTGTCCTAACCGCTAGACGATGGGGTCGCAGCGCGGCCCCTCCTTAACGGTTGGACCGCCGCGAATCAAGGGATGTCGCGGCGTTTCGGGCCGAAATGATCTGCGTTTCTTCGTCTCACGCCCATTCTCGCCCCGATCGGGCCTATTCCGGGATCACCACGAGATCGGTCTTCATCGAAGTCAGTGGTTCGCAGCCGTCTTTGGTCACCCGAATCACGTCCTCCAGATGCATCCCGCCGAACCCCAGTTCGTGGTAGGGCAGGTCGACGTTGATGATCATATTTTCCTCGAACACGAGGTCGCCGCGCGATCCCGGCATTTCCAGTCCGAACGGGATCGGATGGTCGGTATGTTCCAGCCCGACCGAATGGGGTGTCGCCACGAGGAAACCGGAAAAACCTTCGCGCTCGATTGCGGCCAACACCTTTTCGGTCATGGCGCGCCCCGTGACCCCTGGCTTGATGGTCTCGAACGCCGTCTGCCAACCAACCGACATGGCCTTATTGCGTTTGACGATCTCGTCGCTGGGGGACCCGACTACAGCGGTCCGTCCGATATCGCCGTGATAGTGCTTGTACTCGCCCAAGGCATCGAGCATGACCGGCTCCCCCGCCGTCACTCTGTCGTGCGGCAGGCCGCCGCTGCCGGTGGTGATGTAGACGCCGCGGCCACCCTGACGCGCGACCTCGATATTGTAGGCGAGTTCGATCTCGGGAAAGGTAACGCCGACGCCAAGTGCGGCGATGGCGGCGTTTACGCCCTCTTCGTTGATGCGCGCGGCTTCGCGCATAATGGTGATTTCGTCGGGCGACTTAACCATCCGGATCTCGCGAAAAATATTGGTGGCCTCGACGCCCTTTAGGTGGTCGAGCCCTAGCGCATTCATCCAGGCGATAGGCCGCGGATCGTCGGTGCCGACAGTGCCCTTCTCGAGGCCCGCATCGCGCAGCGCTTGGCGTAACGCATAGGTCGGCGTGGCGCGGTTTTTCTCCGCGAGATCGGTGCGCATAGCCTCCCACGCACGCTCTTTCGGCGGCAGACTGTCGGCGTTGCGGACGGGCCAACGATAGCCCGGACCGGCCTCGGGTTCCTCCGTCGCCGTGTCGTAGTCGCGTGAATTGGCATGGACCGGGTGGGTATAGGTAACGACGTTCGCCACCCACGTCGGCATTTCGGTGAGCCGCGCCGCTTCCGTCGCGGTCAGGACGAGGGCCGCCGGTGCGTTCTCGTCACGCGGCAGGACCGCGTAATTGAAGAAGCTGCGGCGCATGCGCATCAACGCACCCCAAAAATCGGTGAGGTAGTAGACGTTGATTTGGGAAGACGCCACCAGACCGTCGAGCCCGTACTTGTCCATCACCGCGTAGGCGCGTGGCTTGTTCAACAGCATGTCTTCGCTCCCCTATCACCCCTATCAGATGCCCATCCTAGCCTATAGATGGCCGCCGGAACGGGACCAATAATCATGGCGCCTCCCACCGACAAGACGATGCCCTATGGGAACTAGAAGTAGGCGAGTTGTTCCGGCGGCGGCGTCAGGCGCGGCTCCGGCAGGTTGACGATGCGCATCATCATCATCGTGTGACCCAAACCGATTTCGTTGCAGAACACCCGATAGGCCATCGCCTTTTCGGGCTCGGTCGAGAGAAACGTCACCGGAACATAGCCCCCCGGGAACTTGGGATATCCCCATGCATCGAACAGCGCATAGGCAATATGATTCTCCCGCAACCAGGACTCGATCTTCCGAAGCACCGTGACCCCGTCATGAAATTCGTTCGACCACGGATGCGGACCGAACGAAATATGTACGATGAACTGGAGCCATTCCGTTTTCTGCATCAACACCCCGCCGGTCCGGCGCACTCGGTCGCGCGACACCGAATGATTGCATAATTCCTGGCCAAAAACACCCTTCGCCCCGTCGTGAACCTAAGCAAACGCTGCGTCTTCGATGGTGAATTGGACCTCGTCGCGCCCGCCCCACGTGTCAGCACGCAGGTGCCCGGCGAGGTGGTAGCGCGCATCGCGCGCGCTAAGCAAGGCGAGGCCCAGCGGCTGGTCGTGGCAGCGAAAGGCGATCGCCTTGACGCGCCGGCCGATTTCGCCGGCTAACAGGCAGCGCACGTGCTTCCCACCGACTAACTGAGGCTTGATGATGCGCGCCCGCATCAACACGAACCGCGGCTCGCGGTTGCCCGCGCCGTAGGGACCAGCCTGCTCAAGCAACTCGACCAAGGCCGGGGTAGCGCCTTCAACTGCTAGCGCCCCGTCAATATTCATCACCGGTTGGGATTCACGCCGCTCTACGGCGGCGGCAGCCCGCCCGCACAGAAAATCGCGAAGCGCACCGATCTGATCGGTCGCGACCGTCAGTCCAGCCGCCATCGGATGCCCACCCCCGTTCGTCAACAGTCCGCCCTGGCGTGCCGCGATCACCGCCGCACCGATATCGAACCCCGGGACCGACCGCGCCGAACCCTTGGCCAATACCCCATTCGACCCGATAACCAACGCCGGGCGGTCGAAGCGGTCTTTAAGACGGCTGGCGACGATGCCGATCACGCCGGGGTGCCATCCCTCCCCATCCACGACAATAATCGGATCCGCCGCCCGTAAAGTCTCGGCCTGAGTCAGCGCATCGATCGTCAAGGCATCTTCGATCGCACGGCGTTCTAGATTGTGCCGATCCAATTGTTCGGCAATGAGCCGCGCCTCCATCGGATTGTTCGTCGAGAGCAACCGCGCGCCAAGGTCGGCTTCGCCGACGCGCCCACCGGCGTTGACGCGCGGACCGAGGACGAAACCGAGGTGATAAGCATCGATCCGCTCGCGAACTCCGGCGACGGCGGCCAGCGCCGCGATACCGGGATTGCGTAGCTGGCGCACCACTTTGATCCCTTGGGCGACAAGTGACCGATTGAATCCCCGGATCGGAACGACGTCGCAGACCGTTCCCAGCGCGACGAGGTCGAGCAGGGCCAGCAACGACGGTTCCTTGCGCGAACCGCCGAACCATTCAGCCTCGCGTAGCGCGCGATTGAGCGCCACTGTTAGGAGAAACGCGACACCCACCGCCGCCAGATGACCCAACCCAGGGGATTGGTCGAGGCGGTTGGGATTCACGATCGCGATCGCCGTCGGCAACTGCGGCTCCGCTGCATGATGGTCTACGACGATGACTTCCAGACCGACCGCTGCGCCCGCCGCAAGGGCTTCGTGGGCGACGATTCCGCAGTCGACAGTCACAACGACCTTCGAACCGTTAGCCGCGATATGCGCCAACGCCGCAGCGTTGGGCCCGTAGCCTTCGCGCAACCGATCCGGCACGTAAATGTCGAGGCTGCCCCCGACCATGTCGAAAAACCGTTTCAGGACCGCCGCGGATGTCGCACCGTCGACGTCGTAGTCGCCGAACACCGTAACGCGCTCGCCGCCGGCGATTGCCCTTGCCAGGCGCCGCGCAGCCGTGTCCATGTCCTTGAGCACCGATGGATCGGGCATGTCGTCGCGCATTGTCGGGTTGAGATAGCCCTCGCAGGTGTCGAGCGTGACACCGCGGGCGGCCAACACCCGCCCGAGGATCTCCGGCAACCCGAGGGTTTCGGAGATCGCCAGCGCCTGGCGCGGGTCGTGTGGACGCGCCCGCCAACGCCGATTGGTCAGGGAGTCGCCGACATCCAGAAATGCGGGCTCAGAGGGGGCGTCGGCCACACCGGTCAGTGCTGGATCGTGCCCTTGAGCGCGCGGTCCACATCGTGTTTAGCGCGAATCCACCGCACGGTGCCGGTCCGAGCCCGCATCACAATTGATTCTGTCGTGACATAACCGGGATAACGTTTAACACCCTGCAACATCGAGCCGTCGGTGACCCCTGTTGCGGCGAAAAGCACGTCGCCATGGGCAAGATCGGCGAGCGCGTATTTGCGTTGGAGGTCTTCGATCCCGGCCTTGTGCGCGCGCGCGCGTTCGTCGTCGTTGCGAAACACCAAGCGGCATTCCATTTGTCCGCCGATACAGGTCAATGCGGCGGCGGCCAACACGCCTTCGGGCGCGCCACCGGTACCCATGTAAATGTCTATTCCCGTGCCCTGTTCGGCCGTTGCAATGACGCCGGCGACATCGCCATCCGGGATCAGCTTGATTCGGGCGCCGGTCCCGCGGATGTCTTCAATGATCTTGGCGTGGCGTGGGCGATCGAGAACGCAGGCCATCAGTTCCGACGTCGGCACGCCTTTGGCGTCGGCCAGTGCCTGCATATTCTCCGCTGTGCTTCGGTCGAGGTCGATCACCCCCGGCGGCAACCCGCCACCGACTGCAATCTTCTCCATGTAGACATCGGGCGCGTGCAGGAAGCCCCCCGACTCTGCCATCGCAATCACCGCCAAGGCATTGGCACCGCCGGTCGCAGTCAACGTGGTTCCTTCGAGGGGATCCAGTGCGATATCGATCTTCGCGCCGGTGCCGGTGCCGACTTTTTCGCCGATGTAGAGCATCGGCGCTTCGTCCCGCTCGCCCTCGCCAATGACAACTTTGCCGTCGAAGGCCAAGTCGTTGAGCATGGTCCGCATCGCGTCGACCGCCGCCTGATCGGCGGCCTTTTCGTCGCCAAGACCGATAAGCCGCGAAGCAGCGATGGCGGCCGCTTCGGTCGTCCGAACCGCCCCCAATACCAAACTGCGATCTAGGCTCACCTGCTCACTCATCCGCCACTCCTCCTAAAGGTCTTCTATTCTGATCATACACGGCGGATCTACAACCGCTCCGGACTCCGAAATCGTTGCCAGCGCCTCGATCAATCCAGCTTCAACCGTCTCGTGGGTGGTCATGATCACCGAAACCCGTTCGCCCGGATCGCGACCGCGTTGGAGCACAGATTCGATGGATACGTCGTGGTCGCGCAGATGGGCCGCGACGTCCGCAAGGACCCCCGATTGGTCGAGCACTTCGAGGCGGAGATAGTACGCACCGTAGCGCTCGGCGATTGCAACATCGGGCCGGGCAACCAAGGCGGCAGTCTTCACACCGAACGGCGGTACGCGCCAGCCCCGCGCGATATCCACGAGATCGCCAACAACAGCGGAAGCCGTCGGGCCGGCGCCAGCCCCCGGTCCTTCAAAGATCGTGCGGCCGACGAAGTCGCCATCGGCGAGGACGGCATTGAAAGCGCCATCGACATGCGCCATCGGCGAGGTCTCTGGGACCATACAGGGATGAACGCGTTGCGCGATCCCATCCTTTCCGATCGTCGCGATGCCCAAGAGCTTGATACGGAAACCCAATTCGCTGGCATGACGGATATCTGCCGCCGTGACATTGCGAATCCCGGCGGTGTAAACCGAAGAAAAATCGACGGGCGCGCCAAAAGCCACCGCCGACAGAATTGCCAGCTTATGCGCGGTATCGATCCCATCGACATCGAACGTCGGATCGGCCTCCGCGTAGCCCAACGCCTGCGCTTCGGCGAGCACGTCGTCAAAGTCGCGTCCGGTCGATTCCATCGTTGTTAGGATATAGTTGCAGGTGCCGTTCAAAATGCCATAGACACGGCTGATGTGGTTGGCGGCCAAGCTCTCGCGCAGCGCCTTGATGATCGGAATACCGCCGGCAACGGCAGCTTCGAACGAAAGTGCCACATCGTTTTTCTCGGCGATCGCGGCAAGCGCTCCGCCGTGTAACGCAATCAATGCCTTGTTCGCCGTGACGACCGACTTCCCGGCATTTAGTGCTGACGACACGACGTCTAGTGCGGGCCCGGACTCGCCGCCAATGAGTTCAACCACGACGTCAACCTGCGCATCGTCCACTAGGGCGCGTGGATCGCTGTGCCAGGTGATGCCGTCGAGATCGACGCCACGGTCCTTGGACCGGTCGCGCGCCGAGACCGCCGTCACGACCAACGCCTTCCCGCAACGGGCGCTCAACACCGCTGCGTTGTCCCGCAGCACCGCGAGCGTTCCCGCGCCGACAGTCCCAAGGCCTGCAATGCCGATGCGCAACACAGCGGTCATGAGGCAGCCGCGCGCCCGATCGACGCGCTGTTCACGCCCTGCCCACGCAGAAACTTCTTGATGTTGCGCGCCGCTTGACGGATCCGCTGTTCGTTCTCAACCAACGCGATGCGCACATACCCTTCACCGTATTCGCCAAATCCGACGCCAGGCGAGACCGCTACATTCGCTTCGCGCAGCAGCACCTTGGCGAATTCCAACGAGCCCGCATCGCGGTAGGCCGGCGGCAACGGCGCCCACGCAAACATCGTCGCGGCCGGCGCGGGAATATCCCAACCCGCCTGCGCCATCGACGATACCAACACATCCCGGCGCCGGCGGTATACGGTTCGGACTTCCTCAACGCATTCTTGCGGGCCGTTGAGGGCCGCCGTCGCAGCTACCTGGATCGGCGTGAAGGCCCCATAATCGAGGTAGCTTTTCACCCGTGCCAATGCGCCAATCAGGCGTTCGTTGCCGCAGGCGAAGCCGATACGCCACCCTGGCATCGAATAGGTCTTGCTCATCGACGTGAACTCGACGGCGATGTCTCGGGCGCCTTCGACCTCCAGAATCGACGGCGGCGGCTTGCCGTCGAAGAAAACCTCGGCGTATGCCAGGTCCGAGACAATGTAGATTTCCTGCGCCCGGCAGAATTTCACGACCTCGCGGTAGAAATCGAGATCGACGACTTCCGCAGTGGGGTTTGCCGGATAGCAGAGGATCAGCGCGATAGGCTTGGGAATCGAGTGACGCACAGCCCTCTCGAGCGACTGCATCAGGTCGTTGCCGGCGCCAGCGGGCAAATGGCGGAGGCTCGCGCCGGCAATAATGAAGCCGAAGCTATGGATCGGATAGCTCGGGTTCGGGCACAGGACAACATCGCCCGGTGCCGTGATGGCTTGGGCCAAGTTGGCGAGCCCCTCCTTCGATCCCAATGTCACGATCGCTTCGCGTTCGGGATCGATTCGGACGCCAAATCGGCGTTCGTAGTATGCCGCGACGGCGCGGCGCAAACCTGGGATGCCGCGTGAGCTCGAGTAACGGTGCGACCGGGGGTCCTGAACCGCCTCGGTCAGCTTGGCGACGATATGGGGTGGGGTCGGCATGTCTGGATTGCCCATGCCGAGATCGATAATGTCCTCGCCCGCGGCGCGGGCAACGGCCTTCATCTGGTTCACTTCCGCAAACAGATAGGGCGGCAGGCGTCGTATGCGATGGAACTCGCCATCCATGGGCTTAAACCTCAGCCAAAACGAGAATGCCCGCTACCCGCCGAGGCAGCGGCGGCGCGGGCCGGCTGTTTCCTAGACCTAACTCGTGGAAAAATCGAGGAAGATTTCAGCGCGGCGGTTGCCAGCCTCACCGGCAGGCATCGATTCAAAGAATGCGGGGTCCGATGCGCCTCGCGCTTCGACAAAAATGGCCTCCGGCGGCACCCCATTACGGATCAATTCATTGGCAACGGCCTGTGCGCGGTCCAAGGAAATCTTGAAGTTGGTCAGATTGTGCTCGGCAACCGGCATGTTCTTAGTCTTGCTTGAGGCGTGACCCACCACCCGAATAACCCCGCCGCGCGCCCGGTACTGTTCTGCAATCTCGCGCACTGTTGGGCGGGCCCGAGACGGAAGAACGGCTGAATCATGACCGAATTGGACCACGACGCCGGTCGAGCCGGCGTTACCTTGGCTTTGAAAGGCTACCGTTTGGGCGCCGCCGATCGGGCCGACGTTGCGTTGCGTGGCCTCCAGGGCTGCGTTGTAGGTATCGCGCACGATCGGCGAGACCGGCCGTTCGCCAGCCTGGATCGGCGAGGCGCTCGATGCGTTAAACCCAGCATTGGCCGGTGCCGTGGACACCGTCGATGCGGAATCCTGCAACATAAGGGCGAATGTTTGGCTGACCACCGTTTGGCCGGGCGCGACGGCCACGGTCGGCTGGGCCGGCATCACCAGCGGTACTGTGGCGGGTGCAGCGGTTTGGGCCACAACCGGGGGCGCAGCCACCGGCGCCACTTGTGGCGCCACCACAGGGGCCGGCGCGGCCTCGACGGCGACCACGGCGCGCGGAACCGCGGGTGGCGCGGGCGCCACGGCAGGCGCGCGGTCTTGGGCGACCTGCGGCGCGACGCGGCGCGGTTCTGCTGCGGGCGGCGGGCTCCGCCGCCCGGACGTTATGGTTCGGCGGGCATCGAGGGAATCCTCGGCGGTCGGCCGAACCGGTTCCGCCTGCGGCGCCACCCGTCGCTCTTCTAAAATACTTGGACGGGCAGGAACTGCAGCGACCTGGCGCGGCGGCGCTGGCGGAGGCGTGGCTTCGGTCTCGGCGACGCGCGGCGGCGGCGCCGGGCGCGGTGCTGGAGCCGGCGCGGCGCGCGGCGCCGGTGCCACCGCGGCAACCTGCTGGTTCTCATCGCGGCGAATTACTTCATCCGTATACTGAGCGTTCTCGCGGTCCGCCACCAAACCCTGGGCCGCCTGCGCACGTTGCTCAGCGTTGGCCGCGGTTGGCCGATCCGGCACATCGCTGACTGTCGGGAACGATTCGCCGTCGCCATCCCCTTTGAAGACGCCGCTCACCTGACCGTAGATTTTCCCA
>CAYGKG010000073.1:0-15735 GCA_964350495.1 uncultured Alphaproteobacteria bacterium
CGCCGCACTACCCACCGATGTCTTCATTCAGCGGCCACCCCGGCGGGGCACTCCTTTTTATCGTCCGATACTGTCGGTTTGCGCGCCGGCTCGGTCAGAAATGCCGCGCCTTCGACGAGGTGACGGTTCTCTTCGATATATTCGAGGCCGGCGTTCAACAGAGCTCTGCCGTAACCGCGGACGAATTCGCCGCACGATTGTTCGCCGACCGGAACCGCCGCGTCATCGATCTTCTCCAGGTCGCCGAGCACACCGCGGTATATCTCTATGCGTCGGTCGATGACCTTTTCGATGTGGGCGGGTGGGAGAAGGTGCCCGTAGAGCATTAAGACCAGGAAGTCCGATCGAATGCGGTCGGGACCGGGGATGATCTCAAGTTCCTGAATGAGCTCGAACCGGCCCTGTTGGGTCAGCGCATAGACCTTTTTGTCGGGGCGCTTTTCTTGGCTACGTTCCTGGCAGGTAACCAGTCCCTCCTCCTGGAGGCGGGCGAGCGCGGGATAGATTGCGCCGAAACTCGCCTCGTGGATGTGGCTGAACGGCCCCTCCAAGAGCTTTTTGATTTCGTAGCCTGACGCATCGCCCATCGACAGGATGGCGAGGCAAAGGGTTTTGACGTGCAAGGCAGCTCCAACGTGTTGTAGGGTAATATAACGAAGTGATATATATTCAATAGTCACGTTAGTCCGCGAATTCAAGGGAAAAGGAGAGGGCGCCCCAATCGCGCCGAATATCGATGGCAGTAGCGCCTCCAATGGCCCAAGTCGCCCGAATGGTCGATGTCGTTAAGACCTACGGTCACACCCGCGCCCTCGACGGCATGGACTTGTCCCTGTGCCGGGGCGAGATCGTGGCGTTGCTGGGACCGAATGGCGCCGGTAAGACGACGGCAGTAGCGGTCCTCACCGGTTCGCGCCGCCCCGATTCGGGCTCGGTCGATCTGCTCGGGGGTCGGCCGCGAGACGTGAGCGTTCGCCGGCGGATCGGACTGACCCCCCAGGAAAGCGGCTTCCCAAATGCCCTGCGCGTTGGCGAAATCGTTCGCCTGGTTCGGGCCCACTATCGGGCTCCTTTAACCGACCAGGTGCTGTTCGAGCGGTTTCCGATCGGTCCCTTGGCGCAGCGCCAGGTCGGCGGGCTGAGCGGCGGGCAAAAGCGGACACTCGCGGTCGCGCTTGCGTTTGTCGGCGCGCCGGAACTGGTCTTTCTCGACGAGCCAACGACCGGGCTGGATGTCGATGCCCGGCGCGCGCTGTGGGGTGCGATCGCCGCCTACCGGGATGACGGCGGCACGGTCGTTCTCACGACGCACTATCTTGAGGAGGCGGAAGCCCTGGCGTCGCGTGTCCTCGTGGTGCACGGCGGACGCGCGGTCGCAGAGGGCAGTGTCGACGAGATCCGGCGCCAGGTCGGGCAAAGCCGCGTTTCCTTCGACGGCGCCGTGCCGGACGATCTGCCCGCGGTGACGCGGGTGGAGCGCACCGCCGGGCGCGTCACGATCTACACCTTCGATGCCGACGCGGTAGCGCGCGCGATGGTTCAACGCGGTGTCCCGTTTAAGAATCTCGAAGTTGCCCCGGCCAGTCTCGAGGAAGCCTTCGTCGCCATCACGGCGGGAGCCCGTCGATGATGTTGGTTTTCGAGCACTATCGCGCGACGATGACCGGGCTCATCCGGACACCGGCCTATTCGTTGGTTACGGTGTTGATTCCAGGTGTGGTGTTCGTGTTTATCGGTACGTCGGTGGCGGAGACCCGCGACAGCGCAAACCTCGTCATGGCGTCCTTCGCGATCTTTGCCGCACTCGGTGTGACCTTCTTTCAATTCGGCGTAGGGATTGCGGCAGAGCGCGAGTCGCCCTGGGAGCAGTTTGCGCATGTCCTGCCCGTCTCGCCGGGGACGCGCTTCGCGGCAACGATCTTGGCCGGCCTGACGTTCGCAGTGGTGGCTGTCGCGATCTTGATCGGCGTGGCATTGGCGGTAACCGACGTGGGTATGCCAGCCGTGTCATGGGGGCGACTTGCCGTTGCGGTCTTCGCCGGTGCCGTACCGATGGCCCTGTTCGGGATTGCGATCGGGTACTGGTCTTCGCCGAAGGCGGCCCTGCCGATTGCCAATATTTTTCACCTTGCCCTGGCGTTCGGCGGCGGTCTGTTCATTCCACCGCAAAGCATGCCACCGTTTCTCGATTCGATCTCGACCGTCTTGCCGACCCGCCAAATCGGCGAACTCGCTTGGGCGGCGGTACTCGGCGCGCCCTGGGCGCTCGGCCCGTGGTCATGGCTCATCGGCTATACCGTTCTCTTTGGGGCGATTGCGGCGATGGGCTACCGGCGCGACGAAGGGGCGCGTTACCGCTAAGGCCGGTTGCGGGCTTGGCCCAGCTGCCCTAAAGATCGATACATCAGGCGTGCAGGGGAGGCCGAGCATGGAACGGATCAAGGGTGGCAACGGCGTCGACATTGCGGTGTACGACGAGGGCAATCGCGCGGGTCCGGCGATCTTGCTGATTCACGGTTTCAATCAAGCGGCCCTGTGTTGGCAACGTCAACGCGAGAGCGACCTGGCCAAGCAATTTCGACTGGTGTCGATGGATATTCGTGGCCACGGCGCATCGGGACGACCCTGGGCGCCCGAGGCCTACAACGACGCACGGCCGATGGCCGACGATATCGATGCGGTGCTCGACTATTGCGGGATCGAGAGCTTTGTCTTCGTCGGTTGGTCGATGGGTGGCAATTGGGCCGCCGACTATATGCGTCACTACGGCACGGAGCGGATGCGTGGTCTGTTCTTGATTTCTTCGCCGACGCAACAGGGCACCGAGGTTACCGCGAAAATGTTCGGGCGCGGTGCGGGCGACAACCTTGGCGGTATGTTTGCGGCCGATCCCAAAGCCAATATCGAGGGCACGATCGGCTTCCTACGGGCGTGCACGGCCAAACCGTTGCCGCAGTCGGAGTTCGACATGATGCTTGGCTACAACATGATGGTTCAGCCCGAAATACGCCAGTGGATGCTGGGCCGCATCGCCGACAACGGCGATGTGATGGGCAGGCTCGACGTTCCCTTCATGCAGGTGCACGGGTCGAACGACCAAATCGTGTTGCCGTTCGCCGGCGAATACACGCTCGGTCAAGTGCCGCACAACAACAAGAAAATGGTGATCTACGACGGCATCGGGCACTGCCCGTTCTGGGAGGCCGCCGATCGCCTCAACGGCGACCTTGCCGACTTTGTCGGAGACCTTGCCTAGGGGCCCATTGAGAGGTGTGCCCGCGCGCGATACGCTCGGGTTCGACGGAGGACGGACGGATGTATCTGCGAAACTGCTGGTATGTTGCGGCGGCGGCGCACGAAGTCGGGCGCCACCTGATGGGCCGGGTTTTTTTGGACGAACCGGTGGTTCTCTACCGCAAGGAAGACGGTACCGCCGTCGCCCTCGAAGACCGCTGCTCGCATCGCCATTATCCGTTGTCGGCGGGCGATCTAACCGGCGACGGAATCGTCTGCGGTTATCACGGGATGGCCTTCGATTGTTCGGGCGTTTGCGTCCATGTGCCGGGGCAAAAGATCGTCCCGCGCGGTGCCAACATCCGCAGCTATCCGACCGTCGAGCGCTGGAAGTTCGTCTGGATTTGGATGGGCGACCCGGCCTTGGCCGATCCCGACCTTGTCCCTGATATTTGGCGTAACGATCATCCCGAATGGGGAGTAGTTTGCGGCGATGCGATCCCGGTTCGCGGGAATTATCGGTTGGTGGCGGATAACCTGCTCGACCCCAGTCACGTCAGCTTCCTGCACAAGAGTACGCTCGGCACTGCCGATGTCGCGGAAATTCCGCAGACGACCGAACGCAAGGGCGACACCGTTGTGGTGTCGCGGTGGATTCTGGATCGCGTGGCGGCGCCGGTCTACGCCAAACTGGGCGGCTTCACGGACAACGTCGATCGTTGGCAGATCATCACCTTCACGCCGCCGGCGATGGTCGAGGTCGATATGGGAAGCTGTGTCGCCGGTAGCGGTGCCCCGCAGGGCGATCGGTCGCAAGGCATCGAACTCCACGCGTTCAATCTGGTAACCCCCTCGACCGCGACGACAAGCTACTATTTCTGGACCCACGTTCGTAATTTTCGCCTCGATGAGGCGGCCGTCTCTGCAACGGTGAAGGCCCAGTTCATCACCGCCTTTACAGAGGACGTCATGGCGATCGAGGCGGTGCAGGCTGGGATGGAACGTTTTCCGGATCGCCCAACCGTCAATATCTCGGCTGACGGCGGCGGTATCCGGGCGCGCCGAATTCTCGACGACATGATCGTCGCCGAACGCGGCGTCAGTAGCCGGGCGGCGGAATAACTCTCTGCATAGGAAACCTGGCTCCATGAAGACTCTTGCCATTGGCGACATCCGGATCGACCGGGTGGTCGAATCCGAACTGCCGATCTTCGAACCCGATTTCCTTTTTCCGGATGCGACACGCGAGGCGCTGGACGCCGAGCGGCATTGGCTGGAACCGAACTTCGTGGACCCCGCTACAGGCAAGCTCATCATGAGCTTTCACACCTATGTCGTGCGGACCCCGCGACACACCATCCTGGTAGATACCTGCGTCGGCAACGACAAACATCGCCCGGCGCGCGATTTCTGGCATCACCTCAACAATCCGTATTTGAAGGACCTGGCGCGCCTTGGTCTCCAGCCAGAGGACATTGACTTTGTCATGTGCACCCATTTGCACGTCGACCATGTCGGCTGGAATACCCGGCTGGTGGATGGCCGATGGGTTCCGACCTTTCCCAATGCCCGCTACATTTTCGCGCGCGAAGAATACGCGTTTTGGCAGGATCAACACAGCAAGGGCGAGGACGTGAACCACGGTTCCTTCGACGATAGCGTCCTGCCGATCGTCGAACACGGGCAGGCCGTGATGGTCGAATCGGACCATGCGATGGAAGACCGCATCTGGCTTGCCCCAGCGCCGGGGCACACGCCGGGCAACATCGTCATCAATATCGAGGCCGGCAACGATAGCGCCGTATTGTGCGGGGACACGATCCACCATGCTGCGCAAATGACCTACCCCGAGTGGTCCAGTCGGTTCTGCGAAGATGCGGCGTTGTCGCGCCGGACCCGCACAGGCCTGATCGAGCGCTTGGCGGATACGCCAACCTACCTTCTTGCGGCCCATTTTCCGACGCCGGTCGCGGGCCGCATCGTCCGCCACGGGTCAGCGTTCCGCTTCAACCCGGTCGAATAAGCGCGCACAGGCTGCCCGAAGCCGTTTTTCCCTTTGACAGAGACGGTGGTCCGAATCGACGATCCGTCGCGTCGATTTTGCCACGAGGAGGAGGTTGTGATGCGGTTGTTGCGCGGGCTACTGGGACTTGCTGTGACTCTTACCTTGGGGGCTGTTGGAGGCCCGTTGGTTCAGGCGCAGGAGCGACCAGTTCTGAATGTCTACAACTGGTCCGATTACATAACCGAGGCGGCCTTGGAGCGCTTCAGCGCCGAAACCGGAATCAAGGTCAACTACGACGTCTATGATTCCAACGAGGTTCTTGAAGCCAAGTTATTGGCAGGCAACTCCGGCTACGACGTCGTGTTTCCGTCGGCGACGCCGTTCTTCGCCAAACAAATCCGTGCCGGTGCCTACCGACAGCTGGATCTGGACAAGCTGCCCAACGCGGCGCTGATCAATCCGGACATCATGCGGCAGCTGGCGTTGGCCGATCCGGGCAACGCCCACGGCGTACCCTACATGATGGCGGGAACCGGCATCGGCTATAACGTTGAAAAGATCAAGGCACTGATGCCCGACGCTCCGGTCGACTCGCTGGCACTGATTCTCGACCCCAAGGTTCTGTTCAAGCTGAAGGGGTGTGGGGTCACGCTGCTCGACGCGCCCGAGGAGGTATTTCCTGCGGCACTCGCGTTTATCGGGCGCAACCCGAACTCGACGACCGCCGAGGACCTGCAGGCCGCAACCGATGTGTTGACGGCGGCCCGGACGAACTACCGCTATATCCATTCGTCGGCCTATATCAACGATCTCGCGAACGGTGCGACCTGTGTTGCGATGGGCTATGCCGGCGACCTTGTGCAGGCCCGCGAAAGGGCGCGAGAATCGGGTAACGGTGTGGATTTGCGCGTTTTCTTGCCGCGCGAAGGGGCGGCCTTCAACATCGACGTGATGGCGATCCCCGTCGATGCGCCGCACCCCGATAATGCCCATCGGTTCATCAATTTCCTGCTGACGCCCGAGGTTATCGGGTCGATCTCCGGCGCCGTCGGATATGCCAATGCGGTGCCGGACTCCAACCCCTTTATCGACGAGGTGATCCGCAACGACACCGCGGTCAATCCCCCGCCGGGAACCAAGCTTTACACATTCCCGGTTGTTGAAGCCGATTTCGAACGCACCCGTAGCCGCGCCTGGGCCCGCATTAAGGCCAAGCGTCGGTGACGCAAACGCCCGAACCGGACGACGCGGTGGGTGCGGTTGCCGACCCGATCATTTCGTTGGAGGGGGTGTCTCGGACTTTCGGTAACGTAACGGCGGTCGACGCGGTCGATCTTCGGATCGGCCGCGGTGCGTTCTTTTCTTTGCTTGGGGCTTCCGGTTGCGGCAAGACGACCTTGCTCCGGTTGATCGCCGGGCTGGAGCAGCCCGATTCAGGGCGCGTGGTTCTCGACGGCGAAGATGTCGCCGGTGTGCCGGCCTACCGGCGACCCGTGAATACGGTGTTTCAGTCCTACGCGCTTTTTCCCCACATGTCGGTCGCGCGCAATGTTGGATTTGGCCTGCGCCAGGAAAATCTCGCGAAGGGCGAAATCGACCGCCGCATTGCGGAGACCTTAGCGCTGTTTTCGATTGAAGACCTGGCTAGGCGCAAGCCCCACGAACTGTCCGGCGGGCAGCGCCAGCGTGTTGCCCTTTGCCGCGCGTTGGTCAAGCGCCCCAAGATACTCCTTCTCGACGAACCGCTTGCGGCCCTCGATCGCCGCTTACGCGAGCGGGCCCGGTTCGAGTTGAGTGCCGTGCAAGCCCGCCTCGGCATCACCTTCGTCATGGTGACGCACGACCAAGAAGAGGCGATGGGCCTGTCCACCCAGGTGGCGGTCATGGAGGCTGGGCGGATCGTTCAGCTCGATAGTCCCCGGGCGATCTACGACCGACCGGTCAATCGCTTCGTCGCCGGTTTTGTCGGCGACGCCAATTTTGTCGAAGGCACGGTCGTCCAGGTTTCCGCGACGGAGGTCCTGGTCGACTGTGCGCTGGGCGTGCCGGTGGCCGCAGGGCGTCCGCCCGTTGCGGCGAAGGGCGATCCGGTTAGCGTCATGATTCGCCCGGAACGCATTCGATTGGTCGCGGGAAACGCCGACTCTAACGGCATTGCTGGTCACGTCCGTGGGATTGCCTTTCTCGGGAATGCATGGGTCGTTCAGGTCGTTGTCGCCGGCGAACGGTTGATCGATGTGCGGTTGCTGGGCGAAGAATCGGGCGCCGGATTGGCGCCGGGCGACAGCGTTGCTCTGTCGTGGGTTGCAGAGGCGGCGATTTGCTATGCCAAGGTGTCATCGACGTGACCCGCCGCGCCGCGCGCCTTGCGGTTCTCGTCCCGCCCTACGCTTGGATGCTGCTGTTTTTCGCGCTGCCCATTGTCGTGGTCTTTGCGATCAGCATGTCGGATGCGGTGGTTGGAATACCGCCCTTTTCGAGCCTGATGGCTTGGTCGCCGCCGCGTTTCCTAGGGGACGTCGAAAACTACGCCCATCTCCTGAGCGATTCCTATTATCTGGACGGGTTCGTGGGATCGTTGCGCATTGCCGCTGTGTCCACCGTTCTATGTCTGCTGATCGGTTATCCCATGGCGCTGGCGATCGCGCGGGTGCGTCCGTCGCGGCGGCTGGCGCTACTGTTGCTGTTGATGTTGCCGTTCTGGACGTCGTTCTTGATCCGCACCTATGCCTGGATGACGCTGCTCAACAGCAATGGGATCGTCAATAACGGGTTGCTCGCCCTTGGGCTGATCGAGACCCCGATACCCTTGCTGTACACCGATTTCTCGGTCTATCTCGGCATTGTCTATGCCTACCTGCCGTTTATGGTTCTGCCTATCTACGCGGTGATCGAACGGCACGACCTGAGCCTGTTGGAGGCTGCGGCAGATCTTGGCGCAAAGCCGCTGCGTAGCTTTCTCCAGGTGACATTGCCGCTCTCGATCCCCGGCATTGCCGCCGGCAGCCTCTTGGTTTTCGTCCCGGCATTGGGCGAGTTCGTTGTGCCTGAACTCCTCGGCGGATCGGACTTCCTGATGATTGGCCGGTTGCTTTGGACCGAAACCTTCCAGAACCGCGACTGGCCGCTGGCGGCCGCGGTGTCGATCGCCCTCCTGTTCCTGGTCGTCGCCACGGTACTTTCGGTTCAGTGGGTCGTCGATCTACGGGAGCGGCCCCAGTGAAGGGGCGTTGGCGGCTGTTTGTCGGGGGGTACGCGCTCTTCGGCTACGCCTTTCTCTACGTGCCGATCGCAATCCTGGTGGTCTATTCCTTCAACGAATCGCGTTTGGTTACGGTGTGGGGCGGTTTCTCGACCAAGTGGTACGGCGAATTGCTGGCCAACGACCGTATCCTTGAGGCGGCATGGCTGAGCGTGCGGATTGCCGCCGTCAGCGCGACAGGCGCAGTCCTGCTCGGCACCGCGGCCGCGGTTGTTCTGACTCGCTTCGGCAGGTTCCGCGGGCGCCGGGCGTTCAACGGTCTGCTTTTGGCGCCGCTGGTCATGCCAGACATCATCATCGGGCTATCGTTGTTGCTTTTGTTCGTCTGGCTGCAAAGTCAGATCGGGTGGCCTGCGGGGCGCAGCGGTATGACGATTGCCATCGCCCACATAACTGTCGGCGTCGCCTACACAACGGTAATAATCCGCGCACGCCTGGCCCAACTCGGGCGCGACCTCGACGATGCTGCGGCAGACCTCGGGGCGCCGCCGTGGCGCGGCTTTGTCGAAGTGACATTGCCCCTGCTGGCGCCGGCGTTGGCCGCCGGCTGGTTGTTGGCATTCACCCTGTCGCTCGACGATCTTGTTGTCGCGAGTTTCGTCTCCGGACCAGGTTCGTCGACCCTGCCCATCGTTGTCTTCTCCAGTGTGCGCCTTGGGGTTAGTCCGCAAATCAACGCGCTGGCGACCGTGATGGTTGGCGTGGTGGCGCTGTTCGTCCTGGCCGCGGGGCTCTTGATCGCGTTGCAAGGCCGCGCGTCTGCTCCGGGACGACGAAACCGGTCGTGACTTACGAGCAGTTCAACGCCTTCTGTGGCGGGCTGCCGGCGACGACCTACGTCGTCCAATGGGGCGGATCGCACGTTTGGAAGGTCGGCGGGAAGGTATTCGCCATCGGCGGTTGGGCGGACGACGAAGCCGCCTTCACCTTCAAGGTCGGCGATGTCGCCTTCGAGGTGTTGCGCAACGCGCCGGGGCTGCGCCCGGCGCCCTATCTAGCGTCGCGCGGCATGAAATGGATCCAGCACTACGGCAAACCCGGATTGTCGACGACGGATTTGAAGGCCTATTTGAGCCAGTCGCACCGCATCGTTGCGAGCGGCCTGTCCAAGAAAAGGCAGCGCGCCCTCGGTCTGCTTGAGTCCTAGTCGGGTTGCGCCGCAGCCGGCCTACCGCTTCGTCGACCGGAAACGTCGGCGCGGAGTGACAAAGGTGGCTGGGGGACCAGGATTTGAACCTGGGCTGCCCGGGTCAGAGCCGGGAGTTCTACCGCTAAACTATCCCCCATCTGGGCGTTGCCTTTGATAGAGGGCGTCGCCGAATGTTGTCAACACAACGCGTTGATGGCTTGGAAGCCCTAGAACCTGTTACACTTTGCCGACAAACGAAAACGACGGGGTTCGACATGGGGAGCCGCTTTTCCATGGGTGGAAAGCGACGGGGGGGTAGACCGAAGTCCGGATCGGGCGGCCGGTGGGACCATACCTATGCGGCTTTGGACCTCGGGACGAACAACTGCCGCCTTTTGGTCGCCCGACCGGCAAACAACGGCTTCAAGGTGATCGATTCGTTTTCGCGAATCGTGCGTTTGGGTCAGGGTATCGGCGCGTCTGGGCGGTTGTGCGAAGCTGCAATGGATCGCACGATTGCCGCGCTCCATGTCTGTGCGGCGAAAATGAAGCGGCGCCAGGTGACGATTTCGCGCAGCGTGGCGACGGCCGCATGCCGTCAAGCCGAGAACGGCGATGAGTTCCTTGAACGTGTCGCAGCGGAAACCGGTATTGCGCTGGAGACCATCGATGCGGCCGAAGAAGCGCGTCTGGCGATGGCGGGGTGTACGCCGTTGCTCGACCGCAAGTGCCAAAACGCAATGGTCTTCGATATCGGCGGCGGCAGCACCGAAGTCATGTGGATGCGCCGCTGCGGAAAGGGTTCGCCCGAAATGCTCGCCTGGACGTCGGTGCCCTACGGTGTCGTGACCCTGGCCGAAAGCTACGGCGGTGCCGATGTGACGCGTGAGACCTATGAAGCCATGGTGGGCCGCATAGCCGCGCTTTTGGCGCCGTTCGAGCGGGAAAACCAATTCGGGGAGCCGGTGCGCTCGGGAGCGGCGCAAATGGTCGGTACCTCCGGCACCGTGACAACCTTGGCGGCCTTGAACCTAGGACTGCCGCGCTACGAACGACGGTTGATCGACGGAGCCTGGCTCGATGCCCAGGCGATCGCGACGGTATCCGATCGGCTCTCGGCGATGTCGTTTGCCGAACGGAGCAGCCATCCCTGTATTGGCGAGGGGCGGGCGGACCTCGTTATCGCGGGCTGCGCGATCTTCGATGCGATCTTTCGCACCTGGCCAGCGCCGGGCGTCCGGGTTGCTGACCGCGGTGTCCGTGATGGGATGCTGTTTCATCTGATGGCGGCGGCTGACACAAATCGGCCTGCGCCGATGCCGGTTTCGCCGGGACCGATAGCCGTTGCCGCCGCGCGGTAGCAAATCTCGGGCGGGCGGGACGCGGCAGCTTCACCAAAGGGTCAAATCGGCCAAGGGGCGGAAGCTGTCCTCCACGCGATGGCTGGAACGGCAACTCAACGATCCGTTCGTTGCCGCTGCCAAGGCTGCAGGGTACCGCTCGCGCGCTGCTTTCAAGTTCGAGGAGATCGACGACCGGTTCAAGATTCTAGGCCGGCGCAAGCGGGTGCTTGACCTGGGCGCGGCGCCTGGCGCCTGGACCCAGGTTTGCCTTGCCCGTTGTCCCGAGGGGCTGATCGTGGCGCTCGATATCAACGAGATGGACCCGATCGCGGGTGCGCATATTCTAAAGCTCGACGTGTTCGACGAAGACGCCGTCGCTGAGCTCCGGGTGTTGATCGGCGAACAAGTCGACGTTGTCGCCAGCGACATGGCGGCGCCCTCGACCGGGCACCCGCAGACCGATCACCTGCGCATCATGGCGCTGGCCGAGGCGGCACTGGACATTGCGCGCCATTTTTTGGCGCCCGGCGGTGCGTTTGTTGCGAAGGTCCTCCAGGGCGGTGCCGAGAACGCGTTGCTCGACCAAATGAAGCGCGACTTTCGAACGGTGAAACACTTCAAGCCGAAGGCCAGCCGCAGTGGCTCTGCCGAGATGTACGTTGTGGCGACCGGTTTCCGCCGTTCCGAACCGAACGACGAGAACCTCGAATAGAGACGCTTGTCTCGCCTGAACCTTTTCGATAATAAAGGCCATGGAGCAGATCGTCGCGAAGCTAGGCCGAACAGAGGCCAGCATTTGCGCCTGCCGCGCACAAAAAGCCGCAGTTTTCTGCGGCTTTTTTGCATTTTGTCGATAATCGGATTAGGAGAGCAAATGACCATCAGGGAAGCGCTGACATTCGATGACGTTACCCTCGTACCGGCCGCCTCCTCGGTGTTGCCCGCCGAGGTGCAGACCAAAACCCGGGTGTCGCGGACCATCGAGTTGGGGATTCCACTGATTTCTGCGGCCATGGACACCGTCACCGAAGGCGACATGGCGATTGCGATGGCCCAGGCAGGGGGCCTCGGGGTGATCCACCGGAACCTCGGTCCGGACGAACAGGCCGCCCAGGTTCGCAAGGTTAAGAAGTTCGAATCCGGTATGGTCGTCGACCCGGTGACGATCGAAGCCCGCCAAACCCTCAAGGACGCGCTGGATATCATGCGCGACTACAATATTTCGGGCATTCCGGTTGTGGATAAGCCGGGCGGAACGCTTGTTGGCATTCTCACAAACCGAGACGTGCGCTTTGCCAACGACGAGCGTCAGCCGGTGAGCGAACTCATGACCCGCGAGAATCTGATTACGGTCCGGGAGGGGGTCGACAAGAACGAAGCGCGCCGGCTGCTGCACCAACACCGTATCGAAAAGCTGCTGGTTGTGGACGAAGCCTACCGGTGCATTGGCCTCATTACCGTCAAGGATATCGAGAAAGCGCAGCGCTTTCCGAACGCCGCGAAGGACGAGCAGGGGCGCTTGCGCGTTGCCGCTGCCACCTCGGTCGGCGACAAGGGGTTCGAACGCGCCGAAGCGCTGATCGATGCCGATGTCGACCTTCTCGTCGTCGATACCGCGCACGGCCATTCCAGCCACGTGATTGAGGCTGTCCGCCGGATCAAGGCGAAGAGCAATTATGTCCAAGTCGCTGCGGGCAATGTCGCGACCGCCGACGCGGCGCGGGCGCTGATCG
The DNA here is from genome assembly GCA_964350495.1 of uncultured Alphaproteobacteria bacterium. Taxonomy (GTDB): domain Bacteria; phylum Pseudomonadota; class Alphaproteobacteria; order SHVP01; family SHVP01; genus CALJDF01. The sequence goes on from CAYGKG010000073.1 coordinate 12,707, forward strand.
ACGCTGGCGCGGACTCGATCAAGGTCGGGATCGGGCCGGGTTCGATTTGCACAACCCGCATCGTCGCAGGCGTCGGTGTTCCCCAGCTAACCGCGATCATGGACGTCGCCGAAGCCTGTCACAAACTGGGTGTTCCGGCGATCGGCGACGGCGGGATTAAGTATTCGGGCGATCTCGCAAAGGCGATCGCCGGCGGCGCAGATTGCGCGATGATCGGGTCGCTGTTCAGCGGTACCGACGAGTCGCCGGGCGAAATCTTCTACTACCAGGGCCGCTCCTATAAGTCCTATCGCGGTATGGGGTCGGTCGGGGCGATGGCGCGCGGTTCGGCAGATCGCTACTTCCAACAAGACGTTGGCGACACGCTGAAATACGTTCCCGAAGGCATCGAAGGCCGGGTGCCGTACAAGGGCGCGGTCAGCGGCGTCATTCACCAGCTCGTGGGCGGGCTGCGGGCGGCGATGGGCTATACCGGCTGCGCCACGATCGAAGAGCTTCGCGAGCGCGCGGTTTTCTATCGGGTCACCGGCGCGGGCCTGCGGGAAAGCCATGTCCACGATGTCGCGATCACCCAGGAATCGCCGAACTACCCGGTAGGGGGCTGACCGTCCCGTTTCGAAAGGCCACGCCGTGAGGCCCGGCCCGCGCATCCAAGCGACGATCGAGCTCATGGAGGCGGTCGCCGCCAATCCGGACGTGACGGACCGCACGGTTGCCGCCTTTTTCCGTCGCCGTCGCTATGCCGGCGCCAAGGACCGCGCGGCGATTACGGGACTCTTCTACGCGATCGTTCGCCGGCGGGCCTGGCTCGAATGGCGGCTGATCAATATTGCTGCCGGTGGGCTCGAAGGCGCGCGCCCGATCGTGCTGGCGCAGTTGGCCGATGGCGGTGTTCCAGACAACGAACTCACGGCGCTGTTCGATGGCAGCGAACATGCCCCGGTGCCGTTGACGCTTGAAGAACTGGCGCTCGTGCAGGCGCTGCGACGCGCCCCCTCGGGCACGCCGCCGCCGCCGGTCGCCGGGAACTACCCGGGGTGGCTTCATGGCGCGCTGGACCGGCGGTTCGGGGCCAATCTCTCTGCCGAGATGGCCGCTTTGAATGGACGGGCGCCCTTGGATTTGCGGGTCAATGTCCTGCGCGCCGACCGCAAATCGGTCCTGGAGCAGCTCCGCGGCGAGGGGCTTACCGCCGAACCCACAGAGTTTGCGCCCTGGGGGGTACGCCTACCGGACTCGCCGCGTCTCGAAACCCACCCGCTGTACCGTGACGGCCTGATCGAAATACAGGACGAGGGGTCGCAAATCGTCGCGGCCCTTGTCGGCGCTCGCCCGGGCGAACGGGTGGTCGATTATTGTGCGGGTGGGGGCGGCAAGGCCCTCGCCCTTGCAGCAGCGATGGGCAACCGGGGCGAGGTCGTTGCCTGCGACGTCAAGGCCCAGCGCCTTTCCGACCTGCCGGCGCGGGTCGCGCGCGCGGGCGCGGGCATTGTTACCGCCCACGTGTTGGATGAATCGGGGGACGATCTGGCCGGTGCGCCGTTCGATCGTGTGCTACTTGACGTGCCCTGCTCGGGGATCGGCGCCTGGCGTCGGCAGCCCAATGAACGCTGGTCTCTAGATCAAGAAAAATTAAACAATTACAATAAACTACAGGACGAACTTCTCGCAAAAGGTGCGAGGCTGCTGAGCCCTGGCGGGGTCATGGTCTATGCCACCTGTTCGGTCCTGGCCGAGGAGGGGGAGGATCGGATCGCGTCCTTTCTGGCGCAGACGACGGCGTTCACCATCATCGACGTTGCTGCCGTCTGGTCGTCCAGCGGGTTGGGTGGGGCGCCACCGTGCGCGGGCCCATTCCTCAATCTCAGCCCCCACGCGACGAATACCGATGGTTTCTTCGCGGCGGTGCTACGCCGGGCGCCGGTATGAAATATTTGTGCGACCCGCGTGTTTGCATAGATGCGAGGCCTGCATGCCCGCCGGCCCCAACGGGGCGTATGCTCCGCGGTGCCGACCGGAACCCCCTTCCAGGCATGCATCCCGCTGTCGCGAAAGGCCCGCCCGTCTGGGCGGGCCTTTTTGCCCCTGGCCGGGGCTGGATTCCGATACCGCCAGAAGATAGGTTCCGCCCCGATGAGCGATAAGGTCCTTATTGTCGATTTTGGTTCGCAGCTCACCCAGCTCATCGCTCGCCGGGTGCGCGAGAGCGGCGTCTACTGCGAAATCGTTCCCTATCACAGCGCCGAACAGGGGCTTGCGGATCTTGCCCCGCGCGCCGTCATTCTGTCCGGCGGGCCGGCCTCGGTGACCGGCGCGGATACACCCCGCGCGCCGCAAGCGATTTTCGACTCCGGTCTGCCAGTCTTGGGAATTTGCTACGGGCAAATGACGATGGTTGCGCAACTCGGCGGCGAGGTCGAAAGCTCGAGCCACCGGGAATTCGGTCGCGCCTTTGCTGAAGTTACCGGTAACAGCACGCTGTTCGAGGGGGTCTGGGCGCCAGGCGAACGCCACCAAGTCTGGATGAGCCACGGCGACCGCGTTATCCGGCTGCCCGACGGCTTTAGCGCCGTCGGCGTCAGCGAAGGCGCGCCCTATGCCGTCGTCGCCGATGACGCGCGCCGCTACTACGGTTTGATGTTCCACCCCGAGGTCGTGCATACCCCCGACGGCGCAGCACTGTTGTCCAACTTCACCCACCGTGTCGCGGGCTGCACGGGCGACTGGACGATGGCGGCGTTCCGCAAGCAGGCGATTGAGCGGGTCCGCGCCCAGGTCGGCGGCGGGCGCGTGATTTGCGGCCTTTCCGGTGGCGTCGATTCGTCGGTTGTCGCGGTTCTGCTGCACGAAGCGATCGGCGATCAGTTGACCTGCGTCTTCGTCGACCATGGCCTGCTGCGCAAGGACGAGGCCCGCGAGGTCGTCGAGCTGTTCCGCGATCACTACAACATTTCGCTGGTCCACCGCGATGCGAGCGAACTGTTCCTCGGCAAGCTCGACGGCATTGCCGACCCCGAACAGAAACGCAA
>CAYGKG010000074.1:0-15653 GCA_964350495.1 uncultured Alphaproteobacteria bacterium
CTACGCTGGGGCGCCAGCGGCGCGCAGCTGGCGGCCGAGCGCCTTGGCGCCGGCGCCACCGGCGCCCGCGGGGAAATCCTGCCCGATGCCGCTATTGTCGCGGCGATCGCCGTCGCCCGGCTGAAAACGCACGGCGCCACGGCCTATGCCCGGCCACCCAGCCCGCTCTACCTGCGCGCCCCCGACGCCAAGCTGCCCGCCCTTTGATCGCGATTACTCAACTCGCGCCGCCGATCCAGGCGCCCTACCCGGCGCTCCTCGCGGCCTTGCACGCCGCATGCTTCGCCGAGGCCTGGACGCCCGACGCCATCGCGACCCTAGTGGCCATGCCGGGCGCCTTCGTCGGCGTGGCTGACCGAGGCGGCCAACCGGCCGGATTTCACATCAGCCGGACCGCCGCTGACGAAGGCGAAATCATCAGTATCGGGGTTGGCCCTGCGGCGCGCCGGTCTGGCGTCGGTGCGGCCCTGTTGGCCGATTCGATGGATCGGGCCCGGGCGGCGGGGGCAGCCGTGCTATTTGTCGATGTGGCGGCCGATAACGCTGGCGCGCTGGCGCTCTATCGGCGCGCGGGCTTCGTCCAAGTCGGCGGCCGTCCGGGCTATTACGCGGCGGCCGCGGGGTCGCAGGACGCCCTGATCCTGCGCGCCGCCCTGACCGCGGCTCACCGCGATTAACCGCGACGAATAAAGATGCGGTGAACCGCGCCCGGCGGCGCGCCCTCGATCGGGGGCTCGATCGCCAGAATCTCGTGCCCGGCGTCCCGGGCCGAGCGCGGTACGTTGTCGAGCGGCTCGCGGCCGCGCAGATCGACCCCAAGAACCTGTCCCGGCACCAATTTTTCCAGCGCCAATTTGGTCTTGACGAAGGTGATGGGGCACACCTCACCGGTGATATCGATCAAGTGATCGGCCTCAAGGCTTGACTTTGCGGGCACTTCACCTCGTTTACCGATTCTTGGTGGTTGCTTGCGCAGAATTGCGGTCTATATATTGGCCAAAATACGCTCAAGTAGAAGGAAATAGAACGCGATGGCCGAACAGCCGCGCTCCAGCGAATTATTGGCGCTCACTACCGATATAGTCGCCTCGCACGTATCGAACAATACGGTCGCGATTGCCGATTTGCCGAGTCTGATCCAGCAGGTCTATGCGGCGTTGTCGGGCCTTGGTGCCGTGGTGCCGCCCGCCGTGGCGCGCCCCAATCCGGCGGTGCCGATCAAAAAATCGGTAATGCCGGAATACATCGTCTGTCTCGAAGACGGCAAGAAGCTCAAGATGCTCAAGCGACACCTCAAGACCCGGTACAACATGTCGCCCGAGGAGTACCGCGAGCGCTGGGGTCTGCCGTCGGACTATCCAATGGTGGCGCCGGCTTACGCCCAACAGCGCAGCGACCTAGCCAAGAAGATCGGGCTCGGCACGACGCGGAGCAAAAAGCGGCGCTTGAAATAGCGCGGTCATGACGCGACCGCGCGATCGCGCTAGCATGAGCATATGCCGGGAAACCTAGAGCAGCGGTGCCTCGAAAAGGGGCTCAAGATGACCGAACAGCGCAAGATCATTGCGCGCGTGTTGTCCGATGCGACCGATCATCCCGACGTCGAAGAACTTTATCGTCGCGCTACTGCGATCGATCCCGGCATCTCCATCGCGACGATCTACCGCACCGTGCGCCTGTTCGAGGAATCCGGCATTCTCGATCGCCACGATTTCGGCGACGGCCGGGCCCGTTACGAAGAAACCCCGGACGAGCATCACGACCACCTGATCGACATGCGCTCGGGTGAGGTGATCGAATTCCACGATGCCGAGATCGAAGAACTCCAGCAAAAGATCGCCCGGCGTCTCGGGTACCGTCTTGCCGGTCACAAACTCGAACTCTACGGCACTGCCTTGGACGACAAGGACAAGGCGAAGGGTTCGTAGGCGGCCCGCGCAATGAATCATTTCCGAGCCGTGCTGTGCGTCGTGGCGGTCGCCGCCGTCGCGCTGACGCTGATTCCCATTCAGTGGCTCATGGTCCGATTCGATCTTGGCAACAAGACCGTCCTGCCGCATCTGTTCCACCGGGCGGTGCGCGCAATCGTTGGGATCAAGATCGTGGTCGTCGGGGATATCGCCAAGCACCGGCCGCTTCTGTTTGCCATCAACCATGCGTCGTGGCTCGACATCACGGTGTTTGGGTCCTTGACCCCGGTGTCCTATGTCGCCAAGAGCGAAGTCGCGACGTGGCCGATCTTCGGGCTCTTCGCGCGGCTGCAACGCACTGTGTTTGTCGAACGTGCGCGCAACCGCACGGCCGGTCACCGCGACGATATCCTCGCGCGCCTCGATTCCGGCGAGCGGATCGGCCTGTTTCCCGAAGGCACCAGCAGCGACGGCAATCGTGTGTTGCCCTTTAAGAGCGCGTTCTTTGCCGTGGCCGAACACCGGACCAACGGTGCCGCGTTGCCGGTTCAACCGGTGTCGATTGCCTATGTTGGCCTCGACGGACTGCCGCTCGGGCGCGACGACCGTCCGCGCTTTGCGTGGTATGCGGACATGGACCTCCTGCCCCATTTGTGGGGCGTGCTGGGCGCGGGGCCGCTGACCGTCAGCGTGCAGTTCCATCCCGTGGTGACGATCGACGGTTTCGCCTCGCGCAAGGAACTCGCGCGTTTCTGCGAGACGACCGTGGCCCAGGGCGTTTCGGCTGCGCTCTCCGGGCGCCTGTTGCCCAAGCCGGCGGGGACACCGCCCGACGCCGAAGACGCCGCGGCCGCCGCTTGACTGGGGTCGGGCCGCTGTTAACGTCCGCGCCGCCAAGCGTTTCGCGCGGCGGTCAACGAAACGAGAGTCGGTTGCGCAAGAAAGTCTTCATCAAGACCTACGGCTGTCAGATGAATGTCTATGACTCCGCGCGCATGACCGATGTCCTCGCGCCGCTGGGTTACGATGCCTGCGCGGCACCGGACGACGCCGACATGGTTATTCTCAACACCTGCCACATCCGCGAAAAGGCTGCCGAGAAGGTCTTTTCGGAACTGGGCCGCCTGCATCAATTGCAGCGCGACCGGGAACGAGTCGGCGGTCGCTTGGTGCTTGGCGTGGCCGGATGCGTGGCCCAGGCCGAAGGCGCAGAAATCGCCCGCCGCGCGCCCTACGTCGATATGGTCTTCGGCCCGCAGTCCTATCACCGGTTGCCCGAAATGGTGGCCAAGCTCGCGCGGGGGAGCGGCCTCGTCCTCGATACCGACTTTCCCGTCGAGGACAAGTTCGACCATCTCCCGCTGCCGCGGCACCAAAGCGGCCCCACGGCGTTTCTCACGATCCAGGAGGGCTGCGATAAGTTCTGCACCTTCTGTGTGGTGCCCTATACCCGCGGCGCTGAATTTTCGCGCCCGGTGGCCGACCTGATCGCCGAAGCGCGGGCCTTGGTCGCCAACGGGGCCAAGGAAATCACCTTGCTCGGCCAGAATGTGAATGCCTATCACGGCGCCGGACCGAATGGCGCTATCTCCGGTCTGGGCGAGTTGATCCGGCGCCTCGCCGGCGAGGTCGAGGGGCTCGCGCGGTTGCGGTACATGACCTCCCACCCGCGCGACGTCGACGATAGTTTGATCGCCGCGCATCGCGACGTCGATATCCTGATGCCGTTCTTGCACTTGCCGGTGCAATCGGGTGCGGACCCTATCCTTGCGACCATGAACCGCGGCCACACGGCGGACGAATACCGTCGCGTCGTGGGCCGGTTGCGCGCCGCCCAGCCGGCGCTTGTCATGGCCAGCGACTTTATTGTTGGGTTCCCAGGCGAAACTGACGCAGACTTCGAGGCAACGATGAGCCTTATCCGCGATGTCGAGTACGCCCAGGCGTTCTCCTTCAAGTATAGCCCGCGTCCGGGCACCCCGGCGGCAACCTATGGCGCCCAGGTGCCGGAGGCGGTCAAGGCCCAACGCTTGGCCGATCTCCAGGCATTGCTGGTGGAACAGCAATACGCTTTCAACCAAACCTGTCGCGGGACCGTGATGCGCGTGTTGTTCGATCGGTCCGGTCGCGACGACGGCCGGCTCGGCGGTCGCACTTCCTATCTGCAACCGGTCCAGGTCGTGGCGCCGCTCGAACGCCTGGGGTCGATCGCCGACGTCGTGATCGATGCCGCCAGCCCCAATAGCCTTGTCGGCCGGCTCATAGAGGCGCCGCGCGCCATGGATGCCCCCGCTGCCTAGCTCCGCGATGCCAGATTCTACGACGCCCGCCGAGGGCGCGCCGACCGCCGATACCTCGGCGCTCTCGTTCGAGGACAACCGCCTGCTGCCGGCGCTGTTCGGCCAGCACGACCGCTATCTGGCGCGCATCGAACAACGGCTCGGTGTCAGTCTCTCGTCGCGCGGCAATGTCGTCGTGGTCGACGGACCGCCCGCGGCCAGCGCACTTGCGCGCGCCGTCATGACCCGGCTCTATCAACGGCTGAAAGAGGGTCTGGAAATCGGACCGGGCGATGTCGACGGGGCGATTCGCATGGAAGAAGAACGTCAAACCGAAACCAACGCGCCGCTGACGATTCGCACGCGCCAACGCACAATCGTGGCGCGCTCGCCCAATCAGCAGCGCTATCTCGAAGCGATGCAGACGAACGATTTGGTCTTCGCGTTGGGACCTGCTGGAACCGGCAAGACCTACCTCGCGGTGGCGATGGCGGTGTCGGCGCTGATGCGCGGCGAAAAGAGCCGCATCATTCTGTCGCGCCCCGCGGTCGAGGCGGGCGAGCGTCTGGGCTTCCTGCCGGGCGACCTGCGCGACAAGGTCGATCCTTACCTGCGTCCGCTCTACGACGCGCTGTACGACATGTTGCCGGCCGAACAGGTTCTGCGCCGACTGGAAAGCAGCGAGATCGAAATCGCCCCGCTCGCGTTCATGCGCGGCCGTACGCTGGCGAATGCCTTTATCATTATCGACGAAGCCCAGAACACGACGGCGATGCAAATGAAGATGCTGCTCACGCGGTTGGGCGAAAACGCGCGCATGATCGTCACCGGCGATCTGACCCAGATCGATTTGCCGCGCGGCGAGATTTCAGGACTGCGCGAGGCGACCGGCATCTTGGAAGGGGTGCAGGGCATCGGCTTCGTCCGCTTCGAAAAAGCCGATATCGTCCGCCATCCGCTTGTGACCCGCATGGTCGAAGCATACGAGGCCCATGAAAAGCGCGACAAAACCGGCGACTGAAATCGACTCGCCCGTGGCTATTCGAATCGACGATGCGGCCTGGCAGGGTGTCGCGCCGGACCTCGATGCCTGCTGCCGTCGGGCCCTCGATGCGGTCTTCGACGCTACCGGCATGCCGCCCGCCCAGGTCAGCCTGTTGTTCACCGACGATGCCGCCATGCGCGACCTGAACGGAACCTACCGTGGCCGCGACACCGCGACCAACGTGCTGTCCTTCCCGTCCGACCAAGCCGGCCTGCCGCCCGGCCACCCGAGATTTCTGGGGGATGTCGCGCTTGGTTGCGAGACCGTCGTGGCGGAGGCCGCCGCCCAGAAGAAGACGCCGCTGGCCCACACCCATCACCTGATTGTGCACGGTGTCCTGCATCTGCTCGGTCACGATCACGTCGAGGACGACGACGCCCGCATTATGGAAGATCTGGAACGCATGATTCTCGAAACCCTCGGATACGCCGATCCCTACGCGGTTCCGGCTGACGCGCCATGAGCGACGACACACCCCAACAAAACCCCGACGCCGCGCAAACCGATTCGGCGCTGGTCCGTTCTTTGCGCGGCCTATTCCGCTCGATCGGGATTGGCCGCAACGGCGATGCCTCCTTGCAAGACGATTTGCGCGATCTCATCGAGCAGCATCCCGACGGCGCGCAAATGGATACCGAGGAGCGAGCGCTGCTGCTCAATCTGGTCAAGTTCGGCGATCTGCGTGTCGGCGACGTGATGATCCCGCGTGCGGATATCATCGGCCTGGATGTGCGTTCGACGATCGATGTGGTGATCGATGTTTTTCAACGCGAGTTCCATTCGCGCATTCCGATCTACCGCGAGGGCCTCGACCACGTCATCGGCATGGTGCACATCAAGGACCTGCTGAAATACTGGGGCAAGAGCGACGATTTCCGTCTCGACGACATCGTCCGCGAGGTGATGTTCGTGCCGCCGTCGATGCCGGTTGCCGATCTTTTGCTCAACATGCGCACCCGGCGCGTCCACATGGCGCTGGTCATCGACGAGTACGGCGGTACCGACGGTTTGGTAACGATCGAAGACCTGGTCGAGGCGATCGTCGGCGACATTGAAGACGAACACGACGATGACGAAATCGATCTCATCGTCGAGATTTCCGAAGGCGTCCTCGAAGTCGACGGCCGCGCCGATTCGATTGCGGTCGAGGCAAAACTCCACGTCGACCTGTTGCCGGCGGAGCTCGACGAGGAAGTCGAAACCATCGCGGGTGTCGTGGCGTCGCTTGCCGGGCGGGTGCCGCAACGGGGCGAGGTGATCTCCCACCCCCACGGCATCGAATTCGAAGTCCTCCAAGCCGATGCCCGGCGCATCAAGCGGTTGCGCATCACCAAGGTGGCGGTCGAACCCGGGGCGACAGTCGAGATCGCACCCCAGTGATCACGCGCCTCGCCGCGGTGATCGCCGCGCGCAAGGGTCTACGGCGATACGGATTGGCCGTCTTGTTAGGGGTGGTGGCGTCCGGCAGCCTGGCGCCGCTCAATCTCCTGCCGCTGCTGATCGTCGCCTTCACCGGCTTGGTTTGGCTATTGGACGGGGCGCAGGGATGGCGCGCCGGTTTCGCCATCGGCTGGGCCTTCGGGTTCGGTTTCTTCGTCGCCGGCCTGCACTGGATTGTCTTCCCCCTGCTGGTCGATGCCGGCCGTTTCGCGTGGATGATCCCGTTCGCGCTGATCCTGCTGCCGGGCGGTTTGGCGCTGTTCGTCGGCGCGGCGACCCTGGCTGCAACCTCCGTCGCGTGGATAGGCGCAGGCCGCATCCTCGCCTTGGCCGTGGCGTGGACTTTTGCTGAATGGGTCCGCGGCCATGTCTTCACCGGCTTCCCCTGGAACCTCATCGGCTATGCCTGGGTTGAGAGCGCTCCGGTGATTCAAACGGCGGGACTGGTCGGCGTGTACGGGCTGTCCTTCCTGACCGTCTTTGCCGCCGCAGCCCCGGCGGCATTAGCCCGTCGCCAGGATACCGGCGCCGTGGCGGCCGTCCTACCGGTCGGTGCGGCGGTTTTGGTGTTCGCTGCGGCGGCTCTCTACGGCGCGGTGCTCGCTCCACCGATATCGATTGCCGGCGAGGGGCTGCGTCTGCGGATCGTGCAGGCCAACATTGCCCAGAAACTGAAGTGGGATGCGGGCGAGCGCGAGACCAATCTGCTGCACCACGTCCAACTCAGCCGTCGTCCGGGCGTCGACAGCCGCGATCTCATCGTCTGGCCCGAGACCGCGTCGACCTTCGCCGTCAGCGCCGGCGCCGCGGTCACCGAGGTGATTGCCCGCGCGGTCCCGGATTCGGCCTATCTCCTAACAGGGGCGCCGCGGGTCGAGGGTGCCGGCGCTGACTTTCGCGCTTTCAACAGTCTCGTCGCCGTCGACGCCCAAGCACAGGTCCGGGAGTCCTACGACAAGCACCATTTGGTCCCGTTCGGCGAGTACTTGCCGCTGCGGGCACTCCTTGGGCGCCTCGGCGTCGATCGTTTGGTCCAGGGGTCGTCGGTGGATTTCTCGGCCGGACCGGGCGCCCGAACGGTGCGGCTCGACGGCGTCCCGGCCTTCAGCCCGCTAATCTGTTACGAGGCGATCTTTCCGGGCGGTGTCGCCGACGGGCGCGATCGACCGGCCTGGCTCCTAAACGTCACCAACGACGCGTGGTTCGGGCCGGCCGCCGGTCCTGCGCAGCACTTCGCGATGGCGCGCATGCGCGCGGTCGAGCAGGGGCTGCCCTTGGTGCGCGCCGCCAACACCGGCATTTCGGCGGTGGTCGATTCGTTCGGCCAGGTGCAACATCGCCTCGATGTCGGGGTGCGCGGCGTCATCGACGCCGATCTGCCCGGCGCGCGGCCGCCCACACCGTATGCCCGGTATGGCGACTTGATCGTGTTCACGCTGCTCGCGCTCGCAGGCCTCGCGCTGGGGTTTCGCCGCTGGCGCCCCTGATCCGGGCTCTGCATTTTTGCATAACAGGCAGGCAATTATTGACGCTCAGTGGTGGCCCGTTCTATTTAGCGCAACCGCTGCGGGTAGGTGGCGGGTATTTGTGGTGAACCGTCGTCAACGGTGCGGATGACGGCACAGAAGGAGGGTGACGTGCCCCCAAGAGCTAAATCCGACACTGGAAGACCGGACCCCGTCGATGCCCATGTCGGCAGCAGGGTACGTTTGCGCCGCACGCTCCTGGGCATGAGTCAGGAAAAGCTCGGCAATGCCGTCGGGCTCACGTTTCAACAAATTCAAAAGTACGAGCGTGGGCTGAATCGTATCGGATCGAGCCGGCTCTACCAGTTTTGCAAAGTGTTGGATGTACCGGTCTCGTTCTTCTTCGATGAAATGCCGGGCGACATGGGGACCCAACCGTCGTTGGCGGGCCAGGTCGAACAGGCGGTCCACGACGAAAATATGTCGCGGCGCGAAACGCTCGAATTGGTCCGGGCCTACTACAAGATCGACGACCGCAATACCCGCAAGCGCGTCTACGAACTGGTCAAAGCGATCGGTGCCCGCGACGCCGAGGCCGACGATCAGGCGTAATTCGTCGCCGCCGCGGACTTGACCCGCGCGCTAAACTTTCCAATAAATCGGGCCCACAGCGGCCGCGTCGCTTGCGGCGAGCCGCTGCCAGCCGTCCTAAATCAGTCAATAAGGGGATCTCGATGACGCGATCAAGCTACCTTTTCACCAGCGAATCCGTCTCCGAGGGACATCCCGACAAGGTCTGCGACCGGATCTCCGACGCCGTTGTCGACGCCTACCTGGCGGCCGATCCGATGGCGCGGGTCGCGTGTGAAACGTTGACCACAACGAACCGGATCGTCCTCGCCGGCGAGGTTCGGGGGCCTGAGTCGGTGATTGGACAGGTCGAGCAAATCGCCCGCGATGCCGTACGCGACATCGGCTACGAACAGGACGGCTTTCACTGGAAGACGGCGGAGGTACAGGTTTATCTCCATGCCCAGTCCGCCGATATTGCGCAGGGCGTCGATGCCGCCGGGAACAAGGATGAGGGCGCCGGCGACCAAGGATTGATGTTCGGTTACGCCTGCGATGAAACCCCGTCGCTGATGCCGGCGCCGATTCACTATTCGCACGGCATCCTTCGCGACATGGCGGCCGCGCGTCACGCCGGCAAGGAAAAGGGCCTGGGCCCCGATTCGAAAAGCCAGGTCACCCTGCGCTATGAAAACGGCCGGCCGGTCCGCGCTCAGTCGGTCGTTGTGTCGACCCAACATGTCGAAGGCCTGTCGCAGGACGATGTGCGCGAAATCGTTCGTCCCTACGTGCTCGCGACGTTGCCGGAGGGCTGGATGTGCGCCGAGGACGAGTTTTATGTGAACCCGACGGGCAAGTTCGTGATCGGCGGTCCCGACGGTGACGCCGGCCTGACCGGCCGCAAGATTATTGTCGATACCTACGGCGGCGCGGCGCCCCACGGCGGCGGTGCGTTCTCGGGCAAAGATCCCACCAAGGTCGACCGTTCGGCGGCCTATGCCGCGCGCTATCTGGCGAAAAACGTCGTCGGGGCGGGCCTAGCGTCGTGGTGCACGATTCAAATCGCCTACGCGATCGGGGTCTCCAAGCCGCTGTCCTTCTATGTCGACTTGGGCGGCACCGGTAAAGTCGACGAGGCCCGTCTCGAACAGATCCTGCCCAAGGTGATGGACCTCACCCCGCGCGGGATTCGCGAACATTTGGGTCTGAATCGCCCGATCTACGCGCGGACCGCAGCCTACGGCCATTTCGGGCGCGAACCCGACGCCGACGGCGGGTTCTCCTGGGAACGGCTGGATCTGGTTGACGCGATCCAGTCGGAACTCGGCTAGCCCGCGCGCACGGGGTGGTTCACGCCCCGGGCACGAAACCGTCCACGCGGCCGCATTTCTACGGGCGCCGCCGGGGCCATACCCTGGGGCCACGGCGCCGCGAACGGCTGGACGACATCCTGGACCGCTTCGGCGTCGATCTGCCCGATTTCCCGGCGGGGCAGCCCGGCGGGTTGTTCGGCGACGACCGCCCGGTTTGGCTTGAAATCGGCTTTGGCGCGGGCGAGCACCTCGCGGCCCAGGCCGCAGCCCACCAAAACGTCGGGATCGTCGGCTGTGAGCCGTTTCGCAACGGGGTTGCGACCCTGGCAAGACTGATCGACGAAGGCGGGCTTACCAACGTTCGGATCTACCATGAGGACGTTCGGTTTTTGCTGCCGGTCCTGGCGCCGGCCGCTTTCGACCGGGTCTTCCTGATGTTTCCCGACCCTTGGCCGAAAAAACGCCATCACCAGCGGCGTTTCGTGAACCGCGAGAACCTCGATCACCTGGCCCGGATCCTGCGCGATGGGGCGCAGTTTCGCTTCGCCTCGGATCATCCGGATTACGTTCGCTGGACCCTCGCGGCGGTGCGGGCACACGGGGCTTTCGCCTGGACCGCCCGGCGCGCGGCGGACTGGCGGCTGCGGCCTGCGGACGGCGCGCCGACCCGGTTTGAGGAGAAGGCGCTCGCCGCGGGGCGGCCGCCGGTCTACCTCGACTTCGTCCGCCGCCCGCGGGCCAGCCTTGAAGGGGCTTGAAGCCGGGCAGAATCGCCCTATTATCTCGCCAACAAATGCATGCTTGCCTAAGCAGGTCGGGAGTGGGCGGAAGCCCACTTTTTTATTACCGGAGCACCAGCCGTGCCCGCTCGAAAGGTCGAAGAGATCATTACGCCGTCCCTTGAAGCCATGGGCTATCGGGTCGTCCGCGTGCGCCTATCCGGCGGCCAGGACGCAGCAACCCTGCAGGTCATGATCGAATCCAAGGAATCGCAAACCGCGGGCGCGCTCGATGACGGCGGTATCACCGCCGACGATTGCGCCGACGCCAGTCGCGCGATCTCGGCGCTGCTCGATGTGGAAGACCCGATCCCCAGTGCCTATGTGCTGGAGGTCAGCTCGCCGGGCATCGATCGGCCGCTGGTCGAGGCTGGCGACTTCGCACGCTTCGCCGGGTTCGAGGCGCGCGTCGAGTCGCGCGAGACGGTCGAGGGCCGCAAACGGTTCAAGGGCAAGCTGCTTGGGGTCGACGCCGACGACGTGCGCATCGAAACCGATGCCGGCACCTTCAGCGTCGCCGTACACAACATTACGAGTGCCAAGCTTTTGTTGACCGACGACTTAATTAAGCAAACCGCGATGGCGCGAGCGCAAGGGTAATAGAGATGAGCACAGGACAAGCGGCTCCGATCACGAGCCAGAACAGAATCGAGCTTCTCCAGATCGCCGATGCTGTGGCGCGGGAAAAAGTGATCGAACGCGATACGGTAATCATCGCGATGGAAGAAGCGATTCAAAAGGCGGCGCGGTCGAAGTACGGCATGGAGAACGATATCCGCGCCGAAATCGATCGCACCACCGGCGAGATCCGGCTGTTCCGTTGCCTTGAAGTTGCTGAAGAAGTCGAAAGCGACGCGACCGAAATCAAACTTACCGAAGCGCGCGAGCGCAATCCCGACGCCCAGGTCGGCGACGTCATCGCCGAGCCCTTGCCACCGATCGACTTCGGCCGCATCGCCGCGCAGACCGCCAAACAGGTCATTGTGCAAAAGGTCCGCGAAGCCGAACGCGAGCGTCAGTACGAGGAATACAAAGACCGGATCGGCGAAATCGTGAACGGCATCGTCAAGCGCGTCGAATACGGCAACGTCACGGTCGATTTGGGACGCTCCGAAGCGGTCATCCGCCGCGACGAGGTCTTGCCGCGCGAGAACTTCCGCCAGGGCGACCGAGTGCGCGCCTATATCTATGACGTTCGGCGCGAACCGCGCGGCCCGCAGGTTTTCCTCTCCCGCACCCATCCCAAATACATGGCGATGCTGTTCGCGCAGGAAGTCCCCGAAGTGTACGACGGGATCATCGAGATCAAGTCGGTGGCGCGCGACCCCGGCAGCCGCGCCAAGATCGCCGTCATGTCCAACGATTCGGGTATCGACCCTGTTGGCGCCTGCGTCGGCATGCGCGGCAGTCGTGTCCAGGCGGTGGTTAACGAGTTGCAGGGCGAAAAGATCGACATCATCCAGTGGTCGCCCGACGACGCCACGTTCATCGTCAACGCCCTGGCGCCCGCCGAGGTCAGCAAGGTCGTCCTCGATGAGGAAACCCGGCGGATCGAAGTCGTTGTCCCAGACGATCAGTTGTCGCTCGCGATCGGCCGGCGCGGACAAAACGTCCGCCTTGCTTCGCAGCTGTGCGGCTGGGATATCGACGTCCTCACCGAGGCCGAGGAATCGGATCGCCGTCAGGAGGAGTTCCGCCAGCGCAGTCAGATGTTTATCGAAACCCTCGACGTCGACGAAATGATCGCTCAACTCCTGGTGGCCGAAGGGTTCACCACGGTGGACGAGGTCGCGACCGTCGACCTTGGCGAGATTGCCTCCATCGAGGGCTTCGACGACGATATCGGCGGCGAACTCCAGACTCGCGCGCAGGCCTTCATCGAGGAGCGCAATCGCCAGCTTGACGCCCGCCGCCACGAACTCGGCGTGTCCGACGAGGTTGCCGCCATTGCCGGACTAAGCGCCGAGATGCTCGTGACCCTTGGCGAGGCCGAAATCAAGTCGCTCGACGACCTTGGCGACCTGGCCGGCGACGAGTTGATCGAAGTCTTGCCCGACGCTGGTTTCAGCGAAGACGAAGCCAACGCCATCATCATGGCGGCGCGGGCGCATTGGTTCGACGACGAACCCGAAGCGGAAGCGGCGCCCGAAGCCGACGCGGCGCAGGAGTAAGTTTGCACGAAACCGCGACCATTCTGGCGGGTGAGACCGCCCCGGCAACGGACCTTGCCGCTGCACCGCCCTTGGGGCCGTTGCGGCGCTGTCTCGCCACCGGCATCGTGCGCGCCAAGGACGGCATGGTCCGATTTGCGATCGGGCCCGACCGCAGCGTTGTCCCGGACGTCGCCGGCCGCCTCCCCGGTCATGGCTACTGGGTCACCGCGACGCACGCGGCGCTGTCGGACGCTGTCCGGCGCAAACTGTTCAGCCGGGCTGCCCGCCGTGAGGTCGTGATCGACCCCGGCCTGGTTGCCTTGGTGGAGCGGCAGCTCCAACGCCGCACCGTCGATTTGCTGGCGATGGCGCGCCGCGCCGGTCTGGTTTCGGCCGGTTTCGAAAAAGTCCGCGGTACCGTGCGCGAGGGTAGCGTGGTTGCGGTTGTCACCGCCGCCGACGCCGCCGAAGACGCCGTGCGCAAGATTGCCGGCCCCGCGACCGGGCTATCGTGGGTACGCTGCTTGGCCAGCGACGAAATCGGTTTGGCCTTTGGCAAAGAAAATGTGGTACATGCAGCCCTGCGTCCCGGGGCTTTGACGGATCAATTCCTGCGTGAAGCCGGCCGTTTGGAAGGCTTTCGCCCCGTGGACAGCGTGATCAAGGCCTGATTGATGAGCGATACCGACGATAAGAAGCCCCTTACGCTGTCTGGGCGCAGCAAACTCGAGATGAAACGGCCAGGGGCCGCTGCGGGGCAAGTGCGCCAAAGTTTCTCGCATGGCCGCTCCAAGACCGTCACGGTCGAGGTCAAGAAAAAGCGCGGCGCTGCCGCGCCACGGACCAAGACTCTCGCCGAAGCGGCGGCGGAAACCGCACCGGCGGCGCCGCCCGCCCCGCCGACGCCGGCGCCCGTCGTCAGCGCACCGGTCGAGCGGGAATCCAAAGGCCGGGTCGTTCTGAAGGCCTTGACCGATGAGGAGAAGGCAGCCCGCGCGAAAGCCCTCGAGGGTGCCAAGATCGCCTCCGTCGAGGCGCGCAAGAAAGCCAAGGAAGAGGCCGAACGCCGCGCCGGTGAAGAGGTTCAGCTCGAACGCGAGCGCGAAGAGGCTGAACGACGCGAGGCCGAAGAGGCCCAGCGCAAGCGTGTCGAGGAAGAGGCCCGCAAAAAGGCTGCCGAGGCAGCCGCAGTCCGGCTCGGCGAACCCGAAACGGAAGAAGACTCCGTGGCCCGTCCCAAACCGGGTGTCCGTCCCGAAATCAAACGCCCCGTTGTGGCCCGGCCGCGTGCCGGCGAACGTCGCCGCAGCGGCAAGCTTACCCTGACCCAAGCGCTCGACGACCGCGAGCGGACGCGGAGTCTCGCGGCGGTACGCCGCCAGCGCGAACGCGAAAAGCGCCAAGCGCGGACCGGCGATTCGGACGCTCCGAAGAAGGTCTTCCGCGAGGTCGTCATTCCCGACACGCTCACGGTCCAAGAGCTCGCCAACCGCATGACCGAGCGCGGTGTCGACGTCATCAGAGCGTTGATGAAGATGGGCCTGATGGTGGCGATCAACGAAACCATCGATGCAGATACCGCGGAACTCGTCGTCGCCGAATTCGGCCATCGCGCCAAGCGCGTTTCCAAGGCCGATGTCGAGATCGGTTTCCGCGCCGGTGGCAGCGAGGAAGACGAGAGCCTATTGGTGCCGCGCGCGCCGATCGTCACGGTGATGGGCCATGTCGATCACGGCAAGACCTCTTTGCTGGATGCCCTGCGCGCCACTGACGTCGTCGCCGGCGAAGCGGGCGGCATCACCCAGCATATTGGTGCCTATCAGGTCACCCTGCCGTCCGGCGCGAAAATTACCTTCCTCGACACGCCGGGCCACGAAGCCTTCACCTCGATGCGCATGCGCGGTGCCACGGTGACCGACATCGTCGTGTTGGTCGTGGCCGCGGACGACGGAATCATGCCGCAGACGATCGAGGCGATTAACCACGCCAAAGCGGCCAAGACGCCGATCATCGTGGCGATCAACAAGATCGACCGGCCCGACGCGGATGCCGACCGGGTGCGTCGCGATTTGTTGCAGCAGGACCTCGTCGTTGAAGAGCTGGGCGGCGAAGTGCTCGCGGTCGAGGTCTCGGCGACCAAGAAAATCGGTCTCGACAAACTCGAAGAAGCGATCGTGTTGCAGTCCGAAGTACTCGAGCTAAAAGCCAACCCCGATCGCGCCGCCGAGGGTGTGGTGATCGAAGCCAAATTAGACCGCGGTCGCGGCGTGGTAACGACGGTCTTGGTGCAGCGTGGGTCGCTCCGGGTCGGCGATATCGTTGTGGCCGGTGCCGAATGGGGCAAGATTCGCGCCCTGGTCGACGATCACGGCCGCCAAATCGAGGTTCTGAGGCCGGGCGAACCCGCCGAGGTTCTCGGTCTGAATGCAGCGCCCGAGGCGGGCGACGAGTTCGGCGTGGTCGAGAGCGAAGGGCGCGCCCGGGAAATCACCGGGTTCCGGTCGGGTCAGGCGCGCGAACGCGGCGTTGCCCTTGCGGCCACCGCCCGCGGTTCGGTCGAGGATATGTTCTCCAAGATCGGCGGCACCGAAAAGAGCATGCTGCCGATCATTATCACGGCCGACGTGCAAGGCGCACTCTAAGCCATCCGGCGGTCGCTCGAAACACAGTCGCCCAATGCTGACCCGGTCACCGACCT
>CAYGKG010000075.1:0-15491 GCA_964350495.1 uncultured Alphaproteobacteria bacterium
CGGCCCGGTATCGCTTCCAGCGTCGGAAGGCGTCTCGCTTTCAGCATCGATCATCTTTGCCTCCATGTCGGATTGAGAAAAGAAGAACCCCGAAAAAGAAGAACCCCGCCACGGTGGGCGGGATTCAGGTCTGGGAGGGACAGCGAATGAACACCCGGCACAAAAAATCCCGCCGGGAAATCGCGGCGGGTCAGGTCTTGTTCGAGTGTGACCGGAGTCTAGCCTGCGCCGTCCCCAAAGGAAAATCACAATCCCGGTCCCCATGATCACGATCTCTGTCCCCGGGAACCTTTTCCAACCGACGGCGCGGCGGCCGCTTAGCGGCGATGTAGAGATCGAGGCCGCGCTCGAGAATCTCGGTGGACCAGCCGTTGCGGCGGCCGCGCGCCCGGTCGACGCTGCGGCACGCCTGCCCCTCGACGACAATGTCGATAATCGGCCCAACCGGCACCGCGCCGTTCTTCATCGCCGCAACCCAGGCGTTGAACCGCTGCTGCAGCAAGATCGCGCGGTCGCTCTCGCTATTGCCGCTGCGCCCGCGGCCGCCCCGGGTCAGATCGTACATCGCGCCGTCCACGGTCGAGACCGCGCGCATCGTGCGAATGCGCACCGGTGCCGTGATGATCTCGAACGCCATACGAATATCGTGGGCGGCGTCGACCTGTTCTTGTGTGAGGCGGCCGCGCTACAGCAGCGTCCACAACGGATCGGGCCGCAGCCGCGCAACCGTTTGCGGTGTCGGCGCAATCTCGGCGCGAAGATCGCGGCTTTTTCGTCGGGCGCGGCGGACACGGGCGAGACGCGAACGGGCATACGAGGCCATGGGCGGAAACTCCTTGCTTGGCGATTGATTAGTCGCGGGGACCGCTGGGTCGGTTGACGTGTTCCGCGCGCAGCCACCCTTCGAGAAAATCGCGGCCGTCGCCGTCGAAGGCGGCGTCCAACGGCTGGATACAGGCGCTCGGGTCATGGGGTGCATGGCGTCGAGCCGACTGGCGCGGCACGGCCGACCTATGTTTTCTGCGAATTTTTTGGCGGCTTCTAGCGGATGTGTATCTGTATCTATGCATAATACATATTTCTTTCATGCCTCGGCCCCGGCGTCAACGTGTTTTGCGTGTGCGTCGTTGCTGCGCCGCAAAAATATCCGTAGGATGCGTAAATTCTGGGGGCGATATGACGCACGACGACGACGCGCACATCACCGCGCGCTTGCGCGCACTAAGGAAACGAGCGGGGTTTTCCATGGAGACCCTGGCCCACCGCGTGGGCTACCGCGCCGCATCGGGCTACCAGCGCTACGAATCCGCCGAGCACTACCACAAACCGTTTCTCCCCACCGATCTCGTGCACAGCCTGATGCAGGTTTTGGTCGGACGCGGCACCCCACCGATCACCCAAACCGAGGTGCTGGAGCTGGCTGGGCTTGCCAACATGGCCGGCGTCGCTGAACCGGTGTTCGAAGTGCCGTTGATTTCTTGGGTCCAGGCCGGGCGCCTGACCGAAACCGTGGAACCATCGGATTTTGGCGACGTGCGCGACCGCGTCGTCGTGCCCTACCGCCGCGAATCCCTGTTCGCCCTCGAAGTCCGCGGCGGCAGCATGAACCGCATTGCCCCAAGCGGCAGCTTGATCGTGGTGGACTACTACGACCGCGAGCTCGCCGACGGGAAGTGTTACATCTTTCGCGTCGGCGGCGAGACGACCTTCAAACGCTACCGCGCCAACCCGGCGCGGCTCGAACCCGACAGCAGCGAGCCCGGGCACGACACTATCTTTCCGCAAGACGGGATCGAGGTCGTCGGCCGGGTCGTCCGGGTCGTCATCTTGAACCCTTAGGGAGGCCGCGACGCGGCGAATCGCATGAGCGAAAAACCCACCTGGTCACAGGCCGTACAAACGAAGAAACACGAGGACGATCGCGTCTGCGTCTCCGAATGGCGGTTCGCGCCGGGCAGCGCAACGGGCTGGCACCGCCACGCCTTCGACTATGTCGTGGTGCCGATGACGACAGGCCGTCTGCTGATCGAAACCAAACCGGGTGAGGAAGATTTTTACCGCGACCTCAGCGCCGGCGACCCCTACACGGGCCCAGCCGGCATCGAGCACGACGTCATCAACGACAGCGACCAAGAAGTCGTTTTCATTGAAATCGAGTTGAAGTAACGCGCCGGCGACGCGTTCAATCCTCCGCCGGTCGCACCGCAGTCCCCTCCGGTTTGATCCGGGTTTCGCGGAACGCGATATAGGTTGTCGCGGTAAAGATGACGGCGCCGCCCAGCCACGTCCACACATCGGGAATCTCGGCGAACACCAGATAGCCAAGTGCCGATGCCCAAATCAGCCGCAGGAAATCGAACGGTAGCACCGCTGTCGTATCGGCTTCCTTAAAGGCTTGGGCCAAGGCCAAGTGACCGATCCCGCCAAAGCCCCCCACCAGCAGAAGAAACCCGAGCGCTTCGAGGGTCGGCCATTGCCAAACGAACAGCGCCGGGATCAACGACAGCGGCGCCATGAACAGTCCCATATACAAGGTGATCGTCAGGCTGGATTCGGTCCGCGATAGAATCTTGATGATGATCATCGACCCTGCCCAAATCACCGACGAGGCAATGACGAACAGCGCGCCCGCATTGACGACGGCAAGACCCGGGCGAATAACGATCCAGGCGCCGATGAACCCGGCGATCAGCGCCGCCCAACGCCGCCAACCGGCACGCTCGCGCAAAAAGAGGATCGCCATCACCGTCGTGAACAACGGCGCCATGAAACTCAAGGCGATGTTCTGCGCCAGCGGCGCCAAGGTGAGTGCGGTGAAAAAGAACATCATGCCGGTGGTCTGCAACGCACCGCGCAGCGCGTGCAGTTTCAATCGCGGCGTCCGCAAAACGCCAAGGCCATAGCGAAACAACAGGGGCGAAACCACCAAGAGACCGAAGAAGTTGCGGAAGAAGGCCACCTCGAAGGGGTGCAATTCCTCGGCCACATGACGCACGGTTACCTGCATGCCGGTGAACAGCAGGGTCGCAATCAACATAAAGAAGATGCCGCGAAAACGCGGTGAAATCGCGGTGAACTGACCAAACGCCATGATCGCCCAACCTATCACAGGGTTGCGGGCGAACAATCGCTGCACCGAAGGCCGTCGGCGTTTCGTTCGCCCCGCGCATTAGCGGCAACATCGGGGTAGAGTTCCACGAGGAGCACAGTTCAATGACGCTGCACAAAACCGGTCCCCGCGCGCCCCTGCCCCCCGCCGTGGCAGCCGCGTTACGCGCCGAGGAAATCGCCGGTCAACGGCTCCTCGGGTACATGCGCCTTGCCGTTCTTGCCGGCCTCACGATTGTGACCGTAACCCTGCAGCCGGCGCCCTACGCCTACTACAACCTCGGCCCCATCGCGCTGATTGCGCTGGTCGGTCTCGTTCCTTTCTTCGCGCGCCGCACCAAGCACCGGCACGGCCTGCCCTACCTGTTGTTCGCGCTCGATGTCGCCTTGGTCACCCTTTGGATGTGGGCCTTCAATCCCCTCATCTGGGAGGGTCTGGTACCGGAGATGCTTTTCGCCTGGGGCGTGGTCACGTTCTACTTCCTCCTGATCGTCCTGGCCGCGCTGTCCTACGACCCGAAGTTGCCTTTGTGGACCGGGGCGCTTTCTGCCGCCGCGGTTCTCATCGTCTTCGGCGTCATCGCCGCGCGCGACGGCGCGATCGACACGATGATGCGGATGCTCAACGCCGGGACGCTGCCACCGGACTACGACCAGTTCTCCTCGGCCGACCATCTATTCTTCGCGTCGATCCCGCGCATCCTCGAAGCCGCCGTACTGCTCCTTGCCGCCAGTGTTGTCGCGGTCGCAGTCCAGCGGTCCCGCCGCTTGGTCGTGCGCGAAGCCGAGGCCGCCCGCGGTCGCGCCAACTTGGCGCGCTATTTCTCGCCCACCATCGTCGACGACCTTCTTGCCACCGACGCGCCGCTCGGGGCGGTGCGCACGCAGCCGGTAGCCGTTCTGTTTGCCGATCTCGTCGGCTTCACCCGAATCGCCGAGAACCGAAACCCCGACGACGTGATCGCCCTCCTGCGCGGGTTTCATCGGCGCATGGAAGATGCGGTCTTCGGTCACGGCGGCACCCTCGACAAATTCTTAGGTGACGGCCTTATGGCGACGTTCGGCACACCGAAAACCGGTCTGAAAGACACGATCAACGCGCTTGCTTGTCTGCGCGCCATGCTCGCCGCCGTCGATCTGTGGAATGCCGAACGGGCCGCGGCGGGCGACGACACGCCGCTCCACCTTTCGATCGGCGTCCACTTCGGCACTGTGGTCCTCGGCGATATCGGTTCCGAGCGTCAGCTCGAATTCGCGGTCATCGGCGATGTCGTCAACGTCGCCAGCCGCTTGGAAGAACTAACACGCGCCATGAACGTCAGAGCCGTCGTCAGCGAAGCCTTCGTCGAGGCCCTGCGCCGGCAGGCCGGCCAAGAAGCCGATGCGCTCCTGGCCGGCTTCGTGCTGCACCCGCCGCAAGCCTTGCGCGGCCGCGACGAGCCGCTGGCAACGCGCACCCTTGCCTAAAGCCGCGCCCATCACCAGAATCAATATGACCCGCACCGGGTATCGCCGGATCGCGGGCGGCAAGGTCTACTTGAGTCGTTGCGATCGTAAAGGAGTACCCTATGGAGACCCCGCTTAAGATCACCTTCCACAACATGGACTCGTCGCCAGCCCTCGAAACCGTCATGCGCGAACGCGTCGCCAAGCTGGAACAGTTCTACGATCGCATGACCAGTTGCCGCGTCACCTTCGATGCGCCGCACCAGCACAAGACCCACGGAAAGCGCTATCAAGTGCGCATCGACATCGCGCTGCCCGGCGGTGTCGAGGTTGTCGTCGACCGCAATCACGAAAAGGACGGAGGCCACGAAGACCCGCAGGTCGCGATTCGCGACGCCTTCGGCGCGGCGGAACGCCAACTCAAGGCCTTCGCCGACAAGCACCGTCGCTAGGGCGCGCGCCGCCGCCTAATCGGAATCGAGAAACCGCCGCAGGATCGGGGCGACGGTCGCGAACCGCGTCAGCAGCATCTCCCTGCCCCAGTCCGGCAGATCGATCATGCTGCCGTTGTGGATCAACGCTCGCGCCCGCGCCGTCGGTTCCCATAGGTCGTCCTTGGCGCGCAGGATCAGCACCTGCTGAATAAGGCGCGGCAACGCATCCCGGTGCTGATATCCAAATGCGGCGTGGTGTCCGTGCCAAACGGTAGCGCCGGCACGCAACGACTCCGCCACCTCCAAGAGGACTGCTGCCAGCGGTGTGTCCTCGGCACGTTGACGCATCGCCCAACCCCAGCGCGCGAGAATATGTTCGCCGGCTTCTCCGAACGTTTCGACCGCGTGGTCCTGTCGGCGCAGCGCACCAAGCTCGGCATCGCTATAGACCGGGGCGCCGTTCAGGACAACGCGCCGGATGGCGTCCGGCTCTTGCAGGGCGAGTTCGACGGCAATCTTCGCGCCGGTATGATCGCCAAGGACATCCACCGAAGGGAACCCCAGCGCCGCAACCAAGTCCGCCATCGCGCCGGCGTAGTCGGCAATCGTCGGCGCGCGGCCCGGCGGGTCGGAAGCGCCGAACCCAGGCGTATCGGCCGCTACCGCGATCCGGTCCCGCCCCATCTCGGCGAGGAGTCCCTCGTAGCACCGTCCGGACGTCGGCGTTTGGTGAAAGATCAGCAGCGGTGGCCGCACCGCCGCCGCCGGCGTGACGATCCGATAGTGGATCTGACCGAAGCGGCACGCCGCGTAACCTCGCCGCATCCCCGGCGGCGCGGTCCACACGTCGTGACCGCCGCCGGGCCCCATCGTTAGGCGTCGTAGAAACCGCGCAAGTAGCCGGCGATTTCGTCGGCCTGGGTTTCCATGAAGCCGTAGCCATATTGCAGCAGGTCGATGACCTCCGCGTTCTTCAATAACGGCTTAGCGCGGAGCGTGTTTTCCTCTAACCCGTCCTTGGGCCGGAAGATCAGCATCGGTTGTGCGATCTTCGGCAGCACCGGATCCATGTCGTAGGAGAACACCGCGGAGTGCCCCCAGTGCCCGAACGGACCGCCCCGCAATGCTTCGACGAAATTGCGTTCGACCTCGCGCATGTCCATGTAGGGACCGTAGAGCCGCACCATCGAGTCCCAGCGTTTGCGCAGGTGCGCGGCATCGTCCGACGGCCCTTCGTAGGCCGAATGGGCGAGCCGCTCGGCACGTTCCGCCGCGTTGAAATAGGGCACCGTGTTGAGCGCCACCTTGCGAATCAATTTCGGATAGCGCGCTGCCAGGTCGACCGCGATCACGGCACCGGTGTGATCGCCCATCAGGTCGATCGGCCCCGAACCCGCCAGGTCTTTGATAACGTCGGTCATGATGTCCGCCAGATCGGCGATCGACGGCATCGCTTGCGGTGGTTCGGATTCGCCGAAGCCCGGAATATCGGCGGCGAACGCGGGACGATCCTTACCCAGACGTGCCAGCAGCGGCTCGAAGTTGCGGCTCGATACCGGGCTCATATGCAAACACAACACCGGCGTCTTGCCCGCGCCACTCGGCACAACCGACCGCACATGGACCTGGTTCGCCCGCGTCTCGACGAACCGCCGCCGCACCGGTTTCGGGTTTAGTGCGGGCGCGGGCGGTGCCGCGCGCGCCGCTTCGCGCGCGATCGCATCGTCTGCCGGGCCGTCGAGGAAGTCGCGCAGGATTTTCGCCAGTTCCACCGAGTGCTGCGAAATCGCGCCCATCCCATACTGCGGCAGCTCCAAAATTCGGCCGTTCTTTAGGTAAGGTTTCGCCGCCATTGTGGCGTCCCATAGACCGTCGTCCGGACACAGCACCAGAATCGGCTGACTGACGTGGGGCAAATTGTCCGAATGCTTCACCGCAAAGGCCGCGTTGTGGCCGTACCACGCAAGGTCCAACCCCCGCAGGCTCTCGACGAAATCTCGGTTGTACAATTCCGCTGGCGCATCGGCCTTGTACCAGCCCTTTGTCCCCTTCCACCGATGGAGAATATGACTCCCGTCCTTCGGCACGACCTCCTTGGGGCGTTCGGCCTCAAGGTGGGTCATCATCTCCGCCATCTTTTCCGGCGAATAGACCGGGCAGGCATTGAACACTAGCCGGCGGACACGGTCCGGTGCCTGCAACGCGAGTTCGACACCGATCTTGGCGCCGGTGTGGTCGCCCATCACATCGACCTTGTCGAGTTTCAGGGCTTCCAGAAAACTCACCATCGCGGCCGCATAATCGGCAATCGTCGGCGGCGCGGGTGGCGCGTCCGAATCGCCAAAGCCCGGCGTATCCACGGCAATCGCCATACGGTCGCGGCCCATCTCCGAAACCAATCCCTCGAAGGGTCGGCCCGTCGATGGGCTTTGATGGAAAAACACGATCGGCGGAGACGACGTCGCATCCGCATGCGGCGGCACTGCCACGCGGTAATGCATCTGGCCGTAGCGGCCATCAACGTAGGCGCGCTTGACATTATTCGGTTTGCGCCAATAGAGCGCCGCGTCTCCGATCATCCGATCCTCCCCTGTCGTCGTTTAGCCCGCAACGAGCCCAGGGGAGGATAAGCGGCGGGCGCGCCCCGCGCGAGTCCCCTGGTCAGCCCGCTGGGCCCGCACGATCCACAACCTAACCGGAATCTAGCGCAGGCCGTCCCGGGCCCAAAATCACGTTCTCTATCCCCATTGCCTCAGCCGCGCAGGAACGCGTCGATATCGCCCGCGACGTCGGCAACCCGGTGTTCCATCATCGAGTTACCCAGGCCCGCATATTCCTTGTAGCGCCCGTTTCGCAGCAACCCAGCGCCGCGGCGACTCGGCTCGATCAGGCTGTCCTCATCCGAGCAGACCAGAAAGATCTCCTGCGCAATGTCGGGCAGAACGTCGCCCAGCAAATACATGTTGGCGGCGCGCGGTCCCCACCACATACAGGGGCCGGCGCGGATCGTTTCGTAAAAGCGAAAGGCGATCTGGTCCGGCGTCAACTTGCCGCGGTTCAGCCGCTGGTAGCGTTCCCACAGCGCCGCGTAGTGACTGCCGTCGGCTTGGACCTCGATCGTGCCCATCTTGCCCTGCCAGGCGCGCTGCTCTTCGACCGAATAGACCCCCGCCGTATTCATCACCACGCGCCGCACCAAGTCGGGCCGCTGGCGCGCCAATTCGATCGCGACCTTGGTGCCGGTATGATCGCCCAGCAAATCGACCGTCCGCAGCGCCATTCCGTCGATCGTCGACGCCATCGCCCGCGCATAGCCCGGCACGTCGAGGCGTCGCTCGGGTTTGTAGGACTCCCCGTAACCGGGCGTGTCGGGTGCAAAGACCTGCCGATCCCCCGCCAGGGCGGTCAACAGCGCCTCGAAGTAATGACCCGAACGCGGGCTCATATGGAAACAAAACAACGGCGGTTGCGCGCCGCCGCCAGCCCCGGCAACCCGCAGGTGCATTTGCCCGTCGGCCGCGTCCGCGAACAGACGGCGCACGCCCGAAGCGCTGCGGTCCGTCCTCGGCGTCAGCACCGGGGCCGCAGCGGCGGGCTCGGTATCCAAGAACGTCTGCAACAGCGCGGTCAGTTCTTCGGCGTGCTGGGAGATCGCTCCGACCCGCCAGTCCCTTTGATGAACCAGCGTCGCCGCCGGCGACAGCGCCGCGGCCCGCTGGGTTTCCTCGCCCAGGCCGTCGTTCGCCGCAATCAACAGAAGCGGCTGCGGCAGCCCCGGCAGCACATCGGCATACGAGTACCCGTAGGCCGCCTGATAGCCCCACCACGCCCGCGCCTGCGCCCGCAACGACTCGGCAAAATCGCGGTCGATCAGACCGAGCGGCGCGTCGGCAGCGTAATGCGTTTGCAGGTTTCGCCATTTGTCGATCAGGAAGTCGCCCGCCTCGGGCGGCGGCGCGGCCGCCTCAGTTGCTTTGCGCGCCAACACCGCGTGCTGGCTGCTGCGCTGATCTGCGCTGTAGACCGGCGCGCCGTACAGAACCAGTTTGCGTACCAGGGCCGGTTCCCGCCGGGCGATCTCGGCGGCGATTTTCGCGCCGGTGTGATCGCCAACGAGATCCACGGGGCCAATCCCGAGTTCCTTGATCGTCGCGGCCAACGCGGCGGCATAGTCGGCAATCGATACCGGTTCGTCCGGCCCATCCGAATCGCCGAAACCCGGCGTGTCGGGCGCGATCGCTACCCGCGTTCGGCCTAGCCGCGCCAACACGCCTTCCCACGGACGTCCCGACGACGGCGTCTGGTGCAGCAACACCACGGCCGGCCGCTCGGGAACCTCGGGCTGGGCATAGCGAAAATGCGTCTGCCCGTACGGCCCGTCGGCGTAGGTGCGCCGCACGCCCGCCGGCGCTCGCCAATAGGCCAATAGGCCGGCAAGCGCGGCAGCATCGTCCGGCCAACCGCTCTTTTCGACGGATGCGCTGTTCATGCTGTCCTCCCCAGAGCCGTTTCGCAGTCGAACCGTCGGACGCCGGACTTGCCTCGCGCCCATCGCTACTCTAGTCACGAACGACGCAGACCAATAGTTCCAGGACGCTTCATGCCCTCGATTGCCTGTTTCGGCGCGGTCAACCTCGATCGGACCGCACGCTGCCTCGGTGAACTGGTCCTGCGCACCTCCAACCCGGTGACCGTGCGCCAAGCCGCGGGCGGGGTCGCCCGCAACGTCGCCACCAACCTCGCCCACCTCGGACAACGCGTCGCCCTGACATCCGCCATCGGTGCCGATGCGGGGGGCGAGGAACTGATCCGCCTGCTCAACGCCGACGGCATCGACACAGCGAAGACGATCCGGCGCAGCAACGCGGCGACGGCCAGCTATACGGCAGTGCTCGACCGCGACGGCGAGCTCTTGATCGGCCTCGCGGATATGGCGATCTACGACGAGCTATCCCCCGAAGCCTTCACCGCCGGACGGACGCCGGCAACGGAAGAGGCGTGGTTCATCGACGCCAACCTGCCGGACGCCTGCATCGACGCGCTGACCGCGCGGGCGAAGGGGCAAACCCTGATCGCCGCGAGCACGGTCTCGACACCCAAGGCATCGCGCCTCGCCGCCTACTTGGAGCGCCTGGACGTGCTCTTTGCCAATCGCGCCGAAGCTTCAGTCCTGAGCGGTATGAGCATCCAATCGAGCGATGATGCATTGACGGCCGCGGATCGCCTACGCGCCGCCGGGATCGGCGCCGTCTTCGTGACGCTGGGGCCGCGCGGCGCGGCGGCGGTCGACGCGACAACCCGCCTCGCGCTTCCGGCCATACCGGGCGCCGCACGCGACGTGGTCGGCGCCGGCGACGCCTTTGCCGCGGGGGCCCTCACGTCGCTCATCGACGGCAAACCGCTGCACGATATCTTGGTGGCGGGCCTCGCAACGGCGAGCCTCACCGTCGAAGTCGACGGGCCGACCGATCCGACCCTTAGCCCCGCGCGCGTCGCCGAACGCGCGCGCCACACGGTCGTTTAGCATGACGTTGCCGCTGCTGGTTGCCCCCGACGTGGCCCAGGCACTCGCCGCTGGCGCGCCCGTCGTCGCGCTCGAATCCACCGTCATCGCCCACGGATTGCCGGCACCGCGCAATCTCGATCTGGCCCGGGCATGCGAGGCCGCGGTCCGCGCCCGCGGCGTGACGCCGGCCACCGTTGCCGTGATCGACGGCCAAATCGTCGTTGGCTGTACCGACGAACAAATTCAACGTCTCGCCGCCGGGGGCGATGTCGCCAAAATCAGCCGCCGCGACATGGCGGCGATCATCGCCCGCGGCGGCACCGGCGCCACGACTGTGGCCGGCACGGTGCTGTGCGCCGCCGCCGCCGGAATCGCGATCATGGCGACCGGCGGGATCGGCGGCGTCCACCGCGGCGGTGAAACCTCGCTCGATATTTCCGCCGACCTGTCCGAATTGGCGCGCTCACCGGTCGCGGTCGTGTGCTCCGGCGCCAAGTCGATCCTCGACCTGCCGCGCACCCTCGAGGTCCTCGAGACCAACGGTGTACCGGTCGCCGGCTACGGTACGTCGACTTTCCCCGCCTTTTTCTCCGCGTCCAGCGGCCTGTCCCTCGAGATCCGGGTCGACGGCGCGGGCGCCGCCGCCGGTCTCATCCGCGCCCACCGCGCGCTGCCCGGCGCCGGCGGCATCGTCATCGCCAACCCAGTTCCGCATGCCGCCGCGATCCCGGCGGAGACCGTCGATCGTTGGATCGAGGCGGCACTCGCCGCCGCGCACCGCGACGGAATAGCCGGCAAAGCCGTCACCCCCTTCCTGTTGAAGGCCCTTGTCGCGCTCAGCGCCGGTGCCACGCTGAACGCCAATGTCGCCCTTCTTGTGAACAACGCCGCCGTCGCCGCCGACATCGCGGTGGCGCTTGCCGAGGGTTGATGCCCCGCTTTTCCGCCAACATCACGACGCTCTTCACCGAACGCGCGCCGCTCGACCGGATTGCCGCCGCGGCCGATTGCGGCTTCGCCGGATTCGAGGTTCAGTTCCCCTACGATCTGCCGATCGACGATTGGGTCGCCGCCAAGGAAAAGGCAAAGCTGGGCGTCTCGGTCGTCAACTTGCCCGCCGGCGACTTTACCCAGGGCGGCCCCGGTCTCGCCGCCGTGCCCGGTCGTGAAGGGCAGTTCCGCGCCGCCGTCGCCGAGGCGCGGCTTTACGCCGAAGCCCTTGAGCCGCGCTGCGTCAATCTGTTGGCGGGGATCGCGCCGGAGAAACTCGGTCTGGACGCCTGCCGGGCAACCCTGATCGAGAACACGCGATATGCCGCCGAGGCCTTTGCGCCGCTCGGTGTGCGTGTCGTGGTCGAGGCGATCAATACCAGCGACCGGCCGGGCTTCTTCCTCGCGTCGTCTGCCGCAGCCCTCGACCTGATCGACGCCGTCGGCCATCCCAACCTCGGCCTTCAGTACGACCTTTACCACATGCACATTATGGAAGGCGCCCTGATCGAAACGTTGACCCGCCTCATCGGTCGCATCGGCCACATTCAGTTCGCCGACGCGCCGGGCCGGCACGAACCGGGCACGGGCGACATCGATTTCGCCGCGGCCTTTGCAACCATCGACGCGCTTGGCTACGACGGCTGGGTCGCCGCCGAGTATGTGCCGTCCAAACGAACCGAAGAAACGCTACACTGGCTGCCGAACAAGGAGTGACGATGGGCAAACTAGACGGAAAGTTCGCATTGATCACCGGCGCATCGCGCGGTATCGGCGCCGGGGTCGCGCGCGCCTTCGCCGCCGAAGGGGCCCACGTCGCCGTGAACTACCCCGACGACGCCGAACGCGCCAACGCCGAAACCCTGTGCGCCGACCTCGCGTCGTCAGGCACAAAAGCCCTCGCCGTGCAGGCCGACATTTCGGACGAAGCCCAGGTCGATGCGATGGTCGAGCGCACGCTCGCAGCCTTCGGCCGGATCGACATTCTCGTCAACAACGCCGGGATCGCACCGGGCATGCTGATCGAAGAGACCCCCACCGCCGTCTTCGATCGCATCTTCGCGGTCAACGTCCGGGGGCCGTTTCTGGTCACCCGCAGAGTGCTGCCCCTCATGTATGCGCAAGACTACGGCAAGATCATCAACACCGCCTCGCAGCATGCCTATTCCGGCTGGCCCGGCCTCACCGCCTACACCGCGTCAAAGGGTGCGATCGTTTCGTTTACCCGCAGCCTTGCCCGCGAGGTCGGCGCCCGCAACATCAACGTCAACTGCGTTGCGCCGGGCGGCACCCGGACGCCGATCCTGGCCGATGTCCCGGACGAACTCGTCGAAGAAGTGCGGCTCGGCATTCCCAAGCAGCGCATCGCCGAGGTTGAGGATATCGTGCCGGCCTACGTCTTTCTTGCCTCGGACGAGACGCGCCATTTCCACGGCCAATGCCTCAGCCCCAACGGCGGCGACGTGATGCTCTAGCGCACGCCCGCTTTGCGCAGCGCACCGACAAACCGGTCGAGATCGTCGCTGTTGCGATACGGCGTCAGGTCGCCGGCGAGAACCGACGGCATCACCGCCCGAACCGCCCCCTGGCCCAGTTCGAACTCCGCCTTCGCCTGATCGCCCGCCTCGGCATAACTCGCGGCCAAGAAGTAGCGATTGGCCAACCAACCCGGGTTGCTGGCGACGCCCTGACGGAACGCGATGATCGCGCCCGAGTAATCCTCCATCACGAAGCGTGCGTGGCCGAGCGCGAATAGGTACCAAAACGGCGGTTGCGGATTGCGCCGCAGCGCCTTCTCGACTTCTTCCGCGCCGCGCTCCGGCGACCCCGCCCAGGTCAGTATTTTGCCCAGCATGGCATGTCCGTCGGCATCATTCGGATTGACGGCGACGGCCCTCTCGGCTGCGGCCAACGCCCGTTCGTAATCGCGCCGCGCCAAATAGGCCGCCGCCAAGGCGCCGTGGGCAGCCGGCAAATCGTCGTCAAGCGCAACAGCCCGCTGCGCGGCTTCGAACGACTTCTCCGATGACGGATCGTCGCTCCATTGCTGGGCCAACAGGTGTGCATTGGCCGACCCTTCGTAGGCCCGTGCGAATCCTCGGTCGGCGCTCACGGACGCTTGGAACAGACGAATCGCTTCGTCCGTCGCCGCCCGGTTCTCCTGCCGCAGCGCGTGGCGAGCGCGAAGCAGGAAATCGAACGCTTCCGGATTCGCTGCCTCCTGTCGCTTGAGTCGATCGACATCGGCGACGGTAAACGCGGCGCCGACAGCGGACGCCACCAATTGGGCTACACGGCGGCCGGCGCTCGCAACGTCGTCCGGCCCTAAATCGAAGGAGCGCACGAGCAGCGGCGCCGTCGTCCCGTTCTCCATGAGTTGCACCGACAATCGGACACGCTCACCGCTGCGGACGACCTTGCCGAGCAACACGAAACGGACGCCGAGCGCACGGGCCGCCGCCGACACCGCGTCAGGATTGGGACCGAACCCCATCGCGGAGCGGGGCGCCGCGATGAACAAACGCGGAGTCCGCGACAGCGCGATCGAGATTTCCTCCGCTAGGCCGGTGGCAAGATAGTCCTGGGTGCGGTCGGCCGAAGCATTCGCGAATGGCAACACGGCGATCGACGGTTCGCTCGGCAACGTCATCGGCACCGACAGGGTGCCGCCGCTGGCGGTATCCTCGGTGGGCTCGGCGCCGCTGCCGCTCCGGCGCGCCTCGCCTTGGTTCTCGCCTTCCGCGTTGTCGCGGCTGAACCCTTTTCTCATCGCCCCCTGGATCGACCCTTCGAACGGCGACGACCCGCCGCCGGCCGCCATTTCATCGACGCTTCCCATTCTCGGCCCCTGCTGGACGAGGAACACGACGACGACAGCGGTCACGATCGCCCCAAGGACGATCCCCGCGATCCCGCGGCGGCCAAGCCCCGCAGTAAGACGCCGACCGCCGCTACCGCCGGAGGCATAGGCGTCGATGTTTTCGACCCCGCGAAGAACGGTCACACTCTTGCCACCGATTGCCTGCTTGCCGAGGTCCTCCCATTCAAGATCGACGCGCGCGACGACCTGTTTATGGGTCGCGGCCGTGACGGCCGTGGCGCCGGGGCCGGCGAAATTCCGCAACGCCTTGGCCGCCGCGACCGCCTCGCCTTGGATTTCGCGCCCCGTTCCGGCGATTCCGCCGACATGAACCGCGCCGCGGAACCACATCCGCTGCGCTTCCTTTTGCTCTTCGTTGTAGCCGGCGATATCTTCGTGAATGGCGTTGACGGCGTGGATTGCGGCAACCGGGCTCGGGAACTCGGCAAGGAACGTGTCGCGTTCCGCCGAAAATAGCGTTCCCCGATTCTCAGCCACCGCGTCGCGCACGATCCCGAGGAAATTGCGAAGATGAGACAGCGTCGCCTTCTTGTTGGACGCTTGAATGGACGCAAAATCGTCGATGTCGAGCGCAAGGATCGCCGCCAGTCGCTGTCGATCAGCCACAGCTACTCCGTCCTATTGCCAGATGTCATGGTACGGCCCTCTCCCGTAGCGACAAGACCGGACGGTGGGCGACCCATGAATTTTTGTGGATAACTTGCGTGCGGCGATGTCCCGACAAAAGACACGCGCACGCGGATTCATACGCCTTCGTCCCAAACTGGTTCACAGTTCGAGACGAATTGCTCCGCTCTGGCCCTTACAGACCCTCCGTAGCAATTGCCGGACCAACCGCCGGTCAGCCGAGCACAATCTCGAACACGCCGCGGCGCGCGCCCGGTTCGATGTCCGCGGCGGGCACTAGGTCGATAGCAACGCGCTCTTGCGCACCGGCATTGAGACGGCGGAATAGCACGTCGCGTGCATTCAGCGGGTGAGCCCGCACATAGATCTGGGTCACAAACGGCGCGCGTCCGGGCGCCACCACGTTGACGTGGATATGGGGCGCTCGGCCAGGATACGGCACGGGCACGATCGTGCGAAACCGGTACAGACCCTCTGCATCGGTTTGGCTATAGCCAAA
>CAYGKG010000076.1:0-15368 GCA_964350495.1 uncultured Alphaproteobacteria bacterium
CTCCCCGGTGGCCGCTCGGTGGACGACGTGATCACCCACATCCGCGACAACGTGCCGTTGCTACGCGCCCTGACGCCGTTGCAGCTTCGCGAATTCCTGCTCGATGCAACGATCCATGTGCCAAGCCAGGGCGAGATCGTTTTCGAGCGTAACGACTATACCAATTCGTTCTTTATGATCGTCGAAGGCGGCGCGGACATTCTCATCGACGAGGACGATCCGAATGTCAAAGTGACCGTTGGCGTAGGCGATTTCTTCGGCGAGATCGGATTGATTGCCGGCCGACGGCGCAGCGCTACGGTGCTGGCCGCAGAGACCTCGGTGATGTTGGAATCGCCGCGCCGCTCGATGATCAAACTGATCAACTCGGTTGAAGCGGTCGAGCGGTCGATGAACGAGGTCGCCCTGGTGCGCCAGTTGCGCACGTACCTGTCGCCGCATTTGACCGACGAGGCTCTTCAACCGGTTCTAGAAACCGCTGAGGTGCGTAGCTTCAAGTCTGGCCAAGTGATGTTCAAGGAAGGCGATCCGGACGAAGGCGTCTACCTGATACGCAAGGGTTCGGTGACCGTTTCGCGGCGAATCGGCGGTAAGGATATCGTCATCGCCTATGTGCCTGCCGGCCACTATGTCGGCGAAATGGCGTTTCTCACGCGTGCGAGGCGGAACGCGACCGTTCGCGCGGCGATCAATACAGAAACGATCTGGATGGAGAGCGACAAGTTCCGCCAGATGATCGACGTTTCGCCCGAGTTGCGCGGCGAAGTTGAACGCCGTCTGCTGACTCGCTTCATCGAAAGCGAAAGTATGCAAACCCGGCCCGACGCAGGGAACATCATTCAGTTCCTGGTCGAGCAGGGGGTCGGTGAGGCGACGGATATCCTGCTGATCGACGAAACCCTGTGCGTCGCCTGCGACAATTGCGAAAAGGCATGCGCGGAAACCCACGGCGGCGTCTCCCGCCTCAATCGCGAGGCGGGGCCGACGTATGCGAGCATTCATGTGCCAACGTCGTGCCGCCACTGCGAGCATCCACACTGCATGGCTGACTGCCCGCCCGACGCGATCCACCGGGCCGTCGACGGTGAGGTCTATATCGACGATAGCTGTATTGGCTGCGGTAACTGCGAGCGCAATTGCCCCTATGGCGTGATTCAACTTTCCTCAGGAGCGCCCAAGAAACCCGGACTGTTCTCTTGGATGATGTTCGGAATAGGACCGGGCCCGGGTGAAAACAAAGGCTGGAACAAGGCGCACAAGAAAGACGACGGCGCGCCCAAAGTCGCCGTGAAATGCGATATGTGCCTCAATGTTCCTGGCGGATCGGCATGCGTTCGGGCGTGCCCCACGGGCGCGGCAATTCGCGTCAGCCCGGAAGAATTCTTTTCGTTGTCCGAACTCGCAGCGCGCGGCTAGCGGAGCGAACCGTGCATACATCCATTCTGATATTCCGGAATTTCCGCTATCTGAAAATTGCCGTGATCCTCGTTATCGTTGCGGTTCTGGCCTACGCGATCCACGACCCGCTCGGGCGGCCGAATGGAGGCACCTGGCTCGGATATGCGCTGGGCGGTCTCAGCGCGGCGATCATCGTTTGGCTGGCATGGTTTGGGATACGCAAGCGGCGCTACGGGGTCGGCAAACTATTGCTTGAGGACTGGGCGTCGGCCCACGTCTATTTGGGTCTGTCGCTTCTCGTGATTGGAACGCTGCACAGCGGTTTCCAGTTCGGTATCAACATTCACACGTTGGCCTATGCGTTGATGGTCCTGGTGATCGGTAGCGGCGCTTTTGGCCTCTATGCCTATCTCCGTTATCCGCGGCTGCGATCGCTGAACCGCGGCGAGGGTGCGCTGGGCGATGTGTGGGCGTTGGTAGCGGGCATGAGCCGCGACTGCTACGAAATTGCCCGCGATTTGCCGGACGACGTCTATCGGTTGGTCGAGGACGCGGACAAAAACACGGCCATTGGCGGCAGCATGTGGCGCCAGCTCGCAGGCCACGATCCGAAATGTGCGAGTACGCGCGCGTTGAACCAAGTGCGCGCGATGGCCGAACGATACAGCGGCAGGGATGCCGATGCGGCACGCCGGTTGGTTCGGGTTCTGGCGCGGAAGGTCGAGTTGCTGGCACGTATCCGCAAGGACATTCAATACAAAGCGTTGCTGGATGTTTGGCTCTATTTCCATGTCCCGCTAACGGTGGCGCTGCTGGGCGCGCTTGCTATCCATATCATCACAGTATTCTTGTACTGGTAGGGCGTGCGTGGAAGTTCTCGTTCGATATCTCACGAAGAAACGCGATGGCGCCACGGCGACTCGCGATGAGCGCGTCGAATGCGAATCGATTCGATTTGGCCGGAGCACCGATAACGATGTCGAGCTGGCCGCACCCGGCGTCATTCTGCACGAAGGTGTTCTTCACAAACGTGCCGGCGGCCTGTTCTTCGAAAGCCTAGGCGAGGGCCGCAACAACGTCACGCTCGACGGACAACCGGTTGCCAACGGTTCGGTGCGTATCGGATCGACGATCGGTGTCGGTCCCTACGACATCGTGGTTCTGCCGCCGGTTGGGGATGCCGAGATCACGCTCTCGGTCGAGCTGGTTCGGCCGGTTGGCGATACGCTTGCGACGTTACGCGCGAATAGCGTTACCCGCCTTGAACAGTCTGGGCTCGGCAAACGACCGCTGGCATGGGGGGCGCTCCTGATCATTCTCGCCGCATTCCTGTTGTGGCCGCTGATCGAGGCCTATGTAATCGACCAGGATGACGCGCGCCTTTCCAAGAACTCGATCGAGATGGCGATGGCGTCCGAGTATTGGCCGATGGCTGCCGATCTTGCATGGGTGACCGGCCCGGTATCCGGGCCGCACAAGTTCATGGCCCAAAACTGCAGCTTTTGCCACGAACGACCGTTCGTTCGTGTACAGGATACCGTTTGCACCGAGTGCCATGCCGGTATCCAGAATCACGTCGACCCTAAGGTCCATGATCTACCGGAGATATCGACGGCGCTTTGCCAAAGCTGTCACAAAGAGCATCAGGGTACCCTGCCGATCACACGGGAGGATCAGGCGTTTTGTTCGTCGTGCCACAGCGATCTAAAAGAGATCGCCCGCGATACAGACATTGAGGATGCGACCAACTTCGGGCGGGATCATCCTGAGTTCCGCCCGACCGTTGTGGTCGATGTCGCCGCCAAAACCTTTGCACGGGTGCCGCTCGACAAGGCAAACTGGCCGGTCGAAAAATCGAATCTTATTTTCACCCACAAAAAGCACCTTAACCCGCAAGGGATCCTTGTGCCGGGCCAACAACAGCGGCGGGTGATGGGCTGTGCTGACTGCCACACCTCGGAGCAAGGCGGCGCGGGCTTTGCCCCGGTCGTCATGGAGGATCATTGCAGCGACTGCCACCTGCTGAACTTTGAGCCGACGGTACCGACGCGCCGGCTGCCGCACGGCGACGTCGCAGATGTGACGAACTCGCTGAAGGAATTTTACGGCGATCTTGCACTGCGGGGCGGCGCGACGGTCGAGGCGGCACCGGCCGTGGTGCGACGACGGCCCGGCGGACGGTCGCTCACGGAGGAAGAGCGCCTGGAGGCGTTGGCCTGGGCCGACAAGGCGGCGCGCGACGCGGGCGCTCGGGTTTTCACCCGCTCGGTTTGCGGCACCTGCCATGAGGTCACCCGAACCGGCGACGGACCGCTCGATTACTCTGTTGCTCCGGTTCTCGTTGTCGACCGATGGTTGACCAAAGGGCGTTTCGATCATGCCAGCCATAGCGCGCCAGGCTGCTTGGATTGCCATGCGGCCGTCGATTCCGACAAGGCATCGGACGTGCTCTTGCCGCAGATAGCGACCTGCCAGGCTTGTCATGGTGGTGAAGCGGCGGTTCAGCGGGTGCCGTCGACGTGCGTAAGTTGCCACGACTTTCACCTCGATTTTCATCAACCGATGCGAGAACCTTTGCAGAATGCCCGCGCTGAGGACGGTTAATTGACGCTTTCTCGCCGTTGTAGCGCCCCCCAAAGCCCTGTGGGCTTATCGATGGCCGGATGTGTTGATATCATCCGCGGTACGGTGCCGCGCCATCAACCGCAGTTGGTCGTGCCGTCGCGGTCTGGAACCGGGCAATTGAAAGAAGGCGGCATGCGCGTGTTGATCGAGAATCCACGAAAAGCATGGGTTGGCGCTGCGGTCCGGCAGCCCGTGCTGCGGTTCGGTGGCGCACTCGTTGCCCTGCTGGCGGTTCTCACGCTCGCCGGCGTTGCTGCCGCGCAGGACACGGTTCATACGCTGAGCCACTCGGGGAGTACCCTCGGGAGCATTCAGTCGGCGGGCACGCTCGACGATTTGCGCATTGTTGTGGATGTCGGCGGCGATACGGTCGTGTCGACCCACGTCTGGGCCGTCATCGGCGGTGCCGAGTACCGTCAACGGACGAACAACGGCTATTGGGTCCCGTGGAGCGGCGACTTGACGGATTTGGTCGATAACCGCTTTGCGGTAAACGACGGCAAGATCGTCTTCAAGATTGTGGACGGGTCCATCGCGGCAGACAACCAGGGCATCACGTTCGTTGTCGGATACCGCGCGGGAGAGGTTCTCAAGTTCGGTGCGCTCGGCGTCGTGCCCAAATCGGGGAGCGGTTCGTGAACCGGTTGATTGCGATCCTCTCGGGTGTTGCGGCTTTGGTGATCGCGCCATCGGTGCACGCCCAGGTTTCCCAGCAAGCGCTGACGACAGCCGAGGTCGGACGGATTATTTCGCAGGCCGCACAAGAAGCGCAGGCGCGCAACGTAGCGGCAACGATTTCAGTGGTCGATCGCGTGGGCAACGTGCTTGCGGTATTTCAAATGACCGGCGCAACGGCCCGATTGCGCGTTACCAGCGGCAAAGGGATCGCCCGGACCAACGGTCTCGAGGAGGTGCAGGATACCTTCTCGAACCTTGGGGCAACGGGGTCGCCAACGACTCGTCTCGCAGCGATCGCCAAGGCCATCACCGGCGCCTATCTGTCGTCCAGTGGCAATGCGTTCACAACCCGGACCGCGAGTCAGATCGTTCAGGAACACTTCAATCCCGGCGAGAGTTCGGCGCCGAGCGGGCCGCTGTTCGGTGTCCAATTCAGCCAATTGCCCTGCTCGGACCTGTCGGTTCGATTTGCTACGAACGGGAACCCGACCGGCCTGGTCGATGCGACGGCAGGTCCGAAGCGATCGCCGCTCGGATTGTCCGCCGACCCAGGCGGGTTGCCGCTTTACAAGGCCGGTGTGGTGGTCGGCGGGATCGGAATCGAAATCAACGGCACCTATACCGTCGACCTTTCGGTCATGGACCGAGATTCGGATGTCGAGGAGATTGTCGCATTGGCGGGGCAATCGGGTTTTGCGCCGCCTGACGACATTCGCGCGAACCGGATATTCGTGGAAGGCAAGAGCCTGCGTTACACCGACCAGGATGTGAACGTTTTGGTTCGAAACCCAGCCAACGCCCCGGCTTTCGCCAACGGCACCGGCGGAAACCTGGTCGCGGTCAACGGCTATTATGCCGGTGCCGCGCTGATCGCAGGCACGGCGTACGGCAATGCCGAATCCGGTTTCGCGGCCGACCCCAACGGTGATTATAACGGCGTAGGTGGGGTCGTTTTCGTGCTCTTCGACGGTGCGACGCCGCCCGCAGCGCGTTTTCGCCCGCGCGACAGCATCAGCCCCACGACCGCGGCCGGCGGGATGACCACGGCGGAGGTTCGCCAGATCATCCGTAGCGCGTTGACCGTTGCCTTTGCGAGTCGGGCGCAAATTCGTCGCCCCCTGTCGAGCCAGGTCCAGGTGACAGTGTCTGTTGTCGACGGTGCCGGCAATATTTTGGGGATCGCACGGACCTTCGACGGTCCGATCTTCGGAACCGATGTTTCTCTTCAAAAAGCACGCACTGCGACGCTGTTCTCGAGCAACACGGCCGGGACCTATTTGGGCACGTTCAATTCAACCGTCGGCGGCACACCTGCCGGGCAGAACGCGAACGGAGTCACGATCGCAAACTACGTCACGGCAGTACGCGGCGTGCTGGGCAATAATGCCTTGCAAGACGGAACGGCATTTGCGGATCGCTCCGGTGGAAACCTGTCGCGGCCCTATTTGCCGGACGGGATCATCGGGGCAAGCAACGGACCGTTGAGTTATCCGATCGCGACCTGGAGTCCGTTCAACACGGGCCTGCAACTCGATGCCGTTTTCGACAATATCGCGGCGCACGTTCTCTTTACCGACGTTGGCGGCGCGAACAACGATACCGGTGCGACGTGTTCGGCGTTTACAGCTGCGGCCGGCACGCTCATCACGCGCATCTCCAACGGGTTTCAGATTTTTCCGGGCAGCGTGCCGATCTATCGGAACGGGAGCGTCATCGGCGGGATCGGCGTCTCCGGCGACGGGATCGATCAAGACGATATGGTGTCGTTCCTCGGGCTCCACAATGCCGGTTTGGCGTTGGGGACGGGCGTCGGTAACGCACCGCCGGCGCGGCGTGCCGATCAACTAAGGGGCCCCGGCGGCTTCTTGCGGTATGTGAACTGCCCGTTCAAGCCGTTCTTGGGTTCGCGCCAGAACAATGTGTGTGATGGGAAATAGGGTTCACATAAGCCTTGCAGGCGCGGCCGCGGCGGCGTTGCTGGCGAGCGTCGCCCCCGCCCAAGCAGGGAAAGAGCGTTTGCGCACGGTGGCTGTGGCCGAGCAACCGGTGCTGGTCCAGAACAATAGCCGTCGCATCCCCCAACGTCGCGAGGATGCTATCGCGCCGATTCCGCCCGCCGATTTGTCGCGTGTCGGCCCGCCCCAACCCAATTTGCCGTCGGAGTTTATTCCCGTACCGGACCGTTGGCGCCTGATCGATAACCTCGGCGTTAAAGTCAATTTCTGGGATCCCTACAATCAGAACACGTTGAAGGCGGACCGTCCGATCCCTGGGACTGCGGACTACTTTTTCAATCTGGCGGTGATCTCGGACACCGTCATCGAACCGCGTCGGCTACCCACACCGATCAGCCCCAACGCGTCGCAGAAGCCCAGTTCGCTGGACACTTTCGGCGAGGGCGAGCAGCTCTTTTACCTCCAGAACCTTGTGGTCAGCCTATCGTTCTTGCAAGGCGACACGGCATACCGCCCGCCCGATATCGAGTTTCGCTTCACTCCAGTATTTAATTTTACCCGCGCCGAAGTCGAGGAACGCGCCGTTCTGCGCCGCGATCCGCGGGACGGCATAGTACGCAACGACGTCCATGTTGGCATTCAAGAGGCGTTCTTCGACTATCATATCCGCAACGTGTCGCGCCGGTTCGATTTCGATTCCTTCCGAATCGGCATTCAACCGTTCTCGACCGATTTCCGGGGCTTTTTATTCCAAGACAATCAACTCGGCTTCCGGCTCTTCGGCAACCGCGACAACAATCTCTTTCAGTACAACCTTGGCTATTTCCGCCGCATCGAAAAGGACACCAACTCGGGGCTCAACGACTTGGGCGAGGAGATTCGCAAAGACGAGTTCTTCGTTGCGAATCTGTATCTCCAGGACCTGCCGCGGCTTGGTTTCGTGTCCCAATTCACGATCCTGCACAACCGCAACGACGAAGACAGCGAAGTCTTCTTCAATAAGAACGACTTCATCGAACGGCCCGCATCGTTCGGCGACGAGCGGCTGCACAAG
Source organism: uncultured Alphaproteobacteria bacterium (assembly GCA_964350495.1). Classification (GTDB taxonomy): domain Bacteria; phylum Pseudomonadota; class Alphaproteobacteria; order SHVP01; family SHVP01; genus CALJDF01. The sequence continues at coordinate 7,711 of CAYGKG010000076.1, forward strand.
TACAATGTCACGTACTTGGGTTACAACGGCGATGGCAGGGTCGGCCGGGCGCAACTCACGACATCGTTCTACTACGCGTTCGGCGAAGACAATCACAGTCAGCTGAACGGCAACCTGATCGACGACAATGCGGACATCAGCGCGTATTTTTTCGCGGCCGAACCGTCCTTCGATTTCGATTGGATCCGCGTGCGCGGATCGTTCCTTTTGGCCAGCGGCGATAGCGATCCCTTCGACAAAAAGGAAGAAGGCTTTTCGGCACTGTTCGAGAACCCCCAATTCGCGGGCGGCGATACCAGCTTTTGGATACGCCAGGGCATTCCTCTAATCGGCGGCGGCGGCGTTCAATTAACTCAGCGAAACGGCGTGCTGGCAGAGTTGCGAACATCGAAAGAGCACGGCCAGTCGAACTTCAACAATCCGGGCATTGTTCTTGTCGGTCTTGGAACTGACTTCGATGTCTCGCCCGAAGTGCGTATATCGACGAATTTCAACAATTTACGTTTCGAGGATACGTCGAATCTTCAAGTCCTCCGCAACCAGGGCGAGATCGATGAAGAGATCGGTTGGGACCTATCGGCCGCGGTCATTTGGCGCCCGCTTTTCATCCAAAATATTGTGATGCGCCTGTCGGGGGCGGCTCTGATCCCGGGGCCGGGCTTCAAGGACCTATTCGCGACGTCCCAGGGTGGCGACGACGAGATCCTCTATTCGATTCTGGCCAACGGCACGTTGACGTTCTAGGACACCGAACATGACGCGCATTTTTCTCGCTTTGACCGTTGGCCTCATCGCGCTGCTGATTCTCGCGGCACCCGGGGTGGAAGCCGCGGAAGGGGAGCATCCGCGCCATATCGATTACGTCCCGACGGCGCCGGCACCTCGCGCCCAGTTGCCCGAGCAAGCCATGGGGAAAAGTGCGGGTTGCATCACCTGTCATACCCGCACCGATTCGTTCTCCATGCATAAGACGCCCGGCGTCATCCTGGGGTGCGTCGATTGTCACGGCGGCGACGCCAGCGTGAAGGCGCTGTCCATCGAAGACCGCGACGCGATCACCCGGGCCCATGTACAGCCGCGCTACCCCAAGACCTGGCATCACCCGAGTTCGGCAAATCCCGAACGCAGCTACACGTTGCTGAATCGCGAATCGCCGGAATATATCCGGTTCGTCAACCCGGGTGACCTGCGCGTTGCCCGCGAGGCTTGCGGTGCCTGCCATCTGGATCAAATTGCCAAGGTCGAGCGCAGCCTGATGTCTACTGGCGCGATGCTTTGGGGCGGTGCGGCCTACAACAACGGCATCCTACCGTTCAAACGCTACATTTTGGGTGAGGCCTATACGCGCGAGGGCGTTCCCGCGATCATCGAGAACCCGGTGCCGCCCGACGAACGAATGATCGCGAAGGGCATCCTGCCGCAGATTATTCCGCTACCGGCGTGGGAGGTGATACCACCCGGCGACATCTTCCGGATTTTCGAACGCGGCGGACGGAACATCGTCAATCTGTTTCCCGAGATCGGCAATCCGAACTCGGTCGGTCGATTGCAGCAACTGGAAGAACCGGGGCGGCCCGATATTCGTCAATCGAACCGCGGCCCCGGGACGGGGCTGCGTATCGCCGTGCCGGTTATCAACATCACCAAGACGCGGCTGAACGATCCGTTCCTATGGTTCCTAGGAACCAACGATCAACCTGGGGACTACAGGTCGTCGGGGTGTTCGTCCTGCCATGTCGTCTACGCCAACGACCGCGATCCGATCCATTCCGGGCCCTACGCTAAGTTCGGTCACGAGGGGAAGACCCAGACCGTCGATCCGACAATTCCAGCGCAGGAAGTTGGCCACCCAATCGAGCATGCGTTCACCAACGCCATTCCGACAAGCCAGTGCATGGTGTGCCACATGCATCAGCCGAACGTGTTTGTGAACTCCTATCTTGGCTACACGATGTGGGATTACGAATCCGATGCGCCGCTGATGTTTCCCGAAGAACAGCGGTATCTGTCGTCGGACGAGCAAATGGATTTGCTCGATCGCAATCCGGAGGAGGCCGTGCTGCGCGGTCTGTGGGCGGATATCGAGTTCTTGAAGAACGTGTGGACCGACATCAACCCCAAGGCCAAAAACACGCAGTTTGCCGACTACCACGGACACGGCTGGAACTTCCGCGCGGTCTTCAAGAAGGACCGGAAGGGCAACCTGTTGGATGCCGAGGGCGCTAAGGTTGACCACGAGGATCCCGACAAGTTCAAAAAGGCCGTTCACATGCGGTCGATCCATGCCGAAATCGGCATGCAGTGCGTGGATTGTCACTTTTCTCAAGATTCCCACGGCAACGGCCACCTTTACGGCGAGGTTCAAGCCGCTATCGAAATTCGGTGCAAGGACTGCCACGGCACGCCGGATGCCTACCCAACGTTGCGGACAAGCGGCCCGGCGGCACCGCCTCGGGGCAACGACCTATCGTTGCTTCGCGTGGAAGATGGGCGCAAACGCTTTGAGTGGGTTGGTGGCGGTAACTGCGGCACCGAGAAGCACGAGGTTGGGTGCAAATTGATGCAGCGCTCGGCGGTCGATCCCGACAAAGAATGGGAAATGAGCCTAGTGAAGAACTCGGTCGATCCCGACAATGCACATTTCAACGCTAAGGCAGCGCGCGCCAAACTTGTCTCCAAGAATACCGCGACCCAGGAATGGGGGCCGGGTGTTGCCAAGGAAGACCGGGCCCACGACGTCGAAGACAAGATGGAATGCTACACCTGTCATCTGGCGTGGACGACTTCCTGCGGCGGTTGCCATTTGCCGATTCAGGCAAACCGCCTCAGCGAACGCCACCATTTCGAAGGCGGCGTTTCGCGCAATTTTGCCACGTACAATCCACAGGTTGTGCGCGACCAAATCTTCCAGCTCGGCATCCATAGCACGGTTAAAGGCAATACGATCGCGCCGATCCGGTCCACATCCGCGCTCGTGCTGTCCTCGCAAAACATCAACCGCGAACGGATTTACATCACCCAACCCCCGATCGCGGCGAGCGGCTATTCGAGTCAAGCCTTTGCCCCGCATTTCGCGCATACCGCGCGCAAGACCGAGACCAAGGGATGTTCGGATTGCCATGTCAGCCAGGCTAACGACAACAACGCGATTGTTGCCCAAACGCTTTTGCACGGTACGAACTACATCAACTTCATGACGCCCTTCGCCTGGGTTGGCGGCGAGGGTGGCGTGACCGGGGTTAGGATCACCGAATACGATGAACCCCAAGCGGTTATCGGATCGTTCCTGCAGCGCTATGCCTTTCCCGATTGGTACGGCGATCATCTTGAGCGCGACCGTCAGTTGAACGAAGGCTACACCCAGCGCGGCAACCGGACCGGCTGCTTGCAGATGCGCGGTGAGTATCTTTTCACCGCAGAAGGTCCCGACGGCATGATCGCCTATGACATCGCGTCGATTGGCAACAAAGGCGTCGCGGATCGGATCCTTTCGGGGCCCTTCGGTCCGTGGGGGCACGACGTCCGGGTGAAGTCGCGCAACGCGACGTGTGTCGCGCTGCCGACGAATCAACCGATCCACCCCGATCGGAATAAGGGCGTATTGATGCGCGAAACGAACGAAGAGCAACCGTTTCACCCGATCTACGACTACGCGCTCATCACGGACGCCGAGGAGGGATTGATCCTCACCGATGTGAATACGCTGGCAAACGGCGAACCGCGAGATAACTTTTTGACCCGGGCACTGACCTGGAACGAGAACGGCATCTTGGATGGCGCCCGGCACGCGACCATTGCCGGATACTGGGTCTATGTCACAACGCCGCGCGGCGTGGTCGTTCTGAACCTGGATGATCCGCTTAAACCGATCGTCGCGGCGACGATCGATCTGCCCGATGCGCGCGCGACGGCGCTTCAATTTCGTTACCTTTTCGTGACCGACGCCGATGGGCTATCAGTCGTCGATGTCACCGCGCCCGCCCGACCGCGAATTACCGCGGCGCGGATTCCGATCGCCGACGCGCAGCGAGTCTACGTTGCGCGTTTCTTCGCCTATGTCGCGGCCCGCGAGGAGGGCATGGTAATCGTCGATGTCGAGAAGCCCGAGGAACCATTCGTCTATCAGACCTTTACCGCCGACGGACAGATCAACGACGCCCACGACGTTGTCGTGGCGCACACCAACGGATCGGCCTTTGCCTACGTCGCCGATGGACGAAATGGGTTGCGCGTGATCCAGTTGACGTCGCCCGACAGCCAGCCCGGGTTCTACGGATTTAGTCCCGACCCGAAACCGGAGCTCATCGCGACCTACGCCACAAAATGGCCGGCCCTTTCGATGTCAAAGGGCTTGGACCGCGACCGTGGCGTCGATGAAACCGGGGGGCAAATGGCGGTTTTCGGACGTTTAGGGTCGCGACCGTTCAACCTCAAAGAGCAGCAGAAGTTGTTCATGAACCCCGATGGCAGCGTATGGACCGTCGAAGATGCCGTTCAGATGCGTGGGTTTGTCCCGGCTAAGCCGCGCCGGCAAGCTCAGGATTCCGGTCGCGCCGTTCAGTAAGTAGGCGGATCGGCGGTTTCCTCGACCGCTACGGCGTCCCCTATGGGAATGGCGGGCCGATTGCGAGCCCAAGCGCCGAGGTCGGGTCGGCCTAGACCCTACGAATCACCAGCGCGTCCTAGCTGCGCGCGCTTACGGAACGCTTTGCTGGAACTCGCGAAGCGAGGCCATAAAGGTCTGCGGACGATATTTTTCGTCGTCCTCAACCGCATCGAAGACCTTATCCAGCGCCGAGTTGACCCCGGCCATTTGATCCTTGCTGAGGGTGCCGGCGTTTTGCATCGCCGAAACGATTGTGCCCACCGCCATCGCGGCTTGCTCCGCGCCGGCATAGTCGACGTACTCGCCCTCAAGGCCGTTGGCGATAATCCCGTCCAAGAGCACCTTCATATCTTCCGCTTTGAACGAACGGCTGGAGAATGCTGCGATCAATCCGGTGGTGACGCCCTTGAGGTCTCGGGCGGCGGCTAGCATCTGCGCATGATTGCTCCGGGTCGCGGTATGGAGGGCGCTGGTTTTGTCGCGCAATTGGCCGCCGAGGTTGCCGTCGACGTAGTCGGTGATGACCTGCAGCATCAGGAGATTGGCGTCGTTGAATCGCGGCGTGCCCGGTCCGAGCGCCGCGGTTCCTTTGCGCGGTGCCCAATCCAAAGCGCTCATCGGTGTGTGGCAGGCATGGCAATCGAACACCACCAACTCCGGGAACAGGCCGTCTACTCCGCGTTCTGGGTCGAGCATGGTGTCGAGCATGACGTTAATCGCCATCGCTTGGCCGATCGCCCACAGCTGGATCCCGCTGGCAACCTGTTTGCGCTGGCGGTAGTCGCGATCGACTACGAAGTGGGCGGGTTGCAGCGCCGTGAACGTATCTAGTTCGAAACTCATGCGGGGGTGCCCGGCACCCATGATCCGGTGCGACACAAAACGCGTTTCATCGCCAAAGTGGCACGAAAGGCAGAGCCGCGCGCGATCGACCGGATTGTCGGTCGGGAAAAGACCGTTTCGGACATTGTTGGCATGGGTTGCCGATGGCACGATATGGGTGCCGATCCAGCGTCCGGCGCCGCCGTGGCAGGACTCGCAGGTCACGCCGTCGGTGATTTGGAACGTCGTGTGGCGCTTGTCGCTCGCCGGATTGTCGGCGTGGCAGTCTAGACACAACTTGGCGGTATGGGCGGCCTCAAGCCCGAGATTGCGGGCAATCCGTTTTGACCGGTCGTTGAGCAACACCTCGTAGGCCTTATGGTGTTTGTCCTTTTGCTGCCAGGTGATGAACTCGTTCTGCAACACATTGGAGCCGGGCAGCGGCGCGGCCGCGCCGTGGCAGGTACTGCCCGCGCACGAGGCAACTCCGAGATGCAACTCCCCATCGACGAGCGGCATTTTCGCTTGCTGCGTCCAGCCGGTCTGCGCCGTTAGCGCCAAGCCCGAGACCGTAACGACCGTCAGTACAAGTATCCGCGCCCAACCAAACATAATGCCTCCCCTCGAAATCCCACGTTCCCGTTAGGGTCGCGGGTTTTTCAACGCCCTGACCGCTACGGGGTGGACCGCGCCGGTCAGCCGACTTTGCTATAGTAACCTTATGTCACTCGGGTTACTTATTCGAGGCTATTGTCGGTCTGATTGCCCTTGACGGGCTCTATCGGGTTTGATCCCGGTGCTGGCCGCGCGCCCGGGCGATGTCGTCGAGACGGGCAAACGCCGCCGCTGCTTCGCGGTCGCCGGGCCGCATTTCGGCGACCACGCTCCAAGCCTCAACGGCTTCCAGATATCGGCCCAGATCCATGTATGCGCGACCCAACTCGCGCCAACTCGCGGCGTCCGCGGGTTCTGCGTCGATCCGCGCCTGGAGCAATCGGGTTCGGGCCTCCACGGCGGCAACATCGGCGGCTGTGGTCGGTGGGGGCGGGATCGATTCCCGCATACGGGCGTCGTACCAAGCGCCGCCGCCGGCGATCAGTCCTACGGTCGCAACGGCGGCGGCAATGAGGAACAGGCTCTCTCGGTTCATGACGATTTTTCGGATACCATGTGTTGTGGCTGACATCACAACATACCAACCCCAGGGTCAAATTCGAGACGGGCGCGCATGACTTTCTTCGCGACCGATTGGCTCGCGGCGTTTCTGATTGCCGCCGGACCGTTTGTCGGCAGCTTTCTGGGAACGCTTGCGCTTCGTTGGCCGGCAGGCAGGTCTGTCGTAGTGGGCCGTTCGGCCTGCCAATCGTGCCGCGCCACCTTGGGGTGGCGCGATCTGGTGCCGATCGCGAGTTGGATCGCGGCACGCGGGCGGTGTCGGCGGTGCGGCGCGGCGATCGGCTTTCTCTACCCGGTGACCGAAGCAGCCGCACTTGGTGTTGGCGTTTGGGCGGCTCTCGTGTTTTCCGGGGTCGATCTCGCGCTGGTCTGTGTCCTGGGTTGGGCGCTGTTGGCGCTGGCACTGATCGATGCCCGTACCATGCTGTTACCCGATCTGCTGACCCTACCGATTCTGGTCCTTGGTTTGGCGCTTGCCGGGTTCGAGGGGCGTTTGATCGAATCCCTGTGGGGCGCGGGGATCGGTTTCGCCCTCTTCGCGGCGATCGCGGCAGGCTACTGGCGGTGGCGGCAGCGGGATGGACTGGGACTGGGCGACGCCAAGCTTCTCGCGGCAGCGGGTGCCTGGGTCGGCTGGGCCGGGCTGCCGGGAATCGTTCTCGTCGCAAGTGTCACAGCGTTGGTCGTCGCGGTGCCGATGGTCATGCGCCGGCGTGCCGGCGCCGGCACGGTTGAAATCGCTTTTGGGCCCTACCTTGCGGCGGCAATGTGGATCACCGTCATGCATGGGCCGATTGTCATCGCATGACCGAGCAGCTGACTCAGATTCTGCTTGATCGAGGCATCTTGAACGTACGCGATTTGGCGCGGGCGGAGCTCGTGGTCCAGGGAAGCGGTGAGCCGCTCCACCGCATTTTGTGCAGCCTCGGCCTCGTTGCGGAGGAGGAGGTCGCGCGCGGTCTGGCGCAATGCCTGTCGTTGCCGCTTGCCGAGAACGTCGACTACCCCGCTGCGGCATTATTCGCCGACCAATTGCGGCCCGACTTCCTAAGGA
>CAYGKG010000077.1:0-15191 GCA_964350495.1 uncultured Alphaproteobacteria bacterium
GGGTAGGGAGGGGGTTCTTACCAACAGGGCCCCTCCACACTTAGAACCCGTCTTCATCCTGCCCCAGCAGACAGGGGCAGGGGCACAACGGCGCGGGGGACACCGAACGTGATTCGCCGCCCGCTCTGTTCATCGCTAGAGTCATGTTCGGTTATCGGACGGGCGGCACGAATCGCGCCGCACCCGAACGGTACCAGTGGGCGGGTCGGGGCTAAGATACTAGAGTATTGAAAACACGAAGGTCTTTGGCTTCGTTCGTCGGCAAGAAACCTAAGCAGTTGATTCTAAAGGCGAGTTTGGGTTCGTTTGGCAAGACAAATGCCGCCGGCAGATTGGGCCTGCGAAAATCGGCGGTTTCCCAGGGGCGTTGGCTTTGTTTCGGCATTTTCATATACGGTCGTACCCAGCCGCCGACCACCGCTGCAGCCGACTATTAGGAGGAACGTGATGACCGTCAAACGCCGTTTTGCCGACCTCGACGAAGGTCAACTCCTGGTCCGTGTCGCCGGCCCCGACAGGAAGGGCACACCGCTGGTCTTGCTGCCGGTCGCGCCCGGCACCTCGCTGGGCCTCGTGCCGTTGATGGAATTGCTCGCCGAGTCGCGGCCGGTCTATGCCTTCGACCTGCCGGGGACGGGGGAGTCCGCGGCCCCGCCGCACGCCGACGGCGAAGAACCGCCGCTGCCGGTTTTCGCCGACATGCTGCTGCGCGGCGCCGCTGCGATGGGGCTCAAGACCTTCGACCTTTACGGCAACCGGGTCGGCGCCCACACTGCGTTAGAGATGGCGTTGGCCGCGCCGTCGCGCGTCCGCAAACTCATCGTCGATGGTCTGTTTATCTTTCCGTGGCCCACCGACAAGGTCGCCTGGACTCAGTCCTACGAGCAGCCGTCGCTTGAGGCGCTGCGCAACAACTACACGCCCAAGCTCGAGATCGACATGATGGGCAAACAGTTCACGCAAGGTTGGCAGTTCATGCGCGACACCTCGTTGTTCTGGCCGTGGTTCGTCCACGACGGCGCCCACGCCCGCAACGTCGGCTTGCCGGATGCCGACGCCCTGCACGACAAAACCGTCGAGGTTCTGCGCGCCGCGCGCACGCAACACTTGGTCGTGCGCGCGTCGTTCGATCAGGATTGGCGGGCGCGCTGTGGCGATGTCGAGCGACTCAAGATGCCCGTGATGGCCGACAAGAACACCGTACCATTTATCCCCCGTGCCGCCCTGAAAAAGAGCGGCCGCTACGACGCGTGGTACACCACCGGCGACAAGCTGGCGGGGCTGGCAACGGAACTCGCCGGATTCCTCGACGCCTAAGGGGGCGGCCGTGGTCAAGCAGCACCGCGCTTACATCCAAACCCCGGCGCCGCAGGAGCAAATCCACGCGCGCTATGCGGGCGACAGCGGTCCGGCGATTTTTCTGCTGCACCAGCTGCCGATCTCCTGCCGCCAGATGGAACGCCTGATTCCATTGCTGGGCGACCGCCTGCGGGTCTGGGGCTTGGATGCGCCGGGTTACGGTGTTTCGCCCTCCACCCTGACCCAGCAGACCTTTGCCGAATACGCCCGCCGCCTGCTGGAGGCGATCGATGCGGTCGGCGTCGATCGTTTTGCGTTGCTCGGCACCGAGATCGGCGTTGCCTTGGCTGCCGAAATTGCGCGCCAAGTCGGGCCGACGCGCGTCACTCACTTCATCGGGCTGGCGGCGCCGCCGTCGGATCCGGCCGGCCACCGGGATTACGTCGCCGAACTCGGTGAACCCGCGCCGCAGCAGGACGGCAGTCACCTGTTGCCGATCTGGCAGTTCTGGCAGCGGCGCTGGGGCACCGACACCGAGAATGCCATCCTGCGCATGGCCTGCACCGAAAACACCTATATCTACAGCCGTTACCATTGGGGCCTGCGCGCCTACGCGGATTACGACCTCGCCGCCGGGCTCAAGCAGATCGTTTGTCCGTCGCTGTTCCTGTCGGCTGAACGCGACATCATGGCCGATAGCACCGCTGCGGCCGCCGCATTGGTACCCGGCGCTGAACACCGCATCCTCAAAGGCACCCGGGCACCCCTCGTATCGACCGAAGCCGCACCCCTCACTAACCCGGTTTTCGATTTCGTCGGCGCGTAGCCTAGACCAAATGCTAGGCGCCGGCAGGGCTATTTGCGGGCGGTGACCAACCACACCCCGGCGCCGAGCCTCACGCCGTCGTCGTGGGCGTGTGGGGTGAGGGCCTCGGTGAGGTCGTTGCGAATGCGCGCCTGAACGTCCTGCGGCGCATCGTGGATGGCGCGCGACAGGGGGCCCTGGTGGGTGACGGCGCGCACCGCCGCCTCGACCGAGCCGCCGCCGCCCATCAGGACCAGGGTCTCGTGGGCCTCGGTCGCGAACTCGGCGAAACCGGCGGCACTCAGAACGCCGGCGATCCGGGTGGGGGCGCCGAAGGCGAAGGGGCCGGGCGCGGTCGAGTCTTTGCCTGGTCCCTCAACGGGAAGGTGCTTTGCGACCACGCCGCCGGGCACATGCACCCAGGCGTTTCGGTCGACCGGTTGCCAGCAAGCAAAGGTTAGCCGCCCGCCAGGCTTGAGCGCGCGGTGAAGGTTGGCGAAGGCCGCCACGCTGTCTTCGAAGAACATGACCCCAAAGCGCGAGAACACGAGGTCGAACGCGGCATCGTCGAAGGCGTGGGTTTGCGCATCGGCGACCTGGAACCGAACCGGGATCGGATGATCGCCGTTGTAGCGCCGCGCCTCGTGCAGCATCAGGTCGGAGATGTCGACCCCGGTGACCGAACCGCCCGGCGCCACGTGGCGCGCCAGTTCGCCGGTCGTCTGCCCGGTGCCGCATCCGACGTCGAGCACATGCTCCCCGGGTTGTGGCCGCGCGCGCGCGATCGCTTCGAGGCCAATGGGACCGAGCATCGCGTTGAAGCGGTCGCGCTGGGTGGTCCAGGTCTCGCCGCCCGGTCCGTTCCAGAAGTCGGCCTGATCGGCGTTGGGATGTTCGGCTTTGGGCCTTTCGGTATCGGTCATGGTCGCTTTACCGCGGGGTGTTTTCGGGGGCCGGGACGCCGCGGAAGGCGAGCTTCAACACGACGGTCGATATCAAGACATAGATTAGGCACGCGCCGGCGACGGTTTCGATCGTCACGCCGATATCGAACAACTCGCCGAAGACGAACGGCGACAGTGCGCTGATCGCGACCATCAAGGCCTGGACGATGGAGCGGATCGCGCCTAAATGCGCGGTCCCGTACACCTCGGCCCACATCGACATAACGATGGTATGGCCCGCGCCGATCGTCACGCCGGCGGCGATCATATAGGCCAGGGCAAAACCGGGATGGTCGAACAGGACCAGGATCAGCATGGCGACGCCCAACGGCGGTAGGTAGAACGGCAACAATTGCGAGGCGCGAAACCGGTCGACGAGGGGGCCGGTCAACATCGACGTGACGACCACGGCGATCGCGTAGCCGACAAAGGTCGTGGCGAGCCACGCCAGCGACCATCCTTTGGCATCGGCCAAATGAACTTGGTGGAAGAACATGCCGGTCATTACGAATCCCGGCGCCAATGCCGCGGGAATGATGAACCAGAACCTGACGTCGCGCAGCGCTTCGCCCAAGGTCCATTGCCGTTGTCCGGTCCCTGAATCCGACGCCGCCTGGGCCTTGGTGGTAGCTTCCGCCCACGCATCGTGCCGCGCACGGTGGCCGCGCAGGAGCAAAAGCGTGGCCGGGACCAGGACGACGACGATGAAGACCGTTGCCGTCTGCCAGGTTCCGCGCCATCCCACCGTCGCGATCAAGGTCACGACGATGATCGGCAACGCCGCTTCGCCGACTGGCAAGCCCATCGCCGCAATGCTGATCGCCTTGCCACGGTCGCGGTCGAAGTAGCGCGCCATGCTGGTCACCGCGATGTGGCTCAGCAGGCCCTGACCGGTCAGGCGCAGCAAATAGAACGCGAGATAAAGAAACACGCCGCCGGGGATCAGCGATATGAACAGCGTGGCGAAGATCATCCCGCCGCAGGCGGCTAGGCTGTAGACCCGGAGGTCGACGTGATCGATTTTGCGCCCCAGCCAGATCAGGGTCATGCCGCTGGCGAAGGTCGCGACGGAGTACATCAAGCCGACGTCGCCGTGACTCAGGCCGAATTCGTTTCGGATTTCCGCGCCGAACAGGCTGATGAAGTAGGTCTGCCCAAAGCTGGACGAGAACATCATCAACAGACCGAAGCTGAGAAAACTCCGGTTGTGCAGAATGAAACGGAAATAGCTCACAGGCGGCCTACCCAAGGATGGGGGACTGTGCCCCCGTTCGTACCCCGGGGCAACGGCTTGCGGAGCATTCCGCCATCCGCTACAAGCCCGCGACCCCTTACAAAAGTGCGCGAGCCCTATGGCAGTCCAATACGTCTATTCGATGATCGGCCTGAACAAGACCTATCCGGGCGGTCGACAGGTCCTGAAGGACATCTATTTGTCTTTCTTGCCCGGCGCCAAGATCGGCGTTCTCGGGTTGAACGGCGCCGGTAAATCGACGCTGCTGCGGATCATGGCGGGCCAGGAAACCGAGTTTCTCGGTGAGGCGCGCGCCGCCGAGGGCTTGCGCATCGGCTACCTCGAACAGGAACCCCAACTCGATCCGGACAAGGATGTCCTGGGCAACGTGTTGGACGGCGTCGGCGCGATGGCGGCCATGCTCAAGCGCTTCGAAGAAGTGAGCGCGAAGTTCGCCGAACCGATGGACGACGACGAAATGAATGCGCTCTTGTCCGAACAGGGCGACCTGCAGGAAAAGATCGACGCCTCGAACGGTTGGGAGATCGAGCGCACCGCGGAGATCGCCATGGACGCTTTGCGTTGTCCGCCTGGGGATACTGCGGTCTCGAATCTTTCGGGCGGCGAGCGGCGCCGAGTTGCGCTGTGCCGGTTGTTGCTGGAACGTCCGGACATGCTGTTGCTCGACGAACCGACCAACCATCTCGATGCCGAATCGGTAGCCTGGCTCGAGCGCTTCTTGCACGATTACGACGGTACCGTGGTTGCGGTTACCCATGATCGCTATTTCCTCGACAATGTCGCCGGGTGGATTCTCGAACTGGATCGCGGCCACGGGATTCCGTGGGAGGGCAACTACTCGTCCTGGCTTGAGCAAAAAGAGAAACGCCTAGTTCAGGAGGGACGTCAGGAAGAGGCGCGTCAACGCACTTTGCGCCACGAACTGGAGTGGATCCGGCAAACGCCGAAGGCGCGTCAGGCCAAGGGTCGCGCTCGTATCAACGCTTACGAGGATCTGTTGCGCCAGGAACAGGAGCGGGTGCAGGGGCCGGCACAGATTCTCATTCCGCCGCCGCCGCGCTTGGGCGACCTTGTTATCGAAATCGATCGCCTCAAGAAGGGCTTCGGCGACGTGCTGTTGATCGACGACCTATCGCTCAAGGTTCCGCCCGGCGCGATTGTCGGGATCATCGGCCCGAACGGCGCCGGCAAGACGACGCTCTTCCGCATGTTGACGGGTCAGGAAAAGCCTGACGGCGGCACGCTACGCGTCGGCGATACGGTGTCTCTGGGCTACGTCGACCAAAGCCGCGATGCACTGTCGCCCGACAAAACGGTGTGGGAGGAAATTTCCGAAGGTAATGAGGAAATCGATCTCGGCAAGCGCAAGATCCAGAGCCGCGCCTATGTCGGTGCCTTCAACTTCAAAGGCGCAGACCAGCAGAAGAAAGTCGGACAGCTGTCGGGCGGCGAGCGTAACCGCGTCCACCTCGCCAAGATGCTGAAGTCGGGCTCGAACGTTTTGCTGCTCGACGAACCGACCAACGATCTCGATGTCGATACCCTGCGCGCGCTTGAAGATGCGCTAGAGGCGTTTTCCGGCTGCGTCCTCGTCATCAGCCATGACCGCTGGTTCCTCGACCGCGTCGCCACCCATATTCTCGCGTTCGAGGGCGAGAGCCATGTCGAGTGGTTTGCCGGCAACTACCAGGACTACGAAGCCGACTTCAAGCGCCGCTACGGTGAGGCGGCCAGTCGGCCGCACCGAATCAAGTACAAGCAGTTCCCGCGGGACTAGCGATGAGTCACGGCCTTCCTGGTACCCAAGGCCGACGCCGCATCTATTTGCTCCGTCATGGCGAGGTCGATTACGGCGTCGGCGGAGCGGGGGTCGCCGATGTGGATTTGGTCGAACTCACGGAAAAGGGTCAACGTCAGGCTGTGCTCCTGGGCGAGGCGTTGGCGGACATCACGTTCGATTTCGCGGCCCATACCGGACTCATTCGTACCAAACAGACCCTCGCCGGCGCGCTTGCCGGCCGCGATCTCGCTGTCCAAGAGATCGCGTCGTTGCGCGAGATCCGGACCGGCAAGTTTGCCGAGCTCTCGCCGGAGCGGATCGAAGCCGAGTTCATCTACGGATTCGAAACCGCGCACCTGCCCGAAGCCAGATTTGCCGGCGGCGAGGCCTTTGCCGACTTCTACGAGCGCGTGGCTTACGGGGTTCTCGATCTACTGGCGCGACCGGATTGGACCACGGCGCTACTGGCCGCGCACGGTGGCACGAATCGGGCCGTCCTGAGCTGGGTGACCCACGGGGGCCCGGAAGGCATGGCTGCGTTCGAACAGGATACCGGGTGCCTCAACGTGATCGATGTCGATGTGGTCGACGGCGACATTATTCGTCGCTTCGTTCGGGCCGTGAACTACACGCCCTACGACCCCATCAAGAACGGCAAGTATCTGACGAACATGGAGCTCTACCGTCACGGCCGCTCCGGGTAGAAGCCCCTAGTCTTGTGGGGCCTTCTTTTCGCGAAGGCGTGCCAGCAGACCCTCGACCTGTCCGCCAGACCGTTGGATCACCGAGGCGAATTCGTCGCGCTGGGTGAGCAACATACTGACCCCTTCAACCACGACATCGACAATCTTGAGACCTTGATCGCCGTGGCGGACCCGCCAATCTACGCGAATGGGCTGCAGGCCTTCGCGAACGATCTCCGAAACAACAATCGTGTCGCTGTTGTCAGCCCGTGAGCTGACAACGCGCAACGTCTCGCCGCTATATTCGCCAAGACGCGCGGCGTAGGTCGTGACGATGAAGTCCTCAAAGAGCTTGGTGTACTCGCGCCGTTGTTCGGGAGTCGCTTGCCGCCAGAACCGCCCCAACGCATAGCGCCCGATCAGGGGTAGATCGAAGCCCTGGCTCAGGAGCGCGCGAAACGCTTCGGCGCGCTCTCCCTGCGTCTGTGCGTTCAGGACCAACACTTGGAGGGCTTGGTCCCCAAGATGGGCGATAAATTGTTCGGTGTTGTCGGCGCGCGCCTGCTGGGCTGCCGCGCTGACCGAGAACATCGTTGCCACGACGAGAACGAGGGCGAATCGACGAATTTGAACCATCTTTTGCCCCTTCATTGTTTCAAAGCGGCCGTGCGATCCTCTTCGTCGTCGCTGCTCAGGTCGAGGTTGGGCAGGGACGGAGTCGTGCCGTTGCGAATGTCGCTTTGGCGGCGCTGGTTGTAGAGGCTGCGCAGGGTTGCATAGAAATCGATCGACGTGCGTTCGATCTCATCCAACGTTTCGATGTTCCGCGCGCGGGCGTCGATGCCGCGAATCGCGGCGCGGGCAAAGGTGATGGATTTACGGTCCGTATTGTCCGCGTAATAGTTCAACGGGTCGAAATAGTAGTCGACAAAGGATCCAGCTGCGTCGCGTAGGCTGGACGGCCCGAGAATCGGGAGAACAATGTAGATCCCTGGGCCAATACCATAACGGCCTAAGGTCTGGCCGAAGTCTTCGTCGCGGCGTTCCAAACCCATCTTGGTGGCCGGGTCGAGCAGCCCAAGGACACCGACCGTAGAGTTGATAAAGAAGCGGCGGGTTGTCACCCCAGCGGCGTCGATATCGCCCTGGAGCACGTCGTTCGCAAGAATGACCGGCGTTTCGAGATTGCGTAGGAAGTTTCGGACGCTGTTCCGCGCGGGGTCGGGGACGAAATCCCGGTAGAACTGCGCTGTCGGTTCGAGCAGCATCGTGTCGACCGCCAGATTGGCCGCGAAGATGTAGCGGTTGACTGGTTCCAACGGATCGGCGATTTGCGCCGAATCATCGCCGGGTGTGGCACAGGATGCGACTGCAAATACTGTTGCGATCGCAGCCAGATTGCGAACGAAGGCCGCGCGAAAAGGTATTTTCCTCCCGGCGGTCGAGTTGGACGAAGGTTTCAAGGCTCAGACCTATCCCGAAAAAACTCACCACTTAATGCTAGACCTGAGCTGCCCCCGCTAACCCTGCGAAGACCCCCGAATAGCTCAGTCCAAAACGCGTCCCGAATCTATGTAAAGCGCGGGCTTTTGAGTAGCACACCGATAGTTTCGAAACCAGCAAGGCGTCGCACCGGAGAGGGTTTCCAGCCACGGGTGTTGCGCCAATGACGCACTCTTGGCCGCCTATGTAGTGGGTAGTCGTTCCTATCACACAACCTGTGCCCGCCGCTGCGGCATCCCCGCCATTGACAAATATAAGCATATCTTTATATCTGTGGGGATGGCGGTTTCATTGGATATCCTGCTCGGAGGCCTGCGCGCGGCCGGGGAGCCAACTCGGCTCCGGATTTTGGGGCTACTTTCCCGCGCGGAACTCACCGTGAGCGAACTCACCCAAATATTGGGACAAAGTCAGCCGCGGGTGTCGCGTCACTTGAAACTGTTGGGCGATGCCGGTCTGATCGAGCGGTTCCGCGAGGGAACGTGGGTATTCTGCCGCCTCAGCGATTCCGGGCAGGCCGGCGAACTATCGAAAAAGATCGTCGATCTTTTACCGGAAGACGCCGACGGCACCGACGGCGACGCCGCGCGGCTAGATGCCGTACGCCGCAGCCGCGCCGCGGCCGCGGCCGCGTATTTCAGCGCCAACGCTGAACGCTGGGAGGATGTCCGTCGCCTCCACGTCCCCGACCTCGATGTCGAATCGATCATGCGCCGTCTGTTCGAGGGCCGAAAGATCGGCACGCTCGTCGATGTTGGAACCGGCGCCGGCCGCATGCTGGAGCTGCTCGGGCCGGATGCCGACGAAGCTATCGGCATCGACCTCTCCCATGAGATGCTCGGTTTGGCGCGCGCAAACATTGACAGGCAGGACCTGAAGCACTGCCGCGTGCGTCATGCCGACATGCACAGCCTGCCGTTCGCGGAAGCATCGGTCGATGCTGTGACCTATCACCAGGTGCTTCATTTTGCCGACGAGCCCGCCGGGGTGCTGGCCGAGGGCGAGCGGATTTTACGGCCTGGCGGTTTGATGGTTGTCGCGGATTTCGCGCCCCACCATGTCGAGTCGCTACGCGAGGAACACGCCCATCGCCGGCTCGGGTTTCCCGATACCGAAGTTTCGGGTTGGATGCGGGCCGCCGGTCTCGTTGTGGGTGAGAGCGTTCATCTTGACGGCGATCCGTTAACGGTCACGGTTTGGCATAGTGAGAAACCGGCAATCGAGGCGCGGGTAGAATGAGTGAGATGGGTGAATTGCAAGGGTTGATCACGCACGAAAACACCAGTGCACCGCCGGATGTGTCGTTCGAGTTCTTTCCGCCGAAGACGGAAAAAATGAACGAAATGCTGTGGTCGTCGATCAAACGATTAGAGCCGCTCGGTCCGCGTTTCGTCTCGGTCACATACGGCGCGGGCGGCGGCACGCGCGAGCGGACCCATGCTACGGTCGTGCGCCTGCTGAAGGATACGTCGCTGGTGCCGGCCGCACATCTGACCTGCGTCGGGGCAAGCCGCGGCGAGATCGACGACGTTGCCGCCGGGTATTGGGATGCCGGGGTGCGCCACATCGTGGCGTTGCGGGGCGATCCGCCCCGCGATGACCCGAACTTCACCCCGCACGACGACGGCTACGCCAATGCCGCCGAGCTCGTCGCGGGACTCAAACGAGTTGCCGATTTCGAAATCAGTGTGGCGTCTTACCCGGAAGTGCATGTCGATGCGACAAGCCCAAGCGCCGACATCGAATACCTCAAGAGGAAAGTCGATGCCGGTGCGTCGCGCGCGATCACCCAGGTCTTTTTCGATCCCGACGTGTTTCTTCGCTGGCTCGAGAAAGTGCGGGCGGCGGGCATCTCCGTACCGGTGGTCCCAGGCATCATGCCGGTCTCGAACTTCGAGGGCGCCGTTCGTTTCTGCAAGATGTGCGGCGCCGACGTGCCCGCCTGGATGCACCGCCTGTTCCAAGGGCTGGAGGAAGATGCCGAAACCCGCAAGCTGGTCGGTGCGACGATCGCGGCGGAACAATGCCGGAGATTGCAGGCGGCGGGGATTAACGAGTTCCACTTCTACACCCTCAACCGCGCAGACCTGACCTACGCGATCTGTCACATCCTTGGTCTGCGCGACACCGCCCCCGCTGGCGGCAACAACGACGGAGACACACGATGAACCGGCAGGAGAGGTGGCGCGCGCTGCAAGAAGCAAGCGATCGCCGGATACTCATTCTCGACGGCGCGATGGGAACGATGATCCAGTCCTACAAACTCGACGAAGCGGGCTATCGCGGCGAGCGGTTCAAAGATTTCAAGCGCGACGTCAAAGGCAACAACGACCTTTTGAATTTGTCGCAACCAGGCATCATTCGTGAAATCCATGATGCCTATCTCGATGCTGGCGCGGACATCGTTCAAACCAATACCTTTAACTCGACCACGATTTCGCAAGCCGACTACGGCATGGAAGATCTGGTATCTGAGTTAAACCGCGCCGGCGCGCGGATCGCCCGCGAAGCGGCGGATGCGAAAACGGCTGAGACGCCGGACAAACCCCGCTTCGTCGCCGGCTCGCTGGGGCCGACCAATCGCACCGCGTCCCTATCGCCCGACGTCAATCGACCGGGCTACCGCAACACGACCTTCGACGAACTTCGCGCGGTTTACCGGGATGCCGCCGCAAGCCTAATCGACGGTGGAGTCGATCTTCTCTTGGTCGAGACGATCTTCGATACGTTGAACGCCAAGGCGGCGATCTTCGGAATCGAGGAGCTTTTCGACCAGCGCGGGGAACGTATCCCGCTGATGATATCGGGCACCTTGACCGATCTCTCCGGTCGCAACCTGTCGGGTCAAACCATCGAAGCGTTCTGGCATTCGGTTCGGCACGCGCAACCGTTTACCATTGGCATCAACTGTGCCTTCGGGGCGCAACAAATCCGCCCCCACCTAGCGTCGCTCGCCAAGGTCGCCGACGCCAAAATTTGCGCCTACCCGAACGCTGGGTTGCCTAACGCGATGGGCGAGTACGACGAGACCCCTCAAACCACCTCGGGTTTCCTGCGGGAATGGGCGGAATCAGGCTTGATCAATATTGTCGGCGGTTGTTGTGGCACCACTCCCGCCCACATCAAGGCGATTGCCGAAGCGGTACAGGACGTTGCGCCGCGCAATGTCCCTGAGGTACCGACGGTAATGCGGCTTTCCGGTCTCGAAGCAACGTTGATTGACTCATGAATACTGCACGTTTCGTCAATATCGGTGAACGGACCAACGTCACCGGTTCGGCTAAGTTCAAGAAGCTCATCATCGGCGGCGACTTCGACGCCGCGCTGGAAGTCGCGCGCGGTCAAGTAGACGGCGGCGCGCAAATTATCGACGTCAATATGGACGAGGGCATGCTCGATTCCGAGCAGGCAATGGTGACGTTCCTCAACCTCATTGCGTCGGAGCCCGAAATCAGCCGGGTGCCGATCATGATCGATTCGTCCAAATGGTCGGTCATTGAGGCGGGTCTGAAGTGCGTGCAGGGCAAGTCGGTCGTCAACTCGATCAGCCTGAAAGAGGGCGAGGCGCCCTTTATCGAGCAAGCCAAGAAGATTCGACGGTATGGAGCGGCGGTCGTTGTGATGGCTTTCGACGAGGATGGCCAAGCCGATACCGCGGATCGCAAATTCGATATCTGTAAGCGATGCTACGATATTCTGGTCAACGATGTCGGATTTCCGCCCGAAGACATCATCTTCGATCCTAACATCTTCGCGGTTGCGACGGGCATCGAAGAGCACAACAACTACGGGATCGAATTCATCGAGGCGGCTCGCCGGATTAGAGCTGAGCTACCGCACGCCCATGTGTCGGGCGGGGTTTCGAACGTCTCGTTTTCGTTTCGTGGCAACAACGCCGTTCGCGAGGCGATGCACTCGGTCTTTCTTTATCACGCCATCGCCGCGGGCATGGACATGGGGATCGTCAACGCCGGCCAACTCGAGGTCTATGAAGAAATTCCAAAAGACCTTCGCGATGCGGTCGAGGACGTCATTCTCAATCGCCGCGCGGACGGAACCGACCGGTTACTTGAGATCGCAGAGACCTACAGGGCCAAGGGCGGCAAGGTCCAAGTCGCGGACCTTTCCTGGCGGGAAGCGCCGGTTCGCGAACGTTTGACCCATGCGCTGGTCAAGGGAATCGCCGATTTCGTTGTCGAAGACACCGAAGAAGCGCGGCATGAATTCGACCGACCCATTCAGGTCATCGAAGGACCGTTGATGGACGGGATGAATGTCGTCGGCGATCTATTCGGTTCGGGAAAAATGTTTCTGCCGCAAGTGGTCAAGAGCGCCCGCGTCATGAAGAAAGCGGTGGCCCATTTGCTGCCCTTCATCGAAGCTGAAAAGGATGTTGGCGCACCGGCCAAGGGCAAGGTTTTGATGGCTACCGTCAAGGGCGATGTCCATGACATTGGCAAGAATATCGTCGGCGTCGTCCTGCAGTGCAACAATTTCGAAGTGATCGACCTAGGGGTGATGGTGCCCTACCAGACGATTCTTGAAACGGCTCGCAAGGAAAAGGTCGATGTAATTGGCCTGTCCGGGTTGATCACGCCGTCGCTTGACGAAATGGTCACGGTCGCGCTCGAAATGGAGCGCGAAGGCTTCGATATTCCCCTCTTGATCGGTGGTGCGACGACGTCGAAGGTCCATGCTGCGGTCAAGATCGCGCCCGGGTACAAACGCGGCACGGCGATCCATGTGCTCGACGCGTCACGTGCCGTCGCGGTGGTCAGCAATTTGACCAGCGAGACCCGCAAGGCCGCTTACGTCAGCGATATCGCCGCCGAATACGAAGGCGTGCGCGACCGCTATCGCAATCGGGATTCCGAAGCGAATCAACATCCGCTCGCCGAAGCACGGGCCAACGGGTTTTCCGGAGATTGGTCAAGCTACATACCCCCGACGCCCAGCTTCCTAGGCGTGCAAACGTTCGACAGTTACGATCTCGCCGAACTGACGTCGTATATAGATTGGACTCCATTCTTTCGCACCTGGGAACTGGCGGGCAAGTACCCCGACATTCTCGACGATCCTACCGTCGGCTCCGCCGCCCGCGAGTTGTTCAAGGATGCGCAGGCCATGTTGCAACGTTTGGTCGGCGAACAATGGCTGACGGCCCGCGCAACGTTCGGTTTCTTCCCGGCGAACGCCGTGGGCGACGATGTCGAAATTTACACCGATGAAAGCCGCCAAACCGTTCGGACCACGGTTCACTTTCTGCGTCAGCAGATGAGCAAGTCGGCCGGGCGCACCAACTATTGCCTCGCCGATTTTGTCGCGCCCAAGGACAGCGGCGCGGCGGATTTCATCGGCGGTTTTGCGGTGACTGCGGGGCTCGGCATCGAAGGTAAGCTCGCCGAGTTCAAAGCGACGCACGACGACTACAGCGGCATCATGCTGCAAGCGTTGGCCGACCGGCTTGCCGAAGCGTTCGCCGAACGGCTGCACGAGAGGGTCCGCAAGGAGTTCTGGGGGTACGCGCCCGACGAGAACCTGGACAGCGAGGCGATGATCAAAGAAGCCTATCACGGCATCCGACCCGCGCCCGGCTATCCCGCCTGCCCCGATCACAGCGAAAAGCCCGAGCTATTTAGGTTGTTGGATGCTGAGAAAAACGCCGGGATCAAATTAACCGAAAGCTTTGCGATGCTGCCGGGCGCCTCGGTGTCGGGTTACTACTTCTCCCACCCCGAATCGCAGTATTTCGGGCTCGGCCGGATCGGCCGAGACCAGGTGGCGGACTACGCCGAGCGCCGTGGCGTTTCGGTCGAACAGGCGGAGCGGTGGTTGTCCCCGAACCTCGCCTACGATCGGGCCTGATATAGGCCTGATTTCGCGTTAAACTCCCCACGGGGAGGACACGCATCATGACCACAGGCAAGTATCCACGGGATCTTTTCGGCTACGGACCGAATCCGCCGGACCCGCAATGGCCCGGCGGTGCCCGCGTCGCGCTCAATCTCGTGATCAACTATGAGGAAGGGGCCGAGCACACCATCATGGACGGCGACGCCCATTCCGAAGGGCTGATGACCGATGTGCCGGGTCATCCGACGTTCCAGGCGCTCGAAGGCAAGCGTAACCTTCTCGTCGAATCGATTTACGAGTACGGGTCCCGCGCTGGCATCTGGCGCATCCTGCGCCTGTTCGATCGTTACGATGTGCGCTGCACGGTGTATGCCTGCGGCCAGGCGATGGAACGCAACCCGGTCGCCGCCAAGGCAATGGCCGACGCCGGGCATGAAATTGCGACGCACGGTTATCGGTGGATCGACCACGGCGAACTGACTGAAGCCGAAGAACGTGACCATATGCGGCGGGCGATCGAGGCGATCGCTAACACAACGGGGAAGCGCCCGGTGGGTTGGTTCGCCGGCCGGATGAGCATGATTTCGCGTCGTCTTGCCGCGGAGGAAGGCGGCTTTATTTACGACTCGGATTCCTATGCGGACGATCTACCGTATTGGGTTGAAGACTCAGGCTATCCGGTGTTGGTTCTGCCGTACTCGTTGGAGGTCAACGATATGCGGTTTACAGTGCCCGGCGGGTTCACCGAGGGCGGTCAGTTCTTCAACTACATGCGCGACACGTTCGACTTCTTCTACGAAGAGGGTGCCACCCGGCCGCGCATGATGTCGGTCGGCTTGCATCCTCGGGTCGTCGGGCGGCCGGGGCGGGCGCGGGCGTTACAGAAATTTCTCGAGCATGTGCGTCAGCATGATGACGTCTGGATTTGCACCCGCGAAGAGATCGCCCGCCACTGGCGCGAGCGGTTTCCCTATGAGGCCAAGGCCAACTAGGGGGGCTACCAGGGGACGTCCTCGCCGTTCCAGGCAATGAACCGGCCGCTATCGGCAGGCGTCAGTGCCTTCACGAC
>CAYGKG010000078.1:0-14955 GCA_964350495.1 uncultured Alphaproteobacteria bacterium
GATCGAGGGGGCGCGCAGACTATGGCAAACGGCATAGACGGCATCGACCACGCGGTGGTGGCGGTCGCAGATTTGGAGATCGCGAAGGCGCGGTACATCCGCCTCGGGTTCACGGTCACGCCGCGAAGGCGCATGGTCGGTTGGGGCACGGCTAACTACAGCGTCATGTTCGACGACAAGGACTTCATCGAATTGCTCGGCGTGGTCGATTCCTCGGCCTTCCTCACGCCGGGCCTCGCCGATTTTTTGGTTGGTGGCGAGGGGGCGATGGCCGTCACCCTACGCGCCAACGACGTGACCTCAGCCCACGCTGCGCTCAGCACCTTGGGCGCGAACCCGACCCCGCTCAACGAAGTCACGATCAACTGCGAAGCGCCCTGGGGCGATCTGCCGCAGTCCTTCCGCTGGCTCAAGATCGGCGAGGCGGCGACCCCGGACATGTACTTGATGCTGGTCCAGCCCCTAACGCCGCAGAACATGCGCCGCCCGGAGTGGGTCGAGCACGCCAACGGCGCGCGCTCCATCCGGGCGATGACGATCGTGGTTTCGGACCCCGACGCCCTACGCCCCGCCTACGAGCGCCTATTCGGCGGCCAAGCCCGCGCGATTGCCGGCGGGTTCGAGATCTTCACGGGGCACGGCGACTTTCGTTTCATCACCCAGGCGGCCCTGGGGACGCGCTACGGCGATGCCGCCCAAGCCGTCGCCCATCCGGCCCCCACCATTGCGGCGCTGACCCTTGGGACCGCCGACCTGACGGCTGCTCAACGTTGTTTTGACGAGGCGGGCGCCACGTACACGCGGCAAGGCGATGGAATTAGGCTAGCAGCGGCCGAGGCGTGCGGTGCGATCTTGGAGTTTGTCCCCGGCTAGAACCCCAAGAGGACGGTCGGCAAATAGGTTGCGGTCGCCGGGAAAAGGGCGACAACGGCAAGCACCAGGAGTTGGGCCACGACGAACGGCAGGACGCCGCGGTACATGTGGCCATAGGTGATTTCCTTCGGCGCGATGGAGCGCAGATAGAAGATCGCTGGTGCCATTGGCGGCGTCATGTAGCTGGTCTGGATGACGACGATCATGAGCACCGCAAACCAAACTTGGTCGATGCCCGCAGCCTTGAGCGGCGCCAAGAAGATTGGCAGGGCGATCAAGACGATCGTGATCCAATCGAGCACGAACCCGAACAGGAACACGATGAACAGGAACACAGCGACGAGACCGGCCGGTGGCAGATTCAACGTGTCAACGGCGCCCGCCACAAGGTCGCGCCCGCCGTTGACCAGGAATACGCCGGAAAACATGCCGCCGCCGACGACGATCAGCATCACCATGGCGCTGATCGACACCGACTTGCGAACCACCTGATAGAGGACCGACCAGGAAAACTCCCGGTAGGCGAGGGACAGAACGAGCGCGCCGCCGGCGCCAACGGCCGCGGCTTCGGTCGGGGACGCAATGCCGAAAATAATCGACCCCAGCACCGCACCGATCAGAATGGTGGCCGGAAGCAATCCCGTTGCCGTGATCCGCAGCTTTTCTTCCAGGGGGACCGAGACCATTTCGCGCGGGAGTTTCGGCGCCCGCTCCGGTCGCAGCACGCCCAGGATCAGGATATAGCCCACGAAGAAAGCAATCATAAGCAGGCCGGGAATGATGATCCCGACGAACAAGTCGCCGATCGAGAGTTCGGCGATCGAGGCATAGATGATCACGGTGACGGAGGGCGGGATGATCGTCCCCAGCGATCCGCCGGCGCAGATGGTGCCCGAAATAAGTCCCTTGTCGTAGCCGTGCTTGAGCATCGGTGGAATCGCCATCATGCCGATGACGGTCTCCACCGCGCCGATAATGCCGGTCGCGGCGGCGAAGATGCCGCACATTGTGATCGTCGCGACCGCGAGGCCGCCGGGCATGCGCCCCAGCCACATTTGCATCGTTTCAAAAAGGCGGCGGGCAATCGACGTGCGCTCGAGCATCGAGCCCATGAAAATAAACAGGGGGATCGCGGCGAGGACCGAACTGCCGGCAACGCCCATCGTCCGGCCATAGAGGACTTGCCCTATCGTGTCGCCGAAAGCGACGAATCCAAACACGAAGGAGACGCTGATCAGCGCGAAAGCGACCGGAATGCCCAGAAAAATAAGCGCAAAAAGCGCGGGGAACATCAGGGCCGAAAGGAGCGAGGGATCCATTGTCGGGCCCTAATGGGGCAAATTGACGTTCGGCGCCCGGACCGCGCCGGAGCCTAGAAAGCCCAACCCGTGGCGCACCGCTTCGGCCAACGCCTGAAGCCACAGCGCGGCGAGCCCAATCGCAACCGCAGTGTTGAACGGCCAGATCACGGGCGCCCAGGGACTGATCGCCTCGACCTCGCCGGTCGTCAGGGCGCTCCACGCAGCGATCGTCGCGGACCGCGTGACGAAGCCAAGCGCCGGGAGAAACAGCACGACGTAGAACGCGGCGTTAATCAGGTGCTGGGTCGGTACGCTCAGTCGCGACGATAGAAAGTCGATCCGGACGTGGTTGTTCTTCGCGAGGGTCAATGCCGCCGCCAGCACAAACAGCGCGCCGTTAAGCATATAGGAGACATCGTAGGCCCAAATCGTCGGCGCATTGAACGCATAGCGCGCGGCGACCTCGTAGAGCATCGCAACGACCAAACCGAGGATCATGCCCATCGCGACAAACGCCGCCGCGAAGGAAACCAGATCCGCAAATTTCAGTAGGCGTGTGGCCACGATACTTCGCATGAAAAAAGGGGGCGGGCCGATCGCCCGCCCCCAGCTTCAAGAGGCCGTGTTACTCAAGATCCCAGGCGCGCGTGAAACCGTTGCTGGCCCACGCCGCTTGGTAGGTAAGGACGGAATCGAGGATCCGCTGCATCCAAACGTTTCCCTTGTCGCTTTGTTCCTTCGCTTGGCCCTGGAGCCACTTCAGGGTCTCGGCTTTGATTTCGGCCTGAAGCGCTGGATCGAGCGTAACGAACTCGTTGCCGTTCTTGCGGTACTCCGGCATTGCGGCTTGATCGGCTTGACCGGTCGCCATGTACGACTGGAAGGTCGTGAGCTGCGCCGCCAATTCGAGGAGCTGCTTGTCGGCGTCGGACAGGGCGTTCCACTTGTCCAGGTTGATCACGAGTTCAACCGGCGAGGATGGCTGGTGAACGCCCGGAACGATCAAGTATTTCGCAACCTTATGGAAACCCATCCCCAGATTGCCACCGGGACCCGCCCAGTCGACGGCGTCGATGACCTTGCGTTCCAGGGCGCTGAAGATTTCGCCCGACGGCAGGACGACGGTCGAACTGCCAAACGATTCTTTCATCACGGTGGCCCATGCGCCGGTGGTGCGCATCTTTAGGCCGACGAGATCCTCTTTGGTGCGGATCGGTTTGGTCGAGACGGCGAAGAATTCGGTCGTGCCGATGCCAAGCAGCATGGCGTGGACGCCGAGCACTTCTTTCCGATACTCCTGGTGGAGCTGTTTTCCGCCGCCGTTATAGTACCAGTGCATGTAGGTTTCGGGCGATGGACCGCCTGGGAAGTCCGACAATACTGCGTTGGTTGGGTCGGCATTGACCAGGAACGCCGCGGACGTCCAGCCGGCTTCAACGGTCCCCTTCGCCACCTCCGGATGCACTTGGAACGCGGGTACGATCTCGCCGACGCCAAACGGGGTGATGTCGATTCGCCCGCCGGACAGAAGCCGTACCTGATCGGTGAATTTCTGCACCATTTCGGTCCAAAAGAACGTGTTGACCGGCACGATGCTCTGTAACCGCCATTTCACTTCCTGCGCCTGGGCGCTTGCCGCGCCGACGGTCAGCGCCAGGACGAGCGCCATCGATCCCAAAAATCTGCTCATGTGGTCCTCCCTCATTGTTCTTGGCAATCGAGAACGATTGCCATTGGAATTCTGAGGGTAGTGTGGAAACCGGGTGTCGCCAAATGCCAAACGCATGGCGGCAAATGTCCGGTCAAAAGCGGGGCGGATCGAGGCCGTCGTTGCGCATCAATTGGGCGTCGTGCCGTCTGAACCGCGGCACCATCATGCGGGCGACCAGCCGCATCAAGGGTGGCACGTAGCTCGGGCGCTCGATTGGCGCTGCGAGGTCCTCCTTCGGCGTGCCGCTGAGAAAGTCGGCAAGGACAGTGCCCATTGCGGTGCCGGTGGGAATGCCGCGTCCGGAAAAACCGATGGCGGTGACTAGGCCTGGCGCAAGCTCGAACAGGCGCGGAAATAGGTCCGCGCGCAGATCGATCGCGCCCGACCAGAAATAATCCCATTTCGCCCCGGCTAGCTGCGGCCACACCCAGCTGTATCGCCTGGCAACGAGGTCCTGCATGCTGCGCCGGCTCATGCCGCGCAACCCAGAACCGTTGAACGCCGTCACCAATCGTCCAGCGCCGTCGAACATTAGGGCGAAGGTGTCGCGGCGGGTGTCGACCAAGTGATTGTTTTGCGGCAGCACGCCCCGCCGCATCTCTGCGCTCAACGGCGCCGTCGCTGCGCATCCGAGGGAGAAGGGTGCATAGGTGTGCTTGAGTCGGGGCCACAGCGCATTGCCGTAGGCGCCCGTCGCGATCACCACCGAGTCCGCGGTTACCTGTCCGCGCGGGCATGTCAGCCGCCACGTCGTGCCGCTCCGTTCGAGTCGGTCGACCGGCGAGTGAGTGAAGACCCGCGCGCCCTCTTGTTGTGCGGCTCGGGCCAGCCCACGGGCGTAGCTCAGCGGTTGTATGTGACCGGCGTTCTCGTACACCCAGGCGCCGTAGAACTTATCGGTGCCGGTCAGCGCCGCGGTTTGCGCCCGGTCGAGGAGTTGCATGGGTCGGCCAAGCGACTGGTAGTCGGCGTATTTCTCCTCCAGCACTTTCATCATGCTGGGGGTATGGGCGGCGTGGATGCACCCGGCTTTCGCCAGTTCGCAGTCGATCCCGTACTTCTCGATCAAGCCGAAGATCAGATCGGCAGCGCCGGTCTGCAGATTGATCAAGCGCCCGGCCTTTTCCTCGCCCAAACGTTTCTTCAGGTTAGCGAGCGAAAACTCCGGGCGAAAATGAAAAGTCGGGGTCAGGTGACCGCCGTTTCGCCCCGATCCGCCGTAGCCGATCTCTCGGGCCTCCAGAACCACGGCGTCGATGCCCCGCTGGGCGAGATGCAAGGCGGTCGAGAGACCGGTATAGCCGGCGCCGATAATGGCTACCGAGACGGAGAGATCGCCGTCGAGCGGCCCGGTGGCGGGCGGTGGCGTTGCGGTTGCCGCCCACAAGGCCTCCGCGAGGTCGCCCTTGGTCATGGCGGTCAGCCGATGTGTTTCTTGAAAAAATCCATCGTGCGCTGCGTCGAAAGTTTGTCGCTTTCCGCGTGATAGGACGCCCGCTGGTCGCAGTGGAATCCGTGGTCGGCCTCGGCGTAGCGATAGACCGGGACGCCGGTGTGGGCGGCTTTGATCTTTTCGACATCGGCTATTGGAATGCCTTTGTCTTTGTCGCCAAAATGTAGGATCACCGGTACCTTGGGCGCCTCGGCGATGAAATCCACGACCCGGCCGCCGTAATAGCCCGAGGCGCAGTCGACGCCGCAATCCCGTATGGTCGAGACCCAGGCGACGCTGCCACCCCAGCAATATCCGACCAAACCGACCTTGCCGTATTGCTGGAGAGCCCCCGACGCGGCGCGGAGGTCCTTCTCGACATCGCTCCAGTCCACCTGGGTGACGATACCGCGACCGGCTTCGATGCCGGCGGCGTCGTAGCCAAGATCGACGTTTTTCTGGACTCGATCGAACATCGCGGGGGCCAGGGCGGCGTATCCCGCCTGCGCGAATCTGTCGGCATCCGAACGAATATGCGAATTCACGCCAAAGATCTCTTGGACCACGATGACGCCGCCCTTGGGCTTGCCGCTAGGCAAAGCCAGGTAGGCGTCCATCTCGAATCCGTCTTCGGCCTTAAGCTTAATGTCCTCACCCATCGTTGCCTCCCTGATTGGCAGCCGTGTGGCTGCGTCGCCGCATGAAACTGTTCGTTTTTAGGCTCATCACGACCTGGTTGTCCTGATTGAGCACCGTGTAACGCATTTGCACGATACCCCGGTCGGGCTTGCTCTGCGAGAGGCGGGCGCCGATCACCTCGCCTTCGGCGCGCAGAATATCGCCCGGTCGCACTGGCCGCACCCAACGCAGTTCGTCGATTCCCGGCGACACCATACCGCTGTCCTCGCCCATAATTGCATCGACCATCATCTTCATGAACATCCCCGCGGTATGCCAGCCGCTGGCGATGAGGCCGCCCAAATCGCTGTTTGCGGCGAAGGTCGGGTCGGTGTGGATACGTTGGGGGTCGTACTTCTCGGCGAATTCGACGATCTCTTTTTCGCTTACTTCGTAGTGGCCGAACGCGAATTTGTCGCCAACAGTGATGTCCTCGAAGTAGCGCGCCACGTCTTCCTCACACGTTGAAGCGAAATAATAGGATATCGCCGTCACGGACCGAGTAGTCGCGTCCCTCGGACCGCATCTTGCCGGCTTCCTTGGCACCGGCTTCGCCGCCGCACGCAATGAAATCGGCATAGCCGATGGTCTCGGCGCGGATAAAGCCGCGTTCGAAGTCGGTATGGATTTCCCCTGCAGCTTCCGGCGCTTTGGCGCCTGCGCGAACCGTCCAGGCGCGGGTCTCTTTTGGACCTGAAGTGAAGTAGGTGATTAGGTTGAGCAGGGCGTAGCCTGCGCGAATGATGCGCGCGAGGCCGGTCTCGCTGAGATTCATCGCGGCGAGGAATTCGCGGCGGTCCGCTGGATTGTCGATCTGGGCGACTTCGGCTTCGATCGCCGCCGCGATGATGACGCACCCGGCGCCTTGTTCCGCCGCCCAGAGCGCGACCCTTTCGGATTGGGCGTTGCCGGTGGCCGCCGACTCCTCGTCGACGTTGCAAACGTAGAGAACCGGCTTTGCGGTGAGAAGCTGGAGCGCCTGCCAGTCGCGCCGCAGGTCAACGGGCACCGCCGCGGTGCGCGCCGGGCGACCTTCGCGCAACGGTGCGAGTGCCAGTTGCATAAGATCGGCCAAAGCCTTGGCGTCGCGGTCGCCGCCCTTAGCCTTCTTCGCGGCCGCGTCGGCACGGCGTTCAAGGCTTTCGAGGTCGGCGATCATCAGTTCGGTTTCGACGGTCTCCGCATCGGCGATCGGATCGATGCGGCCTTCTACATGGGTGACGTTCTCGTCCTCGAAACAGCGAACCACATGGACGATGGCGTCGACTTCGCGGATATGGGCGAGAAACTGATTGCCCAGACCCTCTCCCTTGCTGGCCCCGCGTACGAGGCCCGCGATGTCGGCGAAATCGAGGAATGTCGGAATGATTTTCGCCGATTTGGAGAGTGCCGCGATTTTTTCCAGACGCTCGTCGGGGACCGACACCCGACCCACGTTGGGTTCGATGGTGCAAAACGGGTAGTTCGCCGCCTCGGCCTGCGCCGTACTGGTCAGTGCGTTGAAGAGAGTCGATTTCCCAACGTTAGGCAGGCCGACGATGCCGCAGGTGAAACCCATTCGATGTTACTCCGCACCTGGCGCTGCAGCCGGTTTGGCCGCCGGAGGCGGCAGGCGCCGCGCGACCTCGCTTGAAAACCCTGGGATGTCGCCGATGGCGAGCGCGGGGAGTGCGTCACTAACCGCGCCGATTGCTGCGTCGACCCAGACCATATCGGCTTTGGCGAAATTGCCAAGAACGTAGCTGGAAACCCGATCGCGGTCGCCTGGATGGCCGATCCCGAAACGGACGCGAATGTAGTTGCGCCCAATATGCGAATCGATACTCCGCAGACCGTTGTGTCCGGCGTTGCCGCCGCCTCGTTTGCACCGGATTTTACCGGCATCGAGGTCGATCTCGTCGTACAGGACGATCACGTCTTCGGGTTCAAGCCGATAGTAGCGCATCGCGGCGACGACGGCGCGGCCGGACTCGTTCATATAGGTTTCCGGTTTGAGGGCGTGTGCACGGCGGCCCGAAAGGCGCCCCTCGCACACTTCGCCGTGGAAGCGCCGGCGCCAAACGGCAAAGCCGTGGCGCCGCGCGATTTCGTCGATGGCCATGAAGCCGATGTTGTGACGGTTCTTGGCGTAGTCGGGGCCGGGATTGCCCAGCCCCACCAGCAGAACCATTGGGTTGGCGAAAGGCGCGGCCGGGCCTTAGCCCTTGCCGTCCTCTTCGTCCGCGTCTTTCTCTGCGCCTTCGGCATTGTCGCCTTCGGCATCGTCCACGGCAACTTCGACCTGAACCGTCGGGGCGGCAATCGTGGCGATCGTGAAGTCGCGATCGGTGATGACCGGACGGGCGCCACCGGGCAATGCGATCGCGCTGATGCGCACGCTATCGCCGATATCGAGGCCGACGAGGTTGACGGTCAAGATTTCGGGAATGGCACCGGCGCGGCATTTCAGCTCGACCTCGTGGCGAACGATATTCAGAACGCCACCCAACTTGAGGCCGGGGCATTCCTCTTCGCCCTCGAAGACGACCGGAACGTTGACGTTAATCAGCGTTGAGTCGGTAACCCGCAGGAAATCGACGTGCAAGGGCACGTCGGTAACGGCATGGAAGTGGATCTCGCGGGGCAAGACGTGCTCCTTGCCCTCACCGACGGAGATATCGAGCAAGCGGCTGGTAAAGCCGCCCTTGGCGATCTCCACCTGCAGCTGGCGGCGCTCGATCACCACATGGGTGGGATCTTTCTTCGCGCCATAAATGACGGCAGGAACCATACCGGCTCGGCGGGCAGCGCGGGCAGCGCCCTTTCCGGCCCGGTCTCTCACCTGCGCGGCGATCACGTGCTGGTCGCTCATCGCAATTCTCCTATGTTTCGACGGGATACAGCCCGATTGGCGCCAGTTTCCAGAGTGCTGACACCACTAAAGCGGCGCCCTTCTATACCTATTTCGGGGCGATTCCTAGTCCCAGAGGCTGGAAACCGAGGATTCATCGCTGATTCGGCGCATTGCCTCGGCCATCAGCGGCGCAATGCTCAATCGCCGGATATTGTCCGAGACCCGCATGGCTTCCGTGGCGACGATCGAATCGGTCGTCACCAGGGTTTCCAGGGCGGAACTAGACACCCGCGCCACGGCGCCGCCCGACAGAACGCCGTGGGTCACGTAGGCCATGACCGATTCGGCGCCCTGCTCCTTTAGGGCATTGGCGGCATTACACAGGGTTCCTGCGGAATCAACGATGTCGTCGATGAGAATGCAGCGGCGGCCTTCAACGTCGCCGATGATATGCATGACCTCCGAGACACCGGCGCGCTCGCGGCGTTTGTCGACGATCGCCAGGTCCGCGTTCAGGCGGCGGGCCACGGCACGGGCTCTGACCACGCCGCCCACGTCCGGCGAAACAAACATCAGGTTGTCGTTGTGGAAGCGATCCTTGATGTCCTTGGCGACGATCGGCGCGACAAACAGGTTGTCCGTGGGAATGTCAAAGAAGCCCTGGATCTGTCCGGCATGCAAATCCAGCGTCAGAACCCGGTCCGCGCCGGCCTCGGTTATCAAGTTGGCCACCAGTTTGGCCGAAATCGGCGTGCGAGGGCCGGGCTTTCGGTCCTGCCGCGCATAGCCGAAATAGGGAAGGACCGCGGTGATCCGACGGGCCGAAGCACGGCGCACGGCATCGATCGTCACCAGCAGTTCCATCAAGTTGTCATTTGCCGGATAGGACGTGGACTGGACGATGAAAACGTCCTCGCCGCGCATGTTGTCGTGGATCTCGACAAATACCTCCATGTCGGCAAAACGCCGAATCGAGGCTTTGGACAACGGAAGGTTGAGGTAGGCGGCCACCGCTTCGGCGAGCGGCCGATTGCTATTGCCTGCGATGATCTTCATTGCTGGCGAGACGCGGGCCTACTGCGTGGCGTCATGGAAAAACCCGGAGGGCATTGAAAGCGCGCGGACTGTAACAAGGGGGGGGCCGCATGTAAACGCATTAGGCGGCCGGTTCGAAGGTTCCGGTGTTCGAATCCAGGACATGCAAAACGCCGGTCGCAATATCGAAGAAAGCGCCACGCAACCGAAGCGTTCCTTGGCTAACGCGCTCGGATACGAATGGAAACGTCATCAGATTGTTCAACGAATTTCCAATACTTGCGAGTTCGAGCGCGCGCTGGCGCTCGGCACTGTCGAGGTTGGCGGAATCCCGGCCGATCTTCTGCCGGATATCGTCCAAAATCGACATCCACTTGCCAATAAAGGTCCCGGGCTGGCGTCCCGCAAGGCTCGCCGCGATCCCGCCGCACCGGGCGTGACCGAGCACGACGATCTGGGCAACTTGCAGCGACGTTACGCCGAACTCCAACGCGGCCGATGTGCTGTGAAAATCGTCGTTGGGCGCGTAGGGCGGGACGAGGTTGGCGACATTCCTGACGACAAATATCTCGCCCGGGGCCGTATCGAAAATCAATGCCGGATCGGCCCGCGAATCGCAGCAAGCGATGACCATGACGCGCGGAGACTGTCCGGTTTCAGCCAATTGCTTGTACAAGTTGTTCTGCTGCGCAAAGCGGTCGTGGCGAAAGCGGCGATAGCCTTCGAGGAGATGGTCGAACTCAGGCATCGCGGGATCGGCGGTGGGTGGTTTGGCTGCTGACCGAAGGAAGGGTGCGGGTAAGGGACAAAAGGGCCGCTTTCGTTGGTGACGAATTGCCCGAAGGATAGATTGCGGAGCCGCGTCGGGATAGGCCTAACGTTCTTGCAGCGGTTTGCCGTTGGTTGGCCCAATCGGCCATTCCGCAAATCTGTTTCGATGGGCATCGGGGTCCATCGCAATGCGATGGCAACCGTGCTTAGGTGCGCAGCGCTGACACACGACCCAATTGGCGGGTGTCGGGAGATGGTTGGAGATTGAACGAACGGGATCGAGTGGTATGGGATTCTTAGACGCCGCTTTGTCGAACCTGCTGACGCCGATGATCCTAGCGTTCGCGCTTGGACTTGGTGCAGGTCTGTTGCGATCGGACCTCAGCATCCCCGAGGCGATCGGCAAGGCGATGGCGGTGTACTTGATGTTCGCGATCGGCTTGAAGGGGGGTGTCGCGGTCCATGAGCAGGGCGTCGGTCCGGCTCTCGTCGTCGCCCTTGTCGTCGGCGCGTTGCTGTCGCTTGTGTTGCCGTTCCTCGCGGTGGTCCTGATCCGGATTCTTAGTCCGACGACCGATCTGGCGACGCGGGCCGCCGTCGCAGCGCATTATGGCTCGATTTCGGTCGTCACATTTCTGACGGCGGCCGAGTTCCTGCGTCTCAACGGTATGGACTTTGAGGGATTCATGGTCGCCGTGGTCGCCCTCATGGAAACGCCCGCGATTATTGCCGGCCTGTGGATTGCACGGCGCGGCGGCGTCCGCTCGAACATGGCGCAGGCAGGTGGCCTTTACCGCGAGATCCTGCTCAACGGATCGGTCGTGTTGTTGCTTGGGGCTTTTGTGATCGGATGGATCGTCGGTCCGGTTGGGGCGGGCGAGGTTAAGGGATTCTTCGACATCCCGTTCAAGGGCGTCCTGACCCTGTTTCTCCTCGATATGGGACTGCTCGCCGCGATGCGCATTCGCCAGGCCGGCGGGATCTCAGCGGGGCTGGTAGCTTTCGGCATCATCATGCCGCTGGCCAGCGCGGCGATCGGCGGGGGCGCCGGCGCCTTGATCGGCTTGAGCGTGGGCGGGACCGTGCTCCTTGCCGTGCTTGCGGCGTCGGCCTCCTACATTGCGGTGCCTGCGGCGATGCGCCTAGCGCTGCCCCAGGCCAATCCAGGCGTGTATGTGACCCTCTCGCTTGCTGTCACCTTCCCCTTTAACGTCGTCATCGGCATTCCCTTGTATCTGTCGGTGATCGAAAGCCTGATGTAGGGAGATTCGGCATGCGCGCACTGTTCGCAAAGAAACGACTCGAGATCATCGTCGAAGGGGCGCTGGTCGAACGGGTGCTGGACGTCCTAGAGAAGCAGGGCGCCGAGGGCTACACCATCCTTCCTGCTTCGGCCGGTCGCGGTGACGCTGGCCGGTGGCGCCGAGACGACATCACGCCCGCCCTGGGCCGCACCGCAATCCTCGTCGTTGCGAGCGATGCGATGGCGCGGAAGTTGGCTGAAGCGGTATACGACCTTCTCGCCGACCACGCTGCGATGATACTGCTCAGCGACGTCGAAGTATTTCGCGACGCCGACTATTGAACCACCGACCTAGAGTCCGTCGGGCCCTCGTTCCGCGTCGCGGTTCCCCCGGCTTGGCTCATCATCTCGACGATACCATCGGCGGCTGCGCCTGCGATGGTCGGCGCGGCGTCTGCCCACGCGCGGTCGAGCGCTCCCGCCGGGACGAAATTGCTCTGCGAAACCACGCCGAGTTCTTGCCCATTCTGCCGCAGCAAGACCCAATCGATCGA
Organism: uncultured Alphaproteobacteria bacterium; assembly: GCA_964350495.1. Classification (GTDB taxonomy): domain Bacteria; phylum Pseudomonadota; class Alphaproteobacteria; order SHVP01; family SHVP01; genus CALJDF01. The sequence goes on from CAYGKG010000078.1 coordinate 12,432, forward strand.
AATTCGCTCAGTCCCGCCGCTCGCCGCTGCTCGATCGAACCAGCCCGTCAGGACCAGCGCGGCAGGGTCGTCCTGAGGTGTCACGACGATACCGCGCGTCCGTAGCGCAGCACCGAGCGAGACTGTCAACGATGCGGCGCGGTCGTCCGGCAAACCGACGATCGACCATATCGCCACACGCTGGGATGGCATCGACGGTTCGACGCGGGGTGCCGGCCGGGCGGCGAACTGGGCCGCGGTTTCGTGGGCGACGGATTCGGCCAAAAGGGCGAGCGCCGCTGTTTCGCCGGCCGCCCAACCGGCGCCGTCCACCCGCTGTTCCACTTGGAACGACCGCACGGGGGTTCCGCGTGGGTCAATCAATTGCCATGAACTCGACACAACAGCCGCCGCCCCGTCGGTTCGCGTGATTCGGGCATCGCCGGCCAGAACATAGCGGTTGGTTTCATCCTGCGGTCCGGCAATGGCGGGGACATCCGCGTCGCGGAGCGCCGCCGCTAGCAGTCCCGTGAGTGGGGCCGCGAGGGCGGGGTCCGCCAGGTTGGGGGCTCTGACAATGATTCCGCCCCGGGTCCCGAGCCGCGCGAAGTCGGCTGCGTTCAGGCGTTTGCTATCGGGTTGAAACGGTCGCGGCACCGGTTGGCAGGCGCCCAGAAGGGCAAGGGCCAGCGCGGCAAGCGTAATGCCGAAACGGACCCCGCTAGGGGGCAAGGGCGATGGCCGAAATCTGGCGACCATAGTCCGGTTCACCTCGGTGGGTTGCGCGGCGATAACTGAAGAAGTCGTTCTCAAGGGCGTAGGTATCGTGGCCGGTCGCGGTGACCGACCCGAGCCCGGCGCGGTTCAGCCGGTGCATCACGTAGCCCGGCAGATCGAATTGAGCGTGACCTGGCGTACCTCGGGCGAAGAACCGGGCGGCTTCGCGATCCTCGCCGAGGAATGTCGTTTCGAAATCTGCACCCACCTCGTACGAAGATTGAGCAATGGTCGGGCCGACGACGGCCGTGATCCGTTCTGGCCGCGCGCCCAAATTCACCATGTGCGCGATCACGCGCTCGGCCACGCCGCTCAGCGTGCCGCGCCACCCACAGTGGGCGCCGCCGATCACGCCGGCTGTCGCATCGGCAAACAGGACCGGCGCGCAGTCGGCGGTAAGAATGCCGAGGACGACGCCCGGTGTGGCGGTCACCACGCCGTCGGCCGTCGGTGGATTCGCCGGCCAGGCACCGGTTGCCACGGCGACGTCGGTTCCGTGGATCTGATGAACCGTGTTCAGCGAGCCCGTCGAGATCCCAATGAGTTCGAGGACGCGGGTCCGGTTGGTTCGCACGGCTTCGGGCGTGTCGTTCGAGCCCCTGCCGCAGTTAAGGGAGGCATAAATGCCGCTCGATACGCCGCCGCGCCGCGTGAAGAACGCATGCATGACGCCAGGGGCTGCGGCAAGCGGGTCGGATCGAATCATGGCGTCGCGAATCCTGCCGGTGAGAGTCCGGCGCTGGCGAATGCAAGAACCTTGAACAGGGTGCCCATCTGGCCGGGATGGGTCAATCGATGGGCGGCCGCTGCGATTGCGGCCCGATCGGTCGGAGACGCCGTCGCGAGGGCTTCGGCGCGTGCGTCGAGGCCCAGTTGTTTTAGAAAGGCGCCCTGGGGCACAGGCCCCCAAACGGCAGCGCGACCGCTGCGCCCGGCTCGCCCCAGCGCGGCAAAATCGACATGGGCGCAGATGTCGACCATGCCGGGCGCGCTGAGGATGTCTTGGAACCGATGGGCCCGGACGCCCTGCACGGTGTCGCCAAAGCCGGGGCGATCGTGGCCGTAGTCAATGATCAAGACAGCGCCGCCCCAGCGGTCGATTCGCGACGCCAGGTGCTGGGCCAACGCCGTCGCCGCAGGGCTGACTTCGGCGATCGCGTCTGCCGCTGGATTATCGAAAGTCTCAAGGTCGGGGAATTCAGCGGGAGCAGGGTCGAGAACGAATCGGAGGCCCGCGCCATTCGGGGCGATATCGATGAGGCGTTCGTGCCAGCTGCCGTCGGTGAACTGGAACTGGTGTACCGGCAGAGCGTCGAACAACTCGTTGGCGACAACGATCGCACGACCCTCGGGCAGCGCCGCGACGCTCGTGTGCCAGCTAATGGCGTATCCCGCGAGGGTCGCGGCCTGTCGGTCGCGCAAAAGCGGGCTGGTCTCGACGAGGTGAAGGTCGAGGCTGTCGTGGAAGCCTGGAACCCGCCGGGTAGCCCGCAGCGCATCGTTCAACAAAGTGCCGCGACCTGGTCCGATTTCGACCAAGCGGAGCGGTTTGGGTTCGCCCATTTGCTGCCACAGATCGGCACACCAGGCGCCGATCAACTCACCGAACATCTGGCTGATCTCGGGCGCCGTGACAAAGTCGCCTGCCGCCCCGAACGGGTCGCGCGTCATGTAGTACCCGTGTTCGGGATTGGCCAACGCCTCGGTCATGAGGCGTGCGACCGAGATGGGACCGTGGCCCACGATCAGCCGGCGTAGGTGCTCGCCG
>CAYGKG010000079.1:0-14952 GCA_964350495.1 uncultured Alphaproteobacteria bacterium
CTCTTTACTCGATGATTGAAGCGACGACGCCGGCGCCGACGGTACGTCCGCCCTCGCGAATGGCGAAGCGAAGGCCGTCGTCCATCGCGATCGGTGCGATCAACTCAACCTCCATCGTCACGTTGTCGCCAGGCATCACCATCTCGGTGCCCTCCGGCAACTTCACAACCCCCGTAACATCCGTCGTCCGGAAGTAAAACTGCGGACGATAGTTCGTGAAGAACGGCGTATGACGCCCCCCCTCTTCCTTCGTCAGCACATACGCTTCCGCCTTGAACTTCGTATGCGGCGTGATGCTCCCAGGCGCTGCAAGAACCTGACCGCGCTCGACATCCTCACGGCCGATGCCCCGCAGCAGGCAACCCACGTTGTCCCCAGCCTCGCCGCTGTCCAGCAGCTTGCGGAACATCTCAACGCCCGTGCACGTCGTCTTCGCCGTGTCCTTGATCCCGACGATCTCGATCTCGTCCCCGACCTTCACGATCCCGCGCTCAATACGCCCCGTCACCACCGTGCCACGACCCGAGATCGAGAACACGTCCTCGATCGGCATCAGGAACGGCTTATCCTTCGGACGCTCAGGCTGCGGGATATACGCGTCAACTTCCTTCATCAGCGCCAGAATCGAGTTCTTACCCGTCTCCGCATCGCCGTCCTCAAGCGCAACAAGCGCAGAGCCGCGCACAATCGGAATATCGTCGCCAGGGTACTCGTAAAGCGACAAAAGCTCCCGGACCTCAAGCTCCACAAGGTCCAGAAGCTCCGCGTCGTCCACCTGGTCGACCTTGTTCATATAGACCACAATCGCCGGAACGCCGACCTGGCGCGCCAACAGAATGTGCTCCCGCGTCTGCGGCATCGGGCCGTCCGCCGCGCTAACAACCAAAATCGCGCCGTCCATCTGCGCCGCGCCCGTGATCATGTTCTTCACGTAATCCGCATGGCCCGGGCAGTCCACGTGCGCGTAATGGCGGTTCGCCGTCTCGTACTCGACATGCGACGTCGCAATCGTGATCCCACGCGCCTTCTCTTCAGGCGCCTTGTCAATCTGGTCGTACGCCGTGTACGTCGCGCCGCCCGTCTCCGCTAGCGTCTTCGTGATCGCCGCCGTCAAAGACGTCTTCCCATGGTCAACGTGACCAATCGTTCCAATGTTGCAGTGCGGCTTCGTACGCTCAAATTTCGCTTTCGCCATCGTCTTTTCCTAATTCTCTCTACAGACCACGGGCCCTTAAATCTTCCACGCGCAGGTCAGTCACTCGGCCAAGTTTGGAGCGGGTGATGGGAATCGAACCCACGTCACCAGCTTGGAAGGCTGGGGCTCTACCATTGAGCTACACCCGCCAGAAACTGCCCCGTGAGACCGGTTTTCGCCCAGTACTCCTTAATAAACCCAGTCTCCGCCGGATGGTGGAGGGGGTTGGATTCGAACCAACGTAGGCGTACGCCAGCGGATTTACAGTCCGCCCCCTTTAGCCACTCGGGCACCCCTCCGTCTAGCCCGAAGCCGCCCGGCGGAAGGCCCGCACTATGGGAATTTGCCACGTATTGTCAACGTCAAAGCAAGCAAGAACTTTGGCTGCCCGGCGATTTAGCCGTGCACCATCGTTCTTCTTTACTTGTCGCCACATTATATAGTGCGAATTATGCAACGCAGCAATCCGTCCCGCCACCACGGTAACCGCCCGGGGAACCGCTCCAAAAGCCACTCCCAAGGTCCGGAGGGGTCATTTTGGTTGTACGGCACGCATGCGGTACTCGCCGCGATAGGGAACAAAAACCGCAAAATTCTGCAGGTTCTCGCCACCGATACCGCGGCAGCCAACCTTCGGCAGGCGATTGCGGGCCGCGATCGGCCCGACCTCCCGACGGTTGCCGCCCTCGATCCCCGATCGTTGCCGCCCGGTGTTGCGGAAACCGCTGTTCACCAGGGGCTTCTAGCCCAGGTCCTCCAGCTTCCGGAGACAGACCCTGCCATCCTCGAAGACCCGCAGACAACCCGGTTGGTCGCGCTCGATCAGATAACAGACCCGCAAAATGTCGGCGCAATTCTGCGGAATTGCGCCGTTTTTGGCGTCGACGCGATCATCGCTCCACGGCACCACACGCCGCGCGAAACAGGTGCCCTAGCGAAGGCCGCATCGGGCGCCCTCGAGATCGTTCCCATCGTCCGCGTCGCCAACCTGTCGCGAACATTGGACCACATGAAAAAAGGCGGTTTCTTTGTCATTGGGCTCGATGGCGGGGCCGACCGCCGGTTTGACGACTATGCCCCCTTGGGCCGTTGCGTGTTGGTGGCCGGCGCCGAGGGTCACGGGTTACGCCGACTCGTCGGCGAGCATTGCGACGCCACCGTCGCTCTGCCGGTCGCGGCGCGCGCCCGGGCCGCCGGCGTCGACAGCTTGAACGTGGCTGCGGCGGTCGCCGTCGCGCTCCATGAACTTGTTCGCCACCAATGAGGGCGGTATCGTCGCCTGCTCCACTGAAGGCTTCGCGTATGAACGCCCCATCCCCCGACGTCGGCAACCCCTTGCCGCGCAGCGAGTGGTTTTTGCGATACATGGTTCGGCTGATCGACCGAATCGGGGTGCATTGGACCGCAGCCTTGGTGACTGCGCCGGTGTGGGTTGCGACCAATATCGTCGTCGAGATCGGTTACTCGCTCGACGGCGTGTCGTTCGCCGACCGTCCGGTAATCGGCATGATGCCGTGGACAATGCCGATTCTGCTGGGCTATCCCGTCATTCTCATTCTGGTTAGGAACATTGCCCGCCTGGGTGCGGTCGAGTCCGAGTTGCGCGGGAGCGAGACCAAGTTCCGCAACCTCTTGGAGGGATCGCTCCAAGGCGTCTGTGTCCACCGCGCTATGGTGCCGGTGTTTGCGACCAAGACGTTCGCTGAGATGTTCGGATACGACAGCGCCGACGACATCATGGCGATGGGATCGATCCTGCCGCTCTTTGCGCCGGACGAACGCGACGAAATGGCTCGCAACGCCCACGCCCGCCTTCGCGGCGAAGACCTGCCGAATGTCTTCGAGCGCCGCGCCATCCGACGGGACGGCGTCCATATCTGGATCGAGGTTCGGGTTACGCCCGTCGTCTGGGAAGGCGCCCCCGCCGCCCAGGCGACATTCCTCGACATCACCCAGCGCAAGAACGTCGACCGCATGAAGAACGACTTCATCTCAACGGTAAGCCACGAATTGCGCACCCCGCTGACATCGATCAGCGGATCGCTCGGCCTCATTTCCGCTGGCATGGCCGGGAAGATTCCGGAAGAGGCTCACAACCTCGTCCAAATCGCCAGCAACAACAGCGATCGGTTGGTCAGACTGATCAACGACATTCTCGATATCGAAAAAATCGAATCGGGGCGTATGGAAATCGCCTTCTTTCCGATTCAAGTTTGGTCCCTTCTTGAAATGGCAGTGGAGTCCAACCGTGGCTTCGCCGAACGGTTCGGCATTTCGATCGAAATCTCCGAAGCGCCAGAGGACGCCAGGGTGCTCGGCGGCATCGATCAGCTCATGCAGGTCTTTACCAACTTCCTGTCGAACGCGATCAAATTCTCGCCCCTGCGCTCGACCATCGATGTTGGGGCACGGCGAACCTCAGGCGGCGCCATTCGGTTCTTTGTGACCGACCACGGCCGTGGCATTCCGATGGATTTCCGCGATCGGATCTTCGACAAATTCACCCAAGCCGACCAGGGCGAGCGGCGCGAAAGCGGCACTGGCCTTGGCCTGAGCATTTGCAAACTGCTGATCGAACGCCATCAGGGAAAGGTCGGGTTCGTTTCCGAGATCGACATCGGTTCGACTTTCTACTTCGACCTCGCCGAATACCATGACGACGCTGTGCCCGATGCGGTGCCGGTGGGCGCGGCGACAACCGCATGATGCACCCTTGTCCAATGCCGCATCATAACCGCGGCCGCGCCAACCGTCGGGCGGAACGCCTTTGAGCGACCGGCCCGCCGGTCCCAGCGAGAACCCCGAGAACCGTTCACTCCTGCATGACCGGTCGTTCGTCCGTCTTTGGTCGGTCGGCGCCTTCGTCATGGCCATGCGGTGGTTCGAGATTCTGGCAACGAGCGTGTTCACCTTTTCGGTCACCCAGTCGGCACTCGCCGTTGCGCTGGTGAACCTGGCGCGGGCTGCGCCCAATCTCTTGTTTGGCGCGTTCACCGGCGCCATTGCCGACCGGTTCGACCGGCGCACGCTCCTGCTCGGCGGCGAAATCGTTCTTGTGTTGATAACCGGCTTTCTATGCCTGCTTGCCGCCCTTGGCGTCATCACGCCTTGGCACATTGCAGCCGGCGCGTTCATCAACGGAATCGTTTTTTCCATGGAGTTTCCGGTTCGACGCAACATGATGGGAGATATTGCCGGGGTAGACCGGATCAGCCGCGCAATGGGCCTCGACCTTACGGCCAACAACGCCACCCGCATCATCGGCCCTGCCCTCGGCGGCTTCGTTCTCGAGGCAATCGGCATCACCGGGATCTTCGCGGTCGCGACCGCGTGCTATGCCGCATGCGTCGTTTTGATATTTGGGGTCGTCGCACCGCCACGCGCGTTGGCGGCATCCGCCTACGGCATCTTTGCCTATATCGCCGAAGGATTGCGCTATGTCCGCGCCAACCGGGCTCTCGTCGGCTTGATGGCAATCACCGTTATTCTGAACGTTTGGGGCCTGCCGTACGTGGCGATGGTGCCCGTCATCGGCGGTGAAGAACTCGGTCTGACGGCTTTTCCGATCGGCCTATTACTGTCGAGCGAGGGCGTGGGCGCGCTGCTCGGCTCGCTGCTCGTCGCCGCCTACGCGAAACCGAATCACTTCAATAAGATTTATCTGTACGGCTCGTTCTTGATGATTGCCGCGGTTGTTCTGTTCGCGCAATCGAACCACTATGGATTCTCGTTGTTGGTGACCTTTGCGGCCGGCATGGGAATCGCCGGATTTACGACGATGCAGGCCACGCTACCCTACGTATTGGCCGAACCGGCGATGCGTGCACGGGTGATGGGCGTCCTCGCCGTGTGCATCGGATCGGGCCCCATCGGCATGTTGCACGTCGGGTTCCTCGCGAACTGGCTCGGTGCGCCGATGGCGCTGACCGTAATGGGAATCGAAGGACTCCTGGCCCTCGCGGCGACGATGTGGATCTGGCGGGAAGTCCGATAGACGGCGCAACGATCGGTTCGCCAGCGCGATCGCCAGACAAAGCCCCAACGTACGTGTTGACCAAACCGCAAGCCTAGTGGCATCACTGGCGCGCCAAAGCCGGGTTAGCTCAGTTGGTAGAGCACCTGATTTGTAATCAGGGGGTCGCGGGTTCGAATCCTGCACCCGGCACCAGCGCACCGGTGAATTCCCTGCAACGCCCGCCTAGAGCGCAAGGGGCAGTTGGATCAACGGAGGCGGTTTCGCGGGGCAGTAGTGGACGCACACCCCGCAACCGGTACACCCCGCCTCGATCGTCGGCCCTTTGCCCGGCGCTAGGGAAATTGCGCTATCACCCACCGGGCAGCGCTCGGCGCAAACGGCGCAGGCGGTGTCGGTTCCGTTAGCCGACCAGCAGCGGGTTTCATCGAAGCGAATCTGGGCGATACGGATTTCCTCACGCTCGACCGGCGCAAGCGCGCTGGTGGGACACGCGGTCACGCAGGCGATGGCGTCACATAGCACACACGGATTCAGTGCCGCATCGATCCGGGGACCGGGGCGGCGACCGTCGACTGCGGGACCGGTCATTTTGATCGCTTGGGCAGGACACACCTCGGCGCAGGCGCCGCATCCGTCGCAGGCCTGGACAAAGAGGCTGGGTGCGATCGCGCCGGGCGGTCGCACCCAATTGATTGCGCGCGTCGCCGCCACGCTGGGCGACGCGGCCGCGGACGGTATTTGGCGCCGCCATCTGCCGAACAACAACGCGCGGCGATCCAGGTTGGCGTCCCGTTCGTTCATGGAATTGGCCGCGATGCGATCGGCACAGGGCAAACCGGCACTGAAATCCTCAAGGATGAATGCGTGTTCGGGGCATCCTGCGCACGGGCGGCAAACCGATCAAGACATCTTTCCGACAAGGGCCGCGATCTCGCCGGCGATTGCCGAAGCCGGCCTGCGCCCATCCAACCGCACCCAATCCAAGACCCCAACATCGTCCGCCAATTGGCGGCGGACCACTGCGGCATCCGCGTCCGACGGATCGTTGACCCGCGCAGCGACGCGCGCGACCAGCGTGTCTGGATCGGCGTCGAGCCAGTAGCCGGCAAACGAGCACCCAACGGTCGCCGCCGCATCGGCGATCGCCGTGCGCCCGTCGGATTTGGTGAACGTTGCATCGGCAACGACGCTGAACCCGGCGGCGGCGATAGTCTGCGCCCGGCCGACTAACGTGTCATAAACCCGCTGCGATACCTCCGGCGCGTATCCCGCCGGTCCGAGCCGTTCGGTTTCCTCCACGCCCATGAGCGTTTTGCGGATGACGTCGCTCCGCAGGACGATCGCGCCCGGTGCCGGCGCTAGGTGCGGCGCCAAGGCACGCGCCACGGTCGATTTACCACTACCCGACAGACCGCCGACAGCAACGACCGCCGGCGCCTTGCGTTCGAGAAACCCAATCGCCCGGGCCAAGTAGTCCTGCGCTTCGCCACGCAGGGTTTCCGCGGCGCTCGGATCGCTCTGGACGTCGGCCATGCTCAGCGAGACCTTGGCCCGCACCGCAGCGCGCACCGACATGAAGAAGGACAACAACACCAGCCCTCCATCGTCACTAAACCGTTCCAAATAGCGGTTGAGCAAAGCGCAGGCCGGACCCGGCAATCCGCGATGGAGCAGGTCCATCAGGACGTAGGCAAGGTCGTACATCGTGTCGGTCACTGCCAATGTATCGTTGAACTCGAGAGCATCGAAAATCGTCGGCGCGCCTTCAAACAGACACACGTTGCGAAGGTGCAAGTCGCCGTGGCAATGCCGCACGAAGCCCGCGGCCATCCGCGCTTTCATCGTCGCGGCGAGGCGTTCCACGGCGGCACGAGTCAGCGTCGCAAGCCGATTTAGGTCATCTATCGCGAAAACATCGGTGCGACGGGAGAGCTCCTCGATATTTTCCTCGACCACCCAACCCATTTCCTTGGGGCCGCCGCGGTCGCGAATGACCTCGGCCCGGTTGTGAAAAGTTGCGATGGCCTCGGCCAGCCCTAAGACCAAATCGGCACCGAGACGCCCGCGCGCGGCCATGCGGTCGAACAACGTATGTTGATCGAAGCGGCGCATCACGACGACGCATTCGTCGCCGAATGCGATCGGGTCGCCGACCGCGCCGATCGTGAGCGAATCCGCGTCCCGGCGCAGCGGCGCGATCCCCAAATAGATGTCCGGGGCGGTCCGGCGGTTCAATCGGATTTCAGCCTCGCAGGCAGCGCGGCGTTTCTCCTGCGTGGACAGGTCCATATAGGGAAAGGCCACCGGCCGCTTGATCTTGTACGCGAACGATCCGGCAAGGAACACCGCCGCTCCGTGGGTGTCGATCCGCTCGGGACGACCGTCGCCGGCAGCGTCGCGGATTGCCGCAACCATGCGCGGATCGTCTGCGATGAATTCTTGCTCGAGGGTCATCGCGCCCGTTTCGTTACAATGAAGAGCCGGTAGATCAGATGTCCTTCTCGAAGACGAGCAACCGTTTGCGGAGTCCGTCGAAACCTTCTTTCGCCGCGAACAGGGGATCCGACACGGCCGCCACCGCGCCGGCCGCCGCCCAATCGGCGTCGCTCAGCAGCGCCGCCGCCAGCGGAAAGAAGAGCCGGTCTTCGGCATCCATATGACGCCGGTAGGTGTCGACAAACGCATCGATACGGCGGACGATATTGTGGCGCGGTACCTCGGCTTCAAGGCGCACGTCGCGCAACGCAGACACGACATCGGCTAGCTTGAGGCGAAGCTGTCCGTGCTCCGCGAGGAGATCGCCGAGAGGCTTTACCCGTGCCGCATCGACGGTCATCAATCGCTCGAAGATTCGGTCCTCCACCGGATGGTGATAGACATCCGGATAACCCCCGAAATAGTCCGTCACGCCCTCGATCACTTCGTAGTCCGCGTCTTCACCATCGCGGATCAACTGCGCCTCGCGCGCGAGAATATCCAGGAGACGGCGTGCGTTGGCATGATCCTCGCTCAACGCCGAAACGGTTGGCGATTCAGTCATGGTTAGGGCCTTTCTCCCGTGTCTCGCATAGGAACGCCGGACTAGAGCCCCGCGAGCCGCCGATTGGTCGGGATTGCGAGATGATCTTCGATGTCGATGACGCCGGCCGCGTTCTCAGCGGAGATCAAAATCGCCCGCCGTTGATCCTCGGACTGGACCGTGCCCCAAAGGCTCACGGCACCGTTGGCGACAATGACGTTAATTTCAGATCCGGCAAGCGCGTTGTCGCGAATCTCGTCGACTATGGCATTGCGGATCCCGGTATCGTCGGGCACCGCGACAGTATCGGGAACCGGCTCGATCGGACGCGCCACCAGCGCTTGAAGAAGGTTTGCCCGACTGACGACGCCGACGACCTTGCCGCCCGTAACTACCGGCACCCGTTTGATTCGGTGGCGCTCCAGCATGTCGGCGATGTCCGCTAGAGGCGTGTCTTCGGACACGGTCAGCACCTTCTCGGTCATGACGTCGCGCGCGTGGCGCCCGTGGGCGCGGCTATAGGCGCGCGCCGCATCGGTCCTATTTTCGATCAACGCCTGCCACCAATGGCCCTTGCGTTCGGTGCGGTTCTCATGCCGGTGGATAAGATCGCCCTCGCTGACGATCCCCATCAATTTGCCCGCTTCGTCGACGACCGGCACCGCACTGATCCGCCGGTCGAGCAGGAGATGGGCGACATCGAGGATGGCGGTATCCGGTGACACCGTGATTACGCCCGTCGTCATGACATCTGCGGCGCGCATCGTTGACTCCTCCGTTTAGGGACGTGGCAAGCCCAACGCTAAGCCACCCCTAGGCGGGCGTCCTTGATCATGCTCAACCGCCGCGCCCCGGGATATCGCCGAAACAAAGCCAACTCCCGCAGAAACGCTCGACTCTTGCGTATCGTGGCGGCGGTCACCCGTCGGCCGGCTAGCTCCAGACTGGGTCGGGAATCTTTTGGAAGGCCTCGCGCAGACCGGCCGACCAACCCTCCGAGATCATCTTGAAATAGGCGTCGTCCGCAGGGATATGGCTGCGCACTTCGATCTTCAGCGCATCACGCCGATAGATCAGCATGTCCAGGGGCAAACCCACCGAAATGTTGGATCGAATCGTCGAGTCCATAGAGATCATCGCACACTTGGCACCCTCCTGAAGCGACGTACCGACATTGACCACCCGATCGAGGATCGGTTTGCCGTACTTGAGCTCGCCAACCTGGAAATAGGGCGAGTCCGGGCCAGCCTCGATGAAGTTGCCGGCAGAGTAGAAGAGAAACATGCGCAATGTGCGTCCGGCAATCTGGCCGCCCAAAACAAAACTGACTTCGAAGTCGATGCCCGCTTCGTTGAGCGCGGGGGCGTCAAGCCGGCGAACCTCGCGAATAGCGCGGCCGACAAGACGGGCGGCCTCGGTCATCGACGGCACGCTGCTCATGGTGACAAGTTCCCCACCCCCGTTTGGCAGACCTTCGTTGAGCATGGTCACGACGTTCTGGGACACCGACAGATTGCCAGCCGTCATCAGGGCGATGACGCGCTCCCCCGGCTGCTCCCAAACCGTGAGCTTCGAGTAGGTCGAAATGTAATCGACGCCCGCATTGGTGCGGGTATCGGCCAGCATAACCAGCCCTTCGTCGAGCAGCAGACCGACACAATAGGTCATTCGAGGATTACTCCGTTTTCTTTGGGCTGCTGTCGTCCGGCTGGGAGGCTCGCCTTCCCGCCGTCTCGCGGCGCGCTGTTGTAGCCGGTTCCTCGGTGCGCCGAAATGGGCTTGTTGCAATCGTCCATATCCGCCGGGCGCCGTCCAGTCCTCGCCGCACCGCGCTTAGGGCCGGGCCAGCCACACGGTTTGCGCCCTTAAGTTCGCGTCCAAAGAGGCGCCTCAGAATCATTTGCGGATTCATGTGGTTGCGCCAACGAATCTGTTCGAGTCGGCGCGCGGTGACCAGCCACAAGGGGCTAACAGCGAGGCTGAGCGCGATCAAGGAGACTAGAAGCCGGCTGTCCTCGTCTCCGATCAAGCCGACCGACAAGCCTGCGGCTGCGAGCACGAAGGAAAACTCGCCGATCTGTCCCATGACCGTGCCAGCCAGAAAGGCCGTCTTCCAGGGCGCACCGAAAAACCGAATGATCCCGATATTCATCGCGGTCTTCACAACGGTCACGATCAGAACGAGCAACAGCACGAGTCCCAGGTTGGCCCAAATAAACCCGATATCGATCAACAGACCGATGGACACAAAGAAAACCATGATCAGAACGGCTTGGATCGGCTGGGTCGCCCGAATCATTCGGGCGCGATCGGCGGTGTTCCCGACGATCAACCCGCCAAGGAACGCGCCGTAGGCCGGCGACAGTCCCAGCAGGCCGGAGGCCGCCGCGGCACCGAAGCAAATGCCGAGCGCCGCCATTGTTGTGAGATCGACGTCTCCCTCAATCGTATCGATGAACGGCAACCGGTATTTGCGCCGTTGCCCAAGAATGAGAATCACCGCCGCCAGAATGCCTACCGCGGCGGCAATCGCAACGACCGAGCCAACAACGCTGACGTCGCTTTCGCCCATGGACCCGATGACCAACATCATCGGCACAACCGCCAGGTCCTGGGCGATAAGGACACCGATGGCGATGCGGCCGATCTCGGTTCGCAGTTCGCCGATATCCTCAAGGATCTTGATCGCAACGGCGGTCGAAGAGAGCGCCAGCACGAAACCGACCAATAGCGCTTGCCCCGCGGACCAGCCCAGGCCGAGCTTGACCAAAAAGGCGATCGCAACGGTGCCGAGAACCTGGAAGGCCATCGTTCCAAGCGATTGGCGCCAAACGAGCTTGAAGGCGCGCAAGCTCAGTTCGAGACCGATGATGAACAGCAAAATCAGAACGCCGAGTTCGGCCAGAAGTGCGATCTGCTCGCGATCCTCGACCACACCCAGCGCGGTCGGCCCGAGAAGAATGCCTGCAAAAATGTAGCCCACCAGGGGCGGTTGCCGGAGGCGCGAGAAAAGCGCGCCGCAAACCATCGCGGCCGACGCGACGATCGCGATACCGGTCAGTTCACCGCCGATGATGGCCGGCCACCGCGTTGACGAGCGTTGTTGGACGATAGGACACGATAGGTACTCCGGACCCGCTGCTGCGGACCTCTATTGCTGCTGCTGGCCTTGGCTGACCCGCACCGAAACCGTTAGCGCCTCGGTGCCGTCGCCGCGCCACAGTCCGCGGACCGGCGCGGCGTCGAGATAGTCGCGACCCTGGGCAACACGCACATAAGCTTCGGATGCCGCGACGCAGTTGGCCACATCGAAACTGACCCAGCCCAATCCGTCGACGAATGCTTCCGCCCAGGCGTGATTTGCCTCGTAGATGCCTTCCCCGCTATCGGCCCACAGATACCCGGAAAGATAGCGCGAGGGCACACCCAAGGTTCTGCATATGCTCAGAAAGATATGGGCATGGTCTTGGCAGACACCCTCGCCCTTGGCGAAGGCCTCGGCGGCTGGGGACGCCGCATCCGTCGCGCCGATCCGGTAGCGCACACGTTTGTGCAGGGCCGCCATGATGTCGTGTAGCGCGTTCAATCGGTCGGCTTCGACAGCGGCGCGAAAGCCCTCGGCAAACGCCTTGATCGCGGCGTCGGCAACGGTGAGCCGCGTCTCGTTCGCGTAGAAGAGCGGATTAAATGCCTCAAACTCGGGCGGCAGTACGCCTGCGGTCTCTTGCGTCCAGACCTCTCCGGTCACCACGAGGCGGACTTCCGCATGGGATTCCGTCACGGAAAGAACGTGAACGACGTTGCCAAACCCGTCGGTGAACTGGGTCATCTTGCGGGGCCCGGTCAAGTTCCACGACCAGACCTGAAGGTTGCCATGCTGACGCGGGGTCATACGGATGTACTGCGTCGTAAAGCGCGCCGGCGGCTCGTAGCGATAGATCGTTTCGTGTTCGATGAACAATTGCATGCCGGTCACACCCGCAACATGAAGTCGACCGAGATTTGTTGGCCGAGGGAATCGTTGCGCACGACAAAATCGTCGAGGAACTCGTGCAGGCCACGCTCGAAAATATCTTCGATTCGGCTGTAGCGCAAACGCGCAGAGATCTCACCCGCGCGCCGAAAACACTCGTAGTCGCGCCGATACAGGTCGCGTAGCTCCTTGAACACAGCGTCGATCTCGCGGTAGCAACTATCCAGCGAGCGCGGGCTTTCGGGTCGCAGAATCAACAGCTCGCCGACGCGGATCGGCGTGATGGCGTCGTGGAAGAGGCGCTTGTAGGCACGGAACGACGAAAGCGAACGTAACAACGCGCCCCACTGGTAATAGTCGACCACGCCGCCCACCTGCTCGCCCGCCGGTAGCAACAGGTGATAC
Organism: uncultured Alphaproteobacteria bacterium; assembly: GCA_964350495.1. Taxonomy (GTDB): domain Bacteria; phylum Pseudomonadota; class Alphaproteobacteria; order SHVP01; family SHVP01; genus CALJDF01. Next base: position 12,569 of record CAYGKG010000079.1, read on the forward strand.
TTGACGTCGATCATGCGCGCCGTGTTGTCGGCGCGCTCCAAGAACGTTCCGAGCCGCAAGAACAAGTAGGCGTCGTCGCGCAACATCGTCCCGTCGGCGACGCCGCGGAACAAGTGACTGCGCTCCTTCACCCAATCGAAGAAACGCGACAATCCCCGAAGCTCGATCTTCTCCCACGTCAAGGTGCGCATTTCGAGCCAGGTATCGTTGATGTTCTCCCACATTTCCGAGGTCATCGTGCCACGGGTCGCGCGAGCGCTTTCCCGCGCATTGGCGAGACTGGCGTAAATCGACGCCGGATTTTCGGGATCGAGGGCAAGATATTCGATGACGCTGCGCGCCGACGGCGGCCCGTTGGTCTCTAAGAATCGCTCGAGATTCCCGCCGACATGGAGAGTCGCTTCCCACTCGCTCCCCGGTTCGGCCGATGCCGAGGGCAGCATCGCATTGCGGTAGGTCACATCCAGCATCCGCGCTGTATTCTCGGCACGCTCGACCGAGCGACCGGTCCAGAAAAGATTGTCTGCTGTGCGGCTGAGCATCGCCCTAATCCCGCAAAATCCAGGTGTCCTTGGTGCCCCCGCCCTGACTGGAATTGACCACTAGCGAGCCTTCCTTGAGGGCCACCCTGGTCAATCCGCCGGGGACGACCCGCACATCGCGGCCCGACAACACATAGGGACGCAGATCGACGTGCCGCGGCGCAATGCCCTGGCGCACGAAGGTCGGACAGGTCGATAGGGATAGAGTTGGCTGGGCAACGTAATTTTCGGCGTTGGCAATCAGGCGAATGCGAAACGCCTCACGTTGGGCCTTGGTTGCGCTCGGCCCGACCAACATGCCGTAGCCGCCCGATCCCGCCACCTCCTTGACGACCAGCTCGGACAAATGATCGAGCACATAGGCGAGCGCATCCGGCTCGCGGCATTGCCACGTGGGAACATTTTTCAGGATCGGTTCTTCATCCAAATAGAACCGGATCATTTCCGGGACGTAGACGTACATGGCTTTATCGTCTGCCACGCCGGTGCCGATCGCATTCGCCAGCGAGACGTTGCCCTGCGCATAGACCGACAACAGCCCCGGTATGCCCAACATCGAATCGGGGTTGAACGCGAGCGGATCGATAAAGTCGTCGTCGATACGGCGGTAAATCACGTCGACTCGCTGGGGGCCCTGCGGGGTGCGCATGAAGACGAACCCGTCGGAAACGAATAGATCCTGCCCTTCGACCAGTTCCACACCCATTTGTTCGGCGAGAAACGCGTGCTCAAAGAAGGCCGAGTTGTATTGGCCAGGCGTCAGTACGGCGATGGTGGGGTCGCTCGTCCACGCGGGCGCTACCGAACGCAACGTGTCCAGCAGAGCGTCGGCGTAGTGGTCGACCGGCGCGATCTTGTTTTGGGCGAAGAGATCGGGAAACAAGCGCATCATCACCGCCCGATTTTCGATCATGTACGACACGCCGGAGGGCGAGCGCAGATTGTCCTCCAGCACGTAGAAATCATCCGGATCGACCCGCACAACGTCGATCCCGGAGATGTGCGCATAGACCCCGCCCGGCGGGTTCAACCCTTGCATTTCCGGCCGGAACTGATCGTTGTTGAGAACGAAATGCTCGGGGATGCGGCCCGCCTTGATGATCTCCTGCCCGTGATAGATATCGTGCAGAAACATGTTGAGCGCGCGGACGCGTTGGATCAGGCCACCCTCGAGCTTGCGCCATTCCGCCGCGGTAAGAACGCGCGGAATGATATCGAAGGGAATGAGCCGTTCGGGGTTGCCGGCGTCTTCCGAATAGACGGCGAAGGTGATCCCCAGGCGCCGGAACAGAAGCTCTGCCTCCTCGCGGCGCCGCCGGAACTCGCTCCGCGGCGTTGTCGTCAACCAGTGTTCAAGATTGCGATAGGCGTCGCGCACCGCGCCGTCCTGGCCGCGCATTTCATCAAAGAACGTCTTCGCAGGAGCACGCGTGGCGTCCCCTAAGGCCGAGTCCGGTCCAAGTTGTCTGGTTTCGCGCGATGGCGGCATAGAACCACCATAGCACACCCTGGCTAGGTACTCTCGCCGCCCTACGGCGACGAGGCGCTGCGTACCTCTGGCGGGGATGTCGCGCTATTCCTGAACGGTCAGAAGCACCTCAACCGCAACCTTCTGTTCGCGGTCGTCGAACTCGAAAACGATAAAAACATTCTCGCCGACCTCGATGACCTCGGCATTCACGGCTTCAGCCAAGATGAACGTTTCTCCGTCGACCAGTGTGAGGATGCGCCGGTCGAGGTCGACCGACTCGACGGTCCCTTCGGCTTCCTCCGCGGCGATGCGCGGCGCGGCGGCACCGACGACAGCCATCGCAACAACAAAGGCCATGACGATTCGAACCG
>CAYGKG010000080.1:0-14846 GCA_964350495.1 uncultured Alphaproteobacteria bacterium
GCAGGAGTTTACGGTCGAGCGGGCTCATGCCGGTGTCACCACTCGATTTCCGCGGGCGTCAGCTTGGTGTCGTTGACGACGACCGCGCGGATCGCGCCGTCGGCGAAGTGAATCACCCGGTCGGCCATGCCTGCGGTCGCGGCGGCGTGGGTGACGATCAGCACCGTCGCGCCGAGCCGTTCGTTGATGTCCTTCAACACCGAAAGGACCGCGCGGCCGGTCGTGCTGTCCAGCGCCCCCGTCGGTTCGTCGCAAAACAGCACGGTCGGTTGTTTGGCGACGGCGCGGGCGATCGCGACCCGCTGCTGCTCGCCGCCCGACAGCTCGGCCGGGAAATGATCGGTGCGCTCGTGCAGGCCGACCAGCGCCAGTGCTGCGTCGGGGTCCATCGGATCGCGGGCGATCTCGGTCACCAGCTCGACGTTTTCGTGGGCGGTCAGACTCGGCATCAGATTGTAGAACTGGAACACGAACCCAACATGGTCGCGCCGGTAGCGCGTGAGCTGCGCGTCGCTCATGGCGGTGAGGTCATGATCCAGGAAATGCGCGGTGCCGTCGCTTGCCCGGTCGAGTCCGCCCAGAATGTTGAGCAGGGTCGATTTGCCGCTGCCCGAGGGGCCGAGCAGAACCACCAACTCGCCCGCCGGAATCTCCAGATCGACGCCGCGCAACGCGTGGACCGCAGCCGGACCTTCGCCGTAGACCTTGGTCAGGCCCCGGACGCTGAAGGCGGGCGTCGGTTCGTTCGACTCTGCTGCGACCATCGGATCCACCACGGTTCATTTTTGTGCCCCTGGCGGTACGGCACCCTGACTCATGTCAAGCGGCGGGTAAAACCACCGCGTTAGCCACAATCCTGTTAGGGCCCATCCCCAGATCGTCGACGCCGACTACCCCCGCGACCCCCTCAGACGTCCGGACCGGAACGGGAGTCAGCGCCGTCAATTGCCGGCGAGAAGACGCCTTAGCTCCGGCTCGACAGTCGGCCAAAGGCGGTCGAAGTCGTGCGCAGCGCCGTCGGCGATCGCGAACCGGGCATCGATGCCGCGGCCGGCGAGGGCGGCGACGTATGCCTCGGCGAGGCGCCGGGGAGTGTTGTTGTCGCGGCTTCCGGTGATCGCCACCACCCTCGTGCCGCGGGCCACGCCGTCAACGAAATCCTGGGGCGATTGGCTGTTCGGCCACGGGCTGCGACCGCGGTCTTTGCGCCACCGGCCCACGTTGCATGGGCAGGAAGCGAGGACCGCGGCCTCGATCAGACCGGGATTCTGGCCGAGCACGGCGCCGGCCATCGCGGCACCGCCGGAATGGGCGACGACGATGACACGCTTTGCCCCGCTTGCCCCCTTCAGGGCCTCGATCGCGCCGGCAATGGCGGCGTTGTTGGCGGCGGTATAATGGTCGCGCCGGTCGTTCGTGTCGCCCTCGCTCTTCAGACTGCCGCCGCCAGGATAGCCCGGCCGGACCAGGGAGACCGCGAAGATGCCCGCATCCATGCCAGCCGTCTGTTCTGCATAGCCGTGCATGTAGTCGGCAGGCCCGCCACGCGAGACATCGCCGTGCAGGAATACGACTAGCGTGTCCGCACTGTCGCGCTTGCCGAAGCTGCGCATTGCAAGACAGAGCGAACCGCCTTGCACCGCGTCGGAACCCGAGCAGGCGCGTGCCGTGTCAGGGCGGGAAAGTGCGACGGAGAGGAGAACCGCCGAGAACAAGATTGTCGTGCGCATGGACGAAACCTAGCAGGCAAATTGGAGCTTCAGAGTTAGAGGTTAGTCGAATTGGAGGGCGTTCAAAAACCGGTTGGACGCTGCGGCGTACGGCACAATGACAGCAGACTCGTGCGGCGTGTTGGCGCTAGCGTCGCGCCATGCCCAGCGAACACCAATCCCTCGCCGTCCTCACCAAACATGGCCTTAGGCTCATGGTCTACTGTCGGACCTGCGGCAAGAGCGCTCGCGTCGATCACGCGCCGCTAATTCAGAAATACGGGAAAAATTACCCGATTCACCGGTTAACCCATCACCTCACCTGCACCGGGTGCGGCAAGCGCAACGCGACGGTGTTTTGGTGAGGAGGGACAAAGTTGGCGAAGCACGTCAATGTTCGGCGATTCCCGCCAAGCCGCTATCTACCAGTCGAGATCGTTCTCGTAGCCCAGCGCGACCAAGGCGTCGCCGGCCATGTCCTTGAACACCTGCGTCACTTTCGGCGTGAAATGGTTTTGCCAGTCGCCGGCGATGCCGCGGCGCAGGCCGCGGGCGATGGCGGGCGAGCCGTCGTTGTAGATGTGGGTCGCCGCGCGCCCCTCCTCGATCTTGCCGCCCGATTGATGGGCGAAGCTGCCGAGGTGGACGATCCTGTCCAAGGTCGCGTCGTCGGTCGGCACCAGATCCACATCGGCCAGCCCGAGCCATTGCAACAGCGCGCGGTAGGCCGCGCGCGGGCGGTAGCGGATATCCTCGAAGCGCAAACTGTAGACCGTCTCGCACGCCGCGACGTCGACGAACTGAGCGACGAAGGTGTCCAGCGCCATGCCCCGCGCGTAATAGTCGCGCTGCGGCTGGATGTACTCGTAGCCGCGCATGATTTGAATGAAGAGGTCCTCGTCCGACAGCCCCTTCATCGCCTCGAAGCCACCTTCGCCGGTGTCGTATTTGATCCGGTGGAAATGCGTCGTGATAATGTCGCGCGGATCGCGGTAGAGATAGATGCTCTTGGTCCCGCTCAGGCCCGCGAGGAACCGGGTGCGCACCGGGTGGTGGAACTCGACCCACTCGCCGCGGTCGAGCCGCGTCGCGACGGCGCCGAAATAGTCTTCGCCGACCGTTTCGGGAATGACCCAGCGCGTCGGATCGAGATTGATCCCGGCAATGCGGCTGTCCGGATCGACCACGCTGTCGATATAGCGCGTGTTGAAACAAGGCTGCGGGAAGTGGTGCTGGTCGTACCCGTACATCCACATCAACGCCTGAAACACCGGGATGAATCGCTTCGACCCGGCGCCCGGAACCGTCACGGCGACGACCGCGTCGTTGGCGCCGAGCGCAAGACGGGTTGCGAACGCCGTCCCTTCGGTGCGGGTCAGGAACGGCAGAACGATCGGCCCCGGCGCACGGAAATGATCGGCGATGAACCGCGCCATCCGGTAGGCTTCGGAAGGCCGGCACAGCGCGACCACCGCGCTATAGGGCGCATCGGAAAAATTGCGTTCGGGTCCGTTGGTGCGCCGCTTGATCCCGTCCAGACCGACGGCGACATAGTCGATGGCGCGATCCGACAGCCGCTGCGCCGCCTGGCCCAGCAGGGCGGCCTCGCCGTTGAGGTCGAGCAGGCAAATCGGCTTGTCGCGGTCGAGCGCCGCCAGCCCCATCAAGATGTGGGCGCAGGCGTCGGTCGAAAACGGCTGTTGCGGATCGAACGCGATGCCAAGCCCGATGGCCTCCACCGTGGTCGCGGCAGGGTGCGCGGGCGGCGCCATCGCGCGTTCAAGCATGGGCGCGCACCGTCGCGGGCGGTCCGGCCATCGCCTTGAGAATTTCGGGCGGCGCACCGGCCTCGGCCCACCGTACCCAGCCCAATGCCGCGACCAGATCGGCGATACGGTGAATCTGGATCGAATTGAGCCGGTTGCCGTGGCGGGGATAGCTCACCGCGGCCGCGAGGATGGTGTCATCGTCGTCCAGACGGTCGGTCTGCCACAGATACTCGATCGCGTCGGCGATATGGTCGGCGCTGCGCTGGGTGAAACGAAACGGCAGCGTCAGGCCCTCGACGCCGCGGTAGAGCGCTAGGCGACGCGCCGTTACCGCATCGTCGCTGACCGCCAGAATCGGTTGTTGCGGGTAGAAAGCGGCGATGACCCGCGCCGCGTGGCCGCTACGGGTCACCGCGACGATCTTGGTGATCGGCGTGGTCCGGCACAGCAGATCGATCGCCGCGCCCACCGCAAAGGTCGAATCGCCCACGGGTTTGGGCAGTCGGTCGGGGGCCAGCACCGGTTCTACCTCGGCGGCGACGCGCCGCATCAGGCCGACCGCCTTGTCGGGAAAGTCGCCCACGGCGGTTTCGCCCGACAGCATCATCGCCGCGCAGCCGTCCAAGACGGCGTTGGTGATGTCGGCAACCTCGGCCTTGGTGGGGAACGGGTTGGCGATCATCGAATGCAGCATTTCGGTCGCGACGATGACCGGTTTGGCCGCCCGGATTGCCGCGTCGAGGATGCGCTTCTGTTGCAGCGTCACCGTGGCGAGGTCGGTCTCCACGGCGAGGTCGCCGCGGTCGATCATGACCGCGTCGCACGCGCCCACCACCTCGTCGAGGTTTTCGACGCCGCGCGCGCTTTCGATCTTGGCGACGATCCCCGGTCCGTCCTCCCCGGCGGCGGCGCGAATCATGCCGACATGGCGGGCCGATTCGACGAAACTGATGCCGACGAAATCGACCCCATGCGCGCGGGCGAACGCCATCATGTCATGGTCGTCGGTGGTCAAGCTGACCGCACCGAAGTCGAGCCCCGGCAGATTGATTCCCTTGCGGCTGCGCAGCGTGCCGGCGTTGGCGGCGCGGCAGGCAATGTCGCGCCCGTCGATACCGGTCACTTCGAATTCGAGTGTGCCATCGTCGGCGAACATGCGCTGCCCCGGCGCGACCAACGCATGCAGCGTCGGGTGTTTCACCACGACCTTGTCGCGGCCGCTATAGGCCGTATCGGTTGTCAGGACGATCGTGTCGCCGGCGTCGAACTGCGGTTCGTGATCCAGCATCGCGGTGCGGATTTTTTTTCCCGGCACGTCCAGCAGGATCGGCACCTGGGGCGCGGCGCGGCGCAGCATCGCGATGGTCGCCGCGTGCCACGCCAGCGTGTTGTGCGAGCCGTTCAGGCGGGCGACGTTCATACCTGCCGCGACCAGCCGCTTGACGGCATCGGCTGTCGCGGTTGCCGGACCGATGGTGGCCACGATTCGGGTTAGCGCATGCATCGCGTCACTCCATGAAGACCGGGATGTCCCGGATGCTGTCGATGATTTCCGGCCGCACCAGCCGAGCGTCCACCGCGCCGTCCTGGCGCAGCGACTCGCGCACCTGGGTGCCGCTGATGTCGATGGTCCGTTGCGGCAACGTCGCGCGGTGCGGGCAGGTCTTGTCGGTGACGATCCCGTCGCAGACCTCGCAGTGGAACGGCCCGTGGAGATACAGGATCGCGATCCCGAGTCGATCCTCGAAGCGGCGGACTAGATCGTGCGCGTCGTACAGACCGTAATAGCCGCCGACCCCGGCATGGTCGCGCCCGATCATGAAGTGGGTGCAGCCGTAATTGCGCCGCACGACGGCGTGGAACAGCGCCTCGCGCGGGCCGGCGTAGCGCATGTTGGCCGAAAAGGCGCTTAAGATGACGCGGTCGCGCACGAAGAAATCGTCAAGCAACGCGCGGTAGCCCTGGCGGATCGCCTCGGCGGTGTAGTCGCCCGTCTTCTTCCACCCGACCAGCGGGTGGACCAGCAGGCCGTCGACATTTTCCAAGGCGACGCGCAACAGATACTCGTGCGCGCGGTGCGGCACGTTGCGGGTTTGAAAGCCGGCGACGGTGCGCCAACCCCGCGCGGCGAACGCTGCCCGCGTTTCGTGCGGCGAGAGTTCCCAGTCCGGGCGCGCCCCCGGTACCGGCGTAAAGCCGTGCACCGGCCCGCCGACAAACCGATCGTGGCTTGCGTGTAATCGTTGCACGCCGGGATGCGCGGTATCGTCGGTGCCGAATAGGCGCCGGGCGGCGGCGCCCTTGTCGATGGAAAAGACGCTGTGCACGTCCAACCTGCCGACCGGCAATCCCTGGAAGGTCAGATCGAGGTGCGTGCCGGCCTGCTTGGCGATCGCCGCAGGCACGTCCAGCAGGACCGGGAGCGGAAACACCGCGCCGTCCGGCAGCGCCAGGGACTCCAGGATCGTATCGACCTGCGCCTCGGTGCAAAACCCGTCGAGCGGGCGAAACGCGCCTTCGGCGATTTTCTCAAGTTCGCGGTATTGCGCCGGGTCGAGCGCGACAGCGGCCATCAGGCGGCCCGTTGCCGCGCGGTTACGTGGGCGAGGACGGTATCGGTCATGCCGCTCACCGGCGGGGTACGTTCGGCATCGAAAACGATGTCGGGATTGCGCGGTGCCTGCCACGGGATGTCGATCCCGACGACATCCCGCATCACCCCGGCGTACGCGCGGCGGTAGAGGTCTTTACCGTCGCGCGCGGTAAGAAAGTCCACACCGGCTTTCAGATAGATTTCGACATAGCCCGGCAGCGTCGCCCGGTTCCACGCCAGCAACGCCGGGTTTGCATACAGCACCGAGACCAGCACATCGGCGCCTTGCGCCGACAACAGTTGGCACAGTCCCTGAACCCGCCGAACCTGCCGCACACGGTCCGCCTCGCAAAACGACAAATCGTCGCTCACGGCCCGCCGCAACGCATCGCCGTCAAGCTTGATAAGGCGCGGGCGCACCGGCAGCAGGCGCGTATAGAGCGCGTCGCATAGAGTTGTTTTTCCCGCCCCCGACAGGCCGGTTATCCAAATGATCATGGCCGGGTCGCTCCCGCTAATTGAACGCCCCAGCATCGCCGGGGATGGTTAAGAAACCCTTAGAGCGCTCGGCCGCTGCCGACGGCGGCGCCGGTAACGAATTCTCAACCAAATGCGGGCTCCAATAGTGCACCTGCCCGAAGTGGAACCGATGTCATGTCGACCCCCTCGATTGATGCCCTTGAGTTCGCCGCCGCCGCCGCGCCTGCCGCGATCGTCGGTGCGTTGCGCGACCATGGTTGCGCCCTGGTGCGTGGCCTCTTGCCGGCGGCGCCGCTGCGCACGCTGTTTCACCGCGCCGCCAAAAATTTCGCCGCGCTCGATAGCGCGGGCTTGCGCGGGACCGAGTGGGTAACGGATGTCGATGTCGGTTTTGTCGATGAAACCCAGGGGCGCGTATCGCCCGAAGACCGCGACGGCATGGTTCTGCCGACCACGGTGTGGTCGGCTTGTGCACCGGGCTTCTATGCAGATAACCCCACACTCTTCGACCACAGCGTTTTCCGGTTTCTCGAGGGAACGGGCCTCTCGCCAATTTTGTCGGCGGTGTTCGGCGGGAGCTTCTCGTTTGCCTACGACGCCTCGCGGGTCCGGCGTCACTCGGGGTTGGCCAGCGACAGCAGGTTGCACCTCCACCAGGACGCCGCGTCCGCGGATTACGGCCCGCACCTCATCGTTACCGCGTGGATTCCGCTGTGCCCGTGCGGCGACTCGGCGCCGGGTCTGCAGATCTATCCGGGGAAGATGATTGAACTGCTGCCGCGCAAACAAACCCGCTGGTTCATCGACGACCGCCACCTCGGCACCGTCCGCAAGGCGCTTTGGCGCCCCGTTTTTGCGGTCGGCGACGTCTTTCTATTCGATGCACACACGATCCACGGCACCTACGTGACCGAAGAGATGCCGGACTTACGGATCAGTATGGACGTGCGGGCCCACGCTCCAGGTCGTCCGCCCCGGTTCATGGACGGAATGCCCGCCTACCGGGTCCTGCTGGCGGCGGCGGCGGAGTGAGGCAAACCCCACGCGTTGTGACATCAGTCACAGCGACGGAGCCCCGGTCGAGGTAGAACCACAACGGTTTGTTCTCTCAACCATCTCTTTAGGTGGGTGGGAAACACCTTGATGGGGTGGCTTCGGCCACCCCTTTTTCTTGGGGCCCACCGCTGCCCGGGAGTCGCACCGGCGCGGGGCGCGCTGTCCCGGCGATGCGTCTCCGCTAGAAGGCCGAGAGCGCTTGCGCGCGCAGACCTTCGGGGTAGGTCTTTTCAACCCAGTCCCGGACCTTCGGCTGCTGTCCAACGCGCGTGCAGATGTCCCTCAGGTTCGGAAACGGTTGAATCAGGTCCGCCGGGATGTCATCGATGATCCCCGACGTGAGCCATCCGAAAAGCCGCCACGCGGCGATGTCGGCGATGGTCATCCGATTGCCGACCAGCCAGCCGTCGCCGTCGCGCGTTGCCTGCTCTTCCAGGTAGCCGATCTTTTTCGTCAGCGCCCCCGCCACCAGATCGAGCCGCATCTGTTTCTTCTTCGCCGGATCGCTCTCGGCGTTGGACGGGCCCAACAGGACGGTGAGATCGGTTGCCATATCGATAACCTGATCGACCAACGCAGATTGAACGAGATCGTCGCCCGGGTAGAGGCCGCTCAGTTTGCCGCACAACCGGGAGATCCCGCCGGTCTGCGCGATACTTGTCCCATCGACCAAGAGAAAAGGGATCTGCCGAAACGGCACGACGGTACCATCGTCGAGCCGCCCGCTGGTCCGCGCTCGCACAAATTCATCGCGGTCGATGCGACGATCCTCGAACGCGACGCCGCCAACGTGAAGCGCAATGCGACCGATTTCGGCCCGCCAAAACGGCAGGTCGGTATAGATGAGCGTAATGTCCAACGGATGACTCCCTATGAAAATGAGATGGCGCGCAGTTCTTAGAACCTTTTGGGGCCCGTTGGGAATGTGACGTGCCGGCTTCGCTGTTTGGGGCGCCCAGGTATTTCAATCTATCGCCCCTCGGGGCGGTAGGTTCCTGAGGGGCGGTAAGCCAAGAAACGAAGCCGCGGGCGACCGAGGCAGCAGGGCGCGGTCAGGCGCGGGGCCGGACGAAATAGCGGTCCTGGCCGATCCGGCCCGCGTCCTCGCCGCCCAGCGCCTGGAGATAGGATGCCACCCGGTCGCCGGCATCCAGGCATTCCACCTGAACAACCCAGGAATCGCGTGCCAACAGGGCCCGCGCACCCTCCAAAACGGCCATTTCATGGCCTTCGACGTCGATTTTCAGGCAATAACCCGGCCCGGCCTCAAATATTCCATCCAAACGACGGGCCTGAATTTCAATCGAGCTGACCGATTTCTCCGCTGTAACGCGGCTTTGGCCCGTAAATCGGTCGCCACCGGCCGAAAAAGACACCGTTCCGTCATGGTCGGAAAGCGCCGCTTCATGGACCGAAACCTGCTCTAAGAGCCCATTTAGGTGCAAGTTCCCCCGCAAACAGGCCAAATTTCGCGCATCTGGCTCAAAAGCATGGACCGCCATGAAGTGGTGGCTGAGCGCCGCGTGGACGCTATAGAGGCCGAAATTCGCCCCGATATCGACGAAAACGGGGCACGTGTGGGTGTTGGCCAGCGCAAACAGCCGCGCCCGCTGGGCAGCCTCATAGTCGCCTTCGAACAGCATGTGCCGGTCGATGAAGTGACGGTGGTTCAGGAGCCACGCCGCGCCGCCGCGTTCGGCCACGCGGTAACCGGTCGGATAGCGCCAGTCCGCAAGGCGGCGGCGTAGGCTGGTCAGCAGTCGGTTGGTCACACGCTTCCCCGGGGTCGGTCGTTCCACATCGCGTCGGTGCTCTTATCGGGGCGCGTTAACGGTTCATCAACCAGTTTTCGCCATGATCGCCCCATCGTGCCCCTCTATCCGGTACGATGCCTCCCTGAACTCGGGACGGGGCGTTCGCGCTCCGTCCTTTTTTCTTGCCCGAAACGGACCGGCACCGGTCCCCTCGGTTGATTCCACTCGACGATCTGCAACCGGTGGGCGCCGCCTGATTCGCGCGCCGCAGTGACCCGCGTCACTGGGTTACGGCTAAAAATGCGTAGAATGCATCCTACATCAATGCCGCAGGACGGCGGGCAATTCGACTTAGGTAGACGGCACAAATGACCAGTAATCCCGTAAGAATTCGTAGTAATCTCAAGGCTTGGGCAGGGAACGATTCGGTGCGCGCCCGCAGCACCGGACGGACGTTTTCCCTTGCCGGCCTGATTGGGAGATAGAGCCGTGGCAGACGATCGCAACGAGACACCCGACACCTCTGTGGCGGCGGGCGGCACCCAGGGCCCGGCCCCCATTACGCTCGACGCGGCGGGCGTCAGCACGCTGACGGTACCGCACGGCGCGATGCTTCTGAACGCGCAGTTCGCCCGCGCCGGCAGCGAACTACAGCTCACCGGTCAGAACGGCGAGCAGGTCATGGTGCAGAATTTCTTCGGCACCGAAATGGCGCCGGTCCTGATGACCGAGGGCGGCGGCAAGATCATGCCGGACGTGGCCGAAGCGTTGGCCGGTCCCGACATCCTCGGCGGTGGCGAAGGCGACACCACGCTGATGGGTCAAAGCGACCAGCCGATCGGCACCGTCGATACCGCCGAAGGCGGCGTCTTCGCGACGCGCGCCGACGGCACGCGAGTCGAGTTGAACGAAGGCGATCCGGTCTACCAGGGTGATGTGCTGGAGACCGACGATGAGGGCGCGGTCAGCGTCACCTTTATCGACAACACCGAATTCGCGCTCGACCAAGGCGCGCGCATGGTCCTCGACGAAATGGTCTTCGATGCCCAGACCGGCGAGGGGTCGTCGACCTTCACCGTCGTGCAGGGCGTCTTCACCTTCGTGTCGGGTCAGGTCGCGAAGTCCGGCTCCGATGCAATGACCGTCAACACCCCGGTCGCCACCATCGGCATCCGCGGCACCAAGGTTGCGATCAAGGCGGGCTCCGAGGACGAAGACACCGTCATCACCCTGCTGCAAGAGGACTCCGGTCACATCGGTGAAATCGCCGTTACCAACGACGCCGGCACCCAGGTGCTGAACCAGGCCAACCAGACTGTCTTTATCGAAAGTGCGCTGGTCGCGCCGACCCAGCCGGCGATCCTGCCGTCCGAACAACTGCGCAGCATTTTCACCGACAACGCCAACGATACCCGCGGCCTGTGGCGCTACGAAGAGGGCGACCAAGACCGCACCGACGGCAACCTCGAGCAAACGCTCGAAGAGGCGAAGGAAGCCGCTGCCGAAGAGGGCGCGGACGAAGACACCGTCGATAATGCCGAGGCCGCTGCCGAACTCGCGTTCGAACTCGCGCTGGCCGAAGGGCTGGACGAGGAAGAAGCGCTCGCGGAGGCTGCGGAGGCCTTCCAGAATGCGCTCACCGACCAAGGTGCGGCCGATTCGCTCATCGAAACCGCGGCTGGCGGCGACGACGCCGGTGGTCCGGGCGACGACGGCGGCACCCAAAGCGTGTTCGACTATAACCCGTCCGCCGGCTTCGGCGGCGCCCAGGGCGGCTTGAGCCAGGGCGGCGCGGGTGCCGGATTCACCACGCCGACATTCACGACCGAAACCCAAAACAACGCCCCGTTCGATCCCGTCATTCGCGGCGGCGCGGGCGACGACACGCTCACCGGCACCGAGGGCGACGACGAGTTCGTCGCCGGCGCCGGCAACGACACGATTAATGCGCTCGGCGGCGACGACGTCGTCGATGCCGGGACCGGCAACGACACGGTCTTCGGTGGTGCCGGCGACGACACCATCGATGGCGGCGCGGGCAACGATACGCTCTTCGGCGGGACCGGCGACGACGATATCGAAGGCGGCGACGGTAACGACACGATCTTTGGCGGCGCGGGCGAAGACGACATCGACGCCGGCGACGGCGACGACTTCATCGGCACCTCCGACGACGACGGTTCGGACGACGTCTACGACGGCGGCGACGGCATCGACACGGTGTCCTTCGCGACCGACACCGAGGGCGTCACGGTCAACCTCGACGAAGACGACAACGACGAATTCGACATCGACGCCAACACCGCGCGCGGCGATGCCACGGGCGAAGACGAAATCGAAAACGTCGAGAACATCGTCACCGGCTCGGGCGACGACGTCATTATCGGTCAAACCGGCGAGGCCAACACGATCAACGCCGGCGCGGGCGACGATCTTGTCGTCGGCGGCGAAGGCGACACCCTGATCGGCGGTGCCGGCACCGACACCCTGCGCATTTCCATGACCCGCGCGGAGTTCGAGGATCCGGCCTTCCAGGCCGAGGTTGCGGCCTACCGCGCCGACCCCAGCACGCCGTTCCATTTCGACTCCATCGACATGGACGTCGAGTCGTTTGAAGCGCTCCAGATCGAAGTTGACGGCACCATTATCGTGGCCGAACCGCCGACCCTGACGGTCGGCGATGTCTACGGCGCCGAGGATTCGGCCATCCTGCTCGGCTTGGGTGCATCGCTGAACGATACCGACGGCGCCGAAGCGCTTGAGGTCCAGATCAGCGGCTTGCCCGAAGGCTCGACCCTGCATTTCATCGACGACAACGGCGTCGCCCAGTCGGTCGCGATCACCGACGGCGAAGGCTCGATCGAAATTTCCGGCGCCTCGCAGGCGCTGCTCAACAGCCTGGCGGTCACCCCGCCGGCCGGCGACTCCGGCGATTTCCAGATCAACGTGACCGCCACGGCGGTCGAGGCCGACGGTTCGATCTCGTCGGTTTCCGACAGCTTCAATGTCATCGTCAACGGCATTCCGACCGTCCTGCCCGACACCGTCTCGGGCACCGAGGATGCCGGCGTGCTGGTCGGCAGCCTGACCGATGACATCGGCGGCGAAGGTACCTTCGACCGCGACAGTGACGATCTCGAGTTCAGCATCGACGGCGTCGCCGCCGACGCGAACGGCGACTACGTCGTCGCCACGCCCGAAGGCACGCTTACCCTCCATGCCGACGGCAGCTACGAATTCGCGATCGACGCCTCGCAGCAGGCGCTCGACGACGGCGAAAGCGCGGTGGTCCAATTCACCATCGTTGCAACCGACAACGGCCAGCCCGTTCTGTTCGACGACAACACACTGACGGTCACGATCACCGGTTCCAACGATGGTCCGGTTGCGCAAGCTGAGTTGGTCGCGGGCGGCGAAGACGCCGGCCAACTCACGGGTAATCTCGACGCCACCGACATCGACGGCGACGACCTGACCTTCTCGTTGCAGGGCGACGGCGAAGGCGAGTACGGCACGCTGAACGTCAACGCCGACGGCTCCTACACCTTCGACATCGGCGAAGCGGCGCAGGGCCTCGACGACGGCGAAAGCGCGGTCGAGACCTTCACCTACCAAGTGACCGACGGCGACGAGACCGTCACCCAAAGCGTAACCGTCACGATCACCGGCTCGAACGACGGCCCGGTCGCGCAGGCGGAATCCGTCTCCGGATCCGAGGATGCGGGGCAGTTGACCGGCAACCTGGACGCTACCGACATCGACGGCGATACGCTCACCTTCAGCCTCGATCCCAGCGAAACCGGTACCGGTCAGTACGGCGACCTCACGGTCAACGCCGATGGCTCCTACACCTTCGATCTGAACGCTGCCGCGCAAACCCTAGACGACGGCGAATCGGCCGTTGAGGCCTTCACCTATCAGGTGAGCGACGGCGACGAGACCGTCACCCAGACGATTCAAGTCACGATCACCGGTTCGAACGACGCCCCGGTGGCGACGGCGGAAACGATCAGCGGCACCGAAGACAGCGGCGTCCTGACCGGCAACCTGGACGCCACCGATATCGACGGCGAGGACGTAACCTTTACGGTCGACGGCCACACGCCGGACGCGAACGGCGTCACCACAGTCCCGGTTCAGGGCACGGTCGGCGGTCAGACCGTTACGGTCGGCTTGCTGATCGTCGCGGCGGACGGCGCTTACACCTTCACCCCCGACAATGCCGCGCTCCAAGGGTTGGGCCCGGACGAGCAAGTTCAGGTCGACCTGACCTTCACCGCCAGCGACGGCACGGCAAGCGACAGCGACACCCTGTCGATCACCCTCCAGGGCACCGACGACGATCTCGTGGCGATCGCGGAAATCGTCCAGGGCACCGAGGACAGCAGCGTCCTCACCGGCAATCTCGATGCGACCGATCCCGAAGGCGGCGCGATCAGCTTCGGCATCGCCGGCGTCGAACCCGACGCGACCGGTGCGACCACCGTCGCGGTTCAAGGCACGGTCAACGGCGAAACCGTGACGGTCGGCCAACTGGTCGTCCAGCAGGACGGTTCCTACGCCTTCACCCCCGACAACGCAGCGCTCCAGGGTCTCGATGACGGCGAGGAGGTCGATGTCGACCTCACCTTCACCGCGAGCGACGGCGCCAACGTTTCTGAAAACACCCTCAGCATCACCCTGACCGGCTCCAACGACGGCCCGGTCGCCACCGCCGAGGTTGTCTCGGGCGGCGAAGACGCCGGCCAGCTCACCGGCAATCTGGATGCGTCCGACGTCGAGGGCGACGATCTCACCTTCTCGTTGCAGGGCAGCGGCGAAGGCCAGTACGGCCAGCTCAGCGTCAACGCGGACGGGTCTTACACCTTCGATATCGGCGCGGCTGCGCAAGGCCTCGACGACGGCGAATCGGCGGTCGAGACCTTCACCTATCAAGTCAGCGACGGCGACGCGACCGTCACCCAGACCGTCACCGTCACGATCACCGGGTCGAACGACGGTCCGGTCGCGCAGGCCGATTTCGTTACCGGCAGCGAAGACGCCGGGACTGTCACCGGCAATCTCACCGCCACCGATATCGACGGCGACGCGCTGACCTTCGGGCTCGCCGCGGGCGAAGACGGGGCCGGCCAGTACGGCACCCTCACGGTCAACGCCGACGGTTCCTACAGCTTCGCGGTCAACGAAAGCGCGCAAGCGCTCGACGACGGCGAAACCGCGGTCGAGACTTTCACCTATCAAGTGACCGACGGCGACGAGACCGTCACCCAAACCATTTCTGTCGCGATCACCGGTTCGAACGACGGCCCCGTTGCCACAGCCGAGACGGTCGCGGGCGGCGAAGACGCGGGCCAACTGACGGGCAATCTCGACGCCACGGATGTCGAGGGCGACGACCTGACCTTCTCGCTGCAGGGCAACGGTGCTGGCCAGTACGGCCAGCTCGCGGTGAACGCGGATGGGTCCTACACCTTCGACATCGGCG
>CAYGKG010000081.1:0-14500 GCA_964350495.1 uncultured Alphaproteobacteria bacterium
CAATGGCGCCGGTCTCTTACGCATTCGGGTCACGGCGGTGGGTGCAGACACGACACTCGCCCGGATCATCAGAATGGTCGAGGGTGCCCAGGCCAGTAAAGCGCCGGTGCAACGTCTCGTCGACAAAGTGAGCGCGGTGTTCGTGCCGATCGTCGTCGCCATTTCCCTGATCACGTTCGGGGTTTGGTGGATGATCGACGGCGACTTTGCCAATGCCTTTATCGCGGCGGTTTCTGTGCTGGTCGTAGCGTGCCCGTGCGCGCTCGGACTCGCCACGCCGACCGCCATCATGGTGGGTACCGGTGCGGCGGCGAGGGCCGGCATCCTGATCAAGGACGCCGAAGCCCTGGAACACGGTCACCGCATCGACACCGTCGTGCTCGACAAGACCGGTACGCTGACCGAAGGACGACCGGGCGTCACCGACCTTATGTTGGCCGAGGGGGAAGACGCCCGCGACGTGATCCGCTTCGCCGCGTCGTTGCAGATGGGGAGCGAACATCCGCTGGCGCGCGCGGTGTTGAGCTATGCCAGCGAGCAGGGGATCGATGCCAAGGACGCCGCGACGTTCCACAGCCTTACCGGTCGCGGCGTGCGCGGCACCGTCGAGGGCCGGACGCTCTATCTCGGCAGCCGCCGCTTGATGCAGGAGCAGGGGACCGATATCGCGCCCTTCGAAGACCAGGCGCAGGCTTGGGAGCGCAACGGCAATACTGTCATGTGGCTTGCCGACGGGACGGACAACACGCGAATCCTGGGCATCATCGCTGCGGCCGACCGGATCAAACCCTCGGCGAAAGCGGCAATCGAACGGTTAAAGGAAATCGGCGTGCGCTCGGTGATGCTGACCGGCGACAACGAACGCACCGCCCAGGCTGTAGCCCGCGAAATCGGGATCGACACGGTGATCGCCGGCGTTTTGCCCGACGACAAGGCGGCCGAGGTGCGTAAGTTGCAAAACGGCAAACGGGTGGTCGCGATGGTCGGCGACGGGATCAACGATGCACCGGCGCTGGCCGCCGCCGATATCGGGATCGCGATGGGCACCGGCACGGACGTGGCGATGCATACCGCGGGCATTACCTTGATGCGCGGCGACCCGCTCCTGATCGCCGATGCGATTCGCGCCTCGCGGGCGACCTATCGCAAGATCTGGCAAAACCTGTTCTGGGCCTTCATTTTCAACGTCGTCGCGATCCCAGCCGCCGCCGCAGGCTTTTTGACACCGGCGGTGGCTGGCGGCGCGATGTCGATGTCGAGCGTCAGCGTCGTGTCCAACGCCCTGCTGTTGCGGCGGTGGCGCGCTTGGGCGTCGGAGAAAGGCAACACATGAATATCGGCGAAGCCGCCGCAGAAACCGGCGTGACCGCAAAATCGATCCGCTACTACGAGAGTATCGATCTGATTCCCGCTGCCGAACGGTCGGAGTCCGGGTACCGGCAGTACAGCGACCGCGATATCCAGATTCTTCATTTCATCAAACGCGCCCGCGGGCTGGGGTTTTCCGTCGCCGAGGTCGCCGAGCTCTTGTCGTTGTACCGCGACCACAACCGTGCGAGCGCCGAAGTGAAGGGGATCGTCGAGACCCGGCTCGGCGAAATCGACCGGAAGATCGCCGAGCTGGAAAGCATCCGCGCGACGCTGCGCACCCTGGCCGACCGATGCCACGGCGACGACCGGCCCGATTGCCCGATCCTTGACGACCTAGCGTCGCAGGAAACCGGGCCTCTGGTGAAGTCTCGAGATTGCGGCTAGAATCTAAAGCGTTATGAGTCAGCTAGTTAGGCCGTAGACTGAATGTTTGGTCGCAAGATAAAGCAATGGTTCACTCTCGGTCGGACGGTGACGTTGCTCATCGCGCTCGTGGGATTGGGCCTCCTCGTCGGCGGGGCTGTCGGCACCCTGGCAGGCCGCGATTCGGAAACCGTCCAGGCTGCCTCTGTAGCACCGGAGGCCGCACGATCGAAAAAGGCCGACACGGCGGTTCATGCAGCGCCGGTTCATGCCGAAAACACACCGCCACCTAGGGCGGAGTCGCCGCCACACGATAATCAGGCGGCGCCGGTGCCGCTTGCGACGTCCGAACCGGAACCGCGGATCGCCCTGGCACCCGTGCCCGACCGCGATCGCCCCGCACGGCGTCTCGCCGACGTCCTGTCGACGGTGCCGTCCGCACATTCGCCGGGGGCAAGCTCCCACAGTGCCGATAACGCTGAAGGCGGCGATGTTGCGTGGCAGCGCTTTGCCGCGACGGCGCCGGTCATCGATGGGCCGATGATTGCTATCGTAATCGACGACTCTGGCCACGACATCGCCCGCACGCGGCGACTGGCTGCCTTCGCCGACGGCGTCTTGACGCTGGCCTTTCTACCCTATGTGGACAACCTGGCCGAGCAGACCGCGATTGCGCGTGAGGGCGGCCACGAAATCCTTCTGCACCTTCCCATGGAGCCGCTCAATCCGGAATTGGACACGGGGCCGAACGTCATGACCATCGACTTGCCGACGGCGACGTTCGACGAACGTCTGGCGTGGAACCTGTCTCGGTTCGAGGGGTACGTCGGGATCAACAACCACATGGGAAGCCGGTTTACGGCCGACCGCCCATCGATGGTCCGTTTCATGCGTACCGTTCACGAGCGCGGGTTGTTGTTCCTGGATTCGAGAACCACGACGGCAACCGTCGGCCAGCAAACCGCCGAAGCGGCGAACGTTCCGTATCTGCGCCGCGACGTCTTTCTCGACAACGACCCGAGCGAAGCGCACGTCCTGGACCAGTTGCGCCTCACTGAAGACGTCGCGAAGCGCCAGGGCTATGCCATCGCGATCGGCCACCCGCATGCCTGGACCATTGCGGCATTGGAACGCTGGTCGGGCGAGGCACGCAACCGCGGCTTTGCCCTGGTGCCGCTTACCGCCGTTCTGAAGTACCGCCAACAGAAGCTGGCCCACCAAAACGCCCAATAACCGGAACAGGAGGTTCCCCATGACCGCACAAATCTACATCGTCAAAGGCATGTCGTGCAGCGGATGCGTCTCGTCGGTAACCAAAGCCCTCAAGAACGCCGACCCCGTCGCCGAGGTCTCCGTCGAACTTGAAGCCGGAAAGGTGACCCTCGAAAGCGGCCTGAGCGAGGACGCGGTGCGCGCCGCGGTCGAGGATGCGGGGTTCGACTTTGAGGGCCGCGCCGTCTGACGGTTCGCCGCCGGCACCCCGCGCCGCGCCGTTTCTTCCGTTAATCGATAGACGACCTACAGGGACCCGTCCGTGAGAACATCCTTTCGAATCGCCGCAGTGGCGATCGCAGCGGCCATCGTCGGTGGCGGCGGCTACCTATTGGTCGCGCCGCAACAATCGGCGTTGCAGGCGGACCCAACGAACCTCGCCCAGGTCGCGGTTGGCAAGGCACTCTACGGAACCCATTGCGCCTCGTGCCACGGCAAAGCATTGGAGGGGGAAGACGATTGGCGCCGCCAACGGGCCGACGGCAGCTTTCCCGCGCCACCCCACGATGAGACCGGCCATACCTGGCACCATGCCGACGCTCAGTTGTTCGATATTACCAAACGCGGCGGCGCACCGTACAACCCGCGCAGCGCGATGCCGGGATTTAGCGGCACCCTAAGCGACGAGGACATCTGGGCTGTCTTGGCCTACATCAAGAGCCGCTGGCCGGAGCCGATCCAGGCGCGCCAACGCGCCGCGACCGAAGCGAGCGACGGGCGCTAGATTCTAGAACCCAAGACCGCCGCGCGATCCGCCGCCGCTCTGTTGAGCAGGCAGACCGCTCAGATCGATCGTCTCGAGCAATCCTTCGTTGACCCGGACGCCGACGTCCTGCTGCAGCGCGATCTGGTACTGCGCCAAGATGTCCTGGGCAATGCTGGAGTTGAGGACGTCGCGGAGTTGAACCAGGACGACGGTATCGGTTTCCGGCGCGGCTTCGAGGATTTCGTCAAGCCGCCCGACCACAAAACCTTCGCCGTTACCAGCTTCGGCCACCGCATAATCGCCGAGGTTCAGCGTGAACAATTGCGACACCATCTCGGCCGAAACTTCGGCCTGGACCCGGCCGCTGGTTCTCGTCAGCGGTTGGCTTTTCAGAATCCGCGACCCTTTTTCTTGCGCGACGTCGTCCAAAGACCGGCCGGCGCGCGCGGCGGCAACAATCTCTTCGGCTGTCTGGCGCGCCGCACGCATCTTGAAATCGCGCGTCCAATCCTCGACGACACCGTCGCGAATATCGGCCAACGGGCGAGGGGCCTCGGGGCTAATGGAATCGACTCGAACGACAAAGAATCCACCGTCGTTCGACTCCACCGGTTCGCTGATCTGGCCGTTGTCGGTCGAAAAGACGGTGTCGACGAAACGTTCCAGGTCGGGGATGCCCTCGACCGGGTTTGCGTTGCGGTCGCGCCCAGCGCGATCGATCGCGTCCAGGCGCATCGACGTTAGTTTGACCCGCAGGGCGGCGTCTTCGAGGGTGCGCCCGCCAGCCATTTCGTCTTCCAGACGGGCAATCAAGTCCTCTAGTCCGTCGAACGCCCGGGTACGGCGTATTTCGTTCTCGAGATCGGCTCGAACCTCTTCAAGCGGCCGGGTGCCCTCCGGCGAAATATCAGTCACCCGGATCACGTGATAGCCGAACGCGCTTTCGACCGGATCGCTAAGGAGACCGACACTCAATTCGAAAACGGCGTCGCCGATATCTTCCGGCAAATCCAGCCACTCAACGACCCCAAGTCTGGTCGCGCCCTGGTTCAGGGCGCCACTGTCCGCAGCGACCGCGTCGAAGGTGGCACCGGCGGCGACGCGGTCGCGCGCGGCCAACGCGGCCTCTTGGGTCTCGAAAATGAGCTGTTCGACATCGCGCCGTTCCGGCGTGAAATAGGTATTAAGCCGCGCTTCGTAGGTTCTTTCGAGTTCGTCTTGGGTGACCTCGATTTCGCCAATCAGTGCGTCGGGGGCGATCCAGACGTAGGTTGCCGATCGGTACTCGGGGGCGATGTAGCGCGCCTCGTTCTCTTCGTAGAAGCGGGCGAGCGCCGGTTCGTCCGGGGCGGGCGGATTACCGATCTGGGCAACATCGACGACCGCAAGCGCGGCCACGCGGCGCTCCTGCCGATGCTTGTAGATCGGTTCGACCAGCGGACCGGGGGCAAACGTACCGACCGAAATGCTGGAGAGCAGTTGGTCCCGGGTCAGGTCGCGCCGGATACTTGTGACGAACTCTTCTTCACTGAGGCCGTTCCGCGCGAGCGTTTGCAGGTAGCGATTTTGGTCGAACCGACCGGTTACATCCTGGAACGTCTCGTTACCCCATACGGCGTCCCGGATGAGGTCATCGCTGATGCTAAGCCCATAATCCTGCGCCGTCTCCGCCAACATCGTTTGAACGACCAGGCGCGAAATCGTCTGGCGGGCGAGACCGAACTGCCGACCTTCGTCCGGCGATAGCGGACGGCCGGCACGATTGGACAGCTCTTGCAGATCGCGCTGGTAGGACCGAACGAATTCCGCCGCCGTGATGTCTTTGCCCGCGACCGTCGCAACCGCCGGGTTGCTGCCGGCCCCCAGGAAAATGTCGCCGATGCCCCATACCGCAAAACTGAGAATGAGGAGACCGAGGAGGATCTTGATGACCCAGGAACTGACACCCTGGCGAATTGAGTCGAGCATACCGTTTTGTCCTGACGGGCGAGATTTCGTGGCTGCGGAGTCGATATAGCCCTCGCGTGGGATGCTCGCAACCGTCGGAAGTCTAGCGTATTTCAGCGACATCGGCGCGGCGCGGCCTACCTAGGCCATTCGTAACAAATCTGTTATGCACGAGATCGGGGATTCACCGGGTGCGGACCCGCAAGAAATGGAGCGATCGAGGTGGCCGAACGGCGCAAGCTGATTGCCGGAAACTGGAAAATGAACGGTCTGCGCGCCGACGGTGTCGCCCTTGCGGGCGGTCTTGCCGCCAAGGCGTTCGGCGCCGCGCCAGGGTGCGACGTCGTCGTGTGCCCGCCTGCGACGTTGCTCGCCAAGTTGGACCGGGCTTTCGACGCCAGCACGATCGTCTTGGGTGGACAAGACTGTCACCCGGCGCCGGCGGGCGCCCATACCGGAGATATCAGCGCCGAAATGCTGCGCGACGCGGGCTGTCGCTTTGTCATCGTGGGCCACTCCGAACGCCGCGCCGACCACGGCGAGCGGAACGAAACGGTGCGCGCCAAGGCCGAGGCGGTCCACCGGGCCGGCATGACAGCGATCGTTTGCGTGGGCGAAACCAAAGCAGAACGCGAGGCGGGCGAGACCCTCGCGGTGGTCGCGGCGCAAGTGGCCGGTTCGTTGCCGACGGGCTCGGCGGGGGACAACACGGTCATCGCCTACGAACCGGTATGGGCGATCGGATCGGGCAAGACGCCAACCCTGGACGAAGTCGCTGCGGTCCACGCCCATATCCGCACGGCGCTGTCGACCAGCCTGGGCGATGCTGCAATCGGCGTACGCGTGCTGTATGGCGGATCGGTCAACGCCAAGAACGCCGCAGACATCTTGGCGGTCGAGGCAGTCGATGGCGCGCTGGTCGGCGGCGCCAGCCTCAAGGTTGAGGATTTCTGGGCGATTGTCACTGCCGCAAACGCACCATGAATTACGCCCACCCGAACGGTCCGGTCACCGCCGGCGCGCCGGCCCCCGACACCCTGGCCAAGGTTCTGTGCGCGGCCGAACCGGTTTTGGGCCGAAATCACCTCGTTTGCCAACTGCTCATCCAGGCGATGGCGGATTCCGACGATATTGCCCGCGCATGGGCGGCGATCGAAGCTCTGGAACCGGCGCACCGGCGCATGATTGCCGCGGCGCTCGGCGATATCATGCTGGCGGGCTAGGGCCCAATGCCGCCCAGCCGCCCGCTTTCACCCCCGCAGCGGGACCGCAACGCTAGCCAAGCCGCGACGTATGGTATAAAAGCCGCGCAATCCAGCCCGGAACAGTGACCCCCGATGATCACCATCATTCTCATTATCCACGTCCTGATCGCCGTGACGGTCGTCATCCTTGTGCTTTTGCAGCGCAGCGAAGGCGGCGCGCTCGGTATGGGCGGCGGATCCTCGGGCGGCGGACTGATGACCGGACGCGCCGCCGGCAGTCTGCTAACGCGGAGTACCGGCATTCTCGCCGCCGCATTCATGGCCACGAGTATCTTGCTGGCGATTCTGGCAAGCGCGAATTCCTCGAACCGCTCGTTGTTCGAAAACGCCCCGGCGCCCGCACCGGTACCGCAACAGCAAGAACAACCGGCCGAACCCGCTCGACCGACGGTCCCGCTGTCGCGTTGAGCAGGATCAGCGCAAGACTCGATTCTTCCGATTCGTCGTCACCGCCTCCATCCAAGCCAACGCTTTGTCTGGCCAGGTTGATGGTCTATGTTATGCGTCCATGACGCGGTTCATTTTTATCACCGGCGGCGTGGTATCATCTCTGGGTAAGGGACTCGCGTCAGCCGCCCTCGGCGCCTTGCTCCAGAGTCGCGGATACAATGTCCGCCTGCGCAAGCTAGATCCCTACATTAACGTCGATCCGGGCACGATGAGCCCCTATCAGCACGGCGAAGTCTTCGTCACCGACGACGGGGCGGAGACCGATCTCGATCTCGGGCATTACGAACGCTTCACCGGCGTGTCGTCGTCGAAGGCCGACAACGTCACCACGGGCCGTATCTACCAAACGGTCATCGCCAAGGAACGCCGCGGCGACTATTTAGGTGCAACCGTCCAGGTCATTCCGCACATCACCGACGCGATCAAGGAATTCGTGCTGGACGGCACGGACGGGCACGATTTCGTCCTGGTCGAAATCGGCGGCACCGTTGGCGACATCGAGAGCCTGCCGTTTCTTGAGGCGATCCGCCAACTCGGTAACGAGTTGGGGCGGGGCCAGGCCATCTTCGTGCACCTGACTCTGATGCCCTATGTCGCGGCATCGGGCGAACTCAAGACCAAGCCGACCCAGCATTCGGTCAAGGAACTGCGGTCGATCGGCATTCAGCCCGATATCTTGCTGGTGCGCAGCGACCGCGAAATCCCGCTCGGCGAACGCAAGAAGATCGCGCTGTTTTGCAACGTGCGCGAGGAGGCGGTAATCCCCGCGCTGGACGTCAGTTCGATCTATGAAGTGCCGCTGCGCTACCACGAACAGGGACTGGACGACCAGGTCCTGTTGGCCTTCGGGCTACAAAACGGACGCGACCCGGACCTGACCCGGTGGACCGGCATTTCGGAGCGCATCCACAAACCCGAAGGATCGGTGAAAATCGCGGTCGTCGGCAAGTACACGCAATTGCTGGACGCCTATAAGTCGCTCAGCGAGGCGCTGACGCACGGCGGGTTTGCGAATAACGTGCAGGTCGAACTGGAGTGGATCGATTCGCAGATATTCGAATCGGAAGACACGGTTCACTACCTCGAAGACGTTCACGGAATTCTGGTGCCGGGCGGATTTGGCGAGCGCGGCGCCGAAGGCAAGATCGCCGCGGCCAAGTTCTCGCGCGAGCACAACGTTCCGTATTTCGGTATTTGCTTCGGCATGCAAATGGCGGTGATCGAGGCCGCGCGCAACCTTGCGGGCATCGACGACGCCAGCTCCACCGAATTCGGCGGGTGCGGCAATCCGGTCGTCGGTCTGTTGACCGAATGGATGCAAGGCAACGTGCGCCAGACCCGCGACGAAGAAGACGACAAGGGCGGCACGATGCGCCTGGGCGCCTATGCCTGCGATCTGCTGGAGGGCTCGCGGGTTCGCGGGATCTATGGCGATACCCAAATTTCCGAACGCCATCGCCACCGCTACGAGGTCAACATCACGTACCGCGAGCAGTTGGAGAAGGCGGGTTTGAGGTTCTCGGGGATGTCGCCGGACCGCACCTTGCCGGAGATTGTCGAGCTTGAGGGGCATCCCTGGTTCATCGGTGTGCAATTCCACCCCGAGCTGAAGTCCAAGCCGTTCGCGCCCCATCCGCTGTTCGCCTCGTTCATCGAGGCCGCGGTCGCGCAATCGCGTTTGGTGTGATGACAGGGGCCCGCCCCATCGTCATCGGCGGCCTGACGGTCGGGAACGACCTACCGCTCACGATCATCGCCGGACCGTGTCAGATGGAAAGCAGCAGCCATGCGATGGACATGGCCGGGGCGCTGACCGATCTCGCCGAGGAACTTGGCGTCGGGTTGATCTACAAGACCTCCTTCGACAAGGCGAACCGCACCAGCATCAAGGCGGCGCGCGGCGTGGGACTTGAGGGCGCGATTCCGGTGTTTCAGGAAATCCGCACGGCCTTCGGCTGCCCGGTGCTCACGGATGTGCACGAGCGCGACCATTGCGCCGCGCTGAAGGATGCCGTCGACGTGCTGCAAATCCCCGCCTTCCTATGCCGCCAGACCGACCTCTTGGTCGCGGCGGCGCAAACGGGTCTCGCCATCAATGTGAAGAAGGGCCAGTTTCTGGCGCCGTGGGACATGAAGAACGTCGTGGCCAAGATCACCGAGTCGGGAAACGACCGGGTACTGCTCACCGAGCGCGGGGCGAGTTTTGGCTACAACACCCTGGTATCGGACATGCGTAGCATTCCCATTTTGCGCGAGACCGGTTTTCCCGTGGTGTTCGACGCGACTCATTCGGTCCAGCAGCCGGGCGGGCAGGGCGCCTCCAGCGGCGGCCAGCGCGAATTCGTCCCCGTGCTGGCGCGCGCCGCCGTCGCGGTAGGCGTCGCCGCGGTGTTCCTTGAAACCCACCAGGATCCTGACAACGCGCCCTCGGACGGGCCCACCATGGTGCCCCTGTCGGAGATGAAGGCGTTGGTGGGCACGTTGTTGGATTTTGACAGGTTGGCCAAGCGAACGCTCTGAGACCGGCCGCCGGTCTTGCAGGCGCTCCCGCCTGGCCAAATCGCCGGCAACCCCCTCCCACGTTGCTAATGCGACGCGACCTCCGCCTGTGGACAGGGGAGGAATAGGCCCAAGGCGTCGGTTGGTTACAGGACGCCCACGCATAGAATCGTTGCGCCGCAATAGGTGCGTGCGGGCGAGGGGCCTGCTACAAACCCGCCATCCACCAAACCGACCGGAGCCGCCATGACCGCCATCATCGATATTCTGGGCCGCGAAATCCTCGATAGCCGCGGCAACCCGACCGTCGAGGTCGACGTGACGCTGGAAAGTGGCGCGATGGGCAGGGCGGCGGTGCCCTCGGGGGCTTCGACCGGAGCGTATGAGGCGCACGAGAAACGCGACGGCGGCGCGCGCTACGGCGGCAAGGGCGTGCAGGGCGCGGTCGATGCGGTCAACGGCGAGTTGTTCGACGCGCTGTCGGGGATGGACGCGACCGAGCAGGTCTTGATCGACACCACCATGATCGAGTTGGACGGCACCGAAACCAAGGAGCGCTTTGGCGCCAACGCAATCCTGGGCGTGTCGCTTGCCGTCGCCAAGGCCGCGGCCGAGGCCGTCGGCCAACCGCTCTACCGCTACGTCGGCGGCACGCTCGCGCGCGACCTGCCGGTGCCGATGATGAACATCGTCAACGGCGGTGCCCACGCCGACAATCCGATCGACGTGCAGGAGTTCATGATCATGCCGGTCGGCGCGGCCAGCATCGCCGAGGCCGTGCGCATGGGCGCGGACGTGTTCCGCCATTTGAAAGGCCATCTGAAAAAGGCCGGCCACAGCACCAACGTGGGCGACGAGGGCGGGTTCGCGCCGAACCTCAAGAGCACCGACGAAGCGCTCGACTTCGTCATGCAGGCGATCGGCGAGGCCGGCTACACACCAGGCGAGGACATCGTGCTGGCGCTGGATGCCGCCGCGACGGAGTTCCACAAGAACGGCAAGTACGTTTTGGCAGGCACCGGCGAAACCTTCGATGCCGACGGCATGGTGAGGATGTACGAAAAGCTGGTCGCCAACTACCCGATCCGCTCGATCGAAGACGGCATGGCCGAGGACGACTGGGACGGTTGGGCGGCGCTGACCCACGCCATCGGCGACAAGGTCCAACTGGTCGGCGACGATCTGTTCGTCACCAACCCGAAACGATTGGCGATGGGCATCGCCAAAGGCACGGCCAACGCGATCTTGGTCAAGGTTAACCAGATCGGCACCCTGACCGAAACGCTGCAGGCGGTGGAGATGGCGCACAAGGCCGGTTACCGCGCCGTGATGTCCCACCGTTCGGGCGAGACCGAGGACGCAACCATCGCCGACCTTGCGGTCGCGACCAACTGCGGCCAGATCAAAACCGGCTCGCTGTCGCGTTCGGACCGTACCGCAAAGTACAACCAACTGATCCGCATCGAGGAAGAACTCGGCCCGGCCGCGCACTATCCGGGGCTTGCGGCGCTGGGGTAGGCTGAGCGCTTCTCAAACGGGAGCGCACCATGCCCATAGCCTTAATCACCGGCACCAATCGCGGACTCGGGTTTGAGTTCGTTAAGCAGTACGCCGATGCGGGATGGAGCGTGATTGCGTGCTGTCGCGATCCGGGGAACGCGGACGATCTCAACGCCCTGGCCGAGAAGTGATTGTCGCCGGGCTGTGCCCAGGGCGCGCCAAGACGCAGCTCGGTGGGCCGGGCGCCATGATCGAGGTGGACGACAGCGTGCGCGGGATGCGCAACGTCATCGACGGCCTGACGATGGATCAAACCGGTTGGCTGCTGCGCTACACTGGCGATGTCCTACCGTGGTAACAAGCAGCATTCGAATCGCCTCAACCAACCGATTGAAGGGAACGCGATCATGAGCGACATCAGTGGCGCGGCGCCAAGCCGCCGACGCACCATTATCACCTGGGTTCTATCCGTCCTTGCGGCGATCGCCTTTGCCGGCGCCGGTTTGTCCAAACTGTCCGGGGCCGAACAGATGGTGGCGGCGTTCACCGCGTTCGGCTTTCCCCTGTGGTTCATGACCTTGGTCGGACTGGCCGAGCTGGCCGGCGCCATCGCGCTGTTGTTGCCGCCGATCGCATTCCTGGGTGGACTGGGGTTACTGGGCATCGCCGGCGGGGCCTTCATTACCCATATGGCGAGCGGCGATCCCCTGGGCGCGGCGATCCCGGCGGTGGTCCTTTTTGTTCTGGTCGCAGTGGTTACGTGGCTGCGCGGGCGCAACTTCGCCCGGACCCTCGGCAATATCTTCGGCCAATAGACGGAGCGAAACAACATGACCGATCTCACCAACGCGCAACCCATCGGCTACCGGCGGCGGATCGGCGTCATCGTCCCCCCGAGCAACACCGTCAACGAAGCCGAGTTCGCGCGCATGGCACCCGAAGGCGTGACATTTCACTTCACCCGTTCGCCGTTGCACGACGATCCCGCGCACGACGACTTCAAGGAAATGCTGGCGGCGGTGGGCGACGCCGTGGGCGACCTATCGCTGGCCAATGTCGATGCGATGGCGTTCGGCTGCACCTCGGATTCGATGGCCTGTCCGGCAGACCGCCTGATCGGCACCATGCAGGAGAAGAGCGGCGGCAAACCGGCGGTATCGACCGCGGGCGGGATTCTGAAAGCGCTCGAGGCCCTGGGGGTAACGAGGGTCGCAATGGCGACGCCGTATATCGAGGCGACCAACGAGCACGAAAAACACTTCCTGAACGATCACGGTATCGAAGTCGTGGCGATGGCGGGACTGGGCCTCAACACCGGCTGGGAAGGCATTCAGAAGATGTCGCGGGTGCCGCCGGCGCAGGTTTACGAACACGCCAAATCGGTCGACCGCCCCGAGGCGCAAGCCATTTTGATCTGCTGCACCGACTTCAACACGCTGGATGTGATCGAGCCGTTGGAAACCGAACTCGGTAAGCCAGTGATTTCGTCGAATACGGCGTCGTTCTGGGCCAGCCTTCGTGCCGCCGGGATCGACGATCGGATCGAGGGATACGGCAAGTTGTTGCGGGAGTTCTAGGATGGGCCAATTCGGCCTCTAAGCCTCCCATACGCAAAGATGTAAAGCTGCGCGCAGTACTAACGTTGCTCAATGAGGATGGCAGGTCCATCGTTGCGACACGCGGAAGCCACCGCCAATTGAAACACCCAGACAAACAGGGACGGGTAACTGTGGCCGGCAAGTTGTCCGGTGATTTGGTGGCAGGTACGCTCAAGAGTATCTTCAAACAGGCCGAACTGGTGGACAAATAGATGCGATACGCCGTCGTGATCGAGAAGGCAGAAGGCAATTATTCCGCCTATGTACCCGACCTGCCGGGGTGTGTCGCCACGGGTGCCAACGTCGGAGCCGTCGAGGCGGCGATCCGGCGTGCCCTACGCTTCCATGTCGATGGCCTCAAGGCCGACGGCCTTCCGGTGCCGCAGCCGCGCAGTATTGCGGCGTCGGTCGAGGCCTAGCCCGCCCTCGAAACGTCGCGGACCGAGCGGTCACGTTGGCGCCCGCCGATCTCAGCCGGAATCCGCACGCGGACCGAAGAACATCGGCGCGTAAGCAAGGGCAAAGCCACCGAAGGCGACGATCCAGAGCGTGGCGGAGAGGTGCAGCGCCGGCGTTTCCATCCCACCCAAAACGGGAGAGAGGACGCGAAGGATCGCGGCAGCGCTAACGCACAGGTACAGCCCGGTTGTGACGCGGGTCGCGACCAGCGGACGGCCAGTGTGTCCGAGGGTAGCGCGGCTCATCACCGCCAGGGGCATGGTGCCGATCGCGCCGGCGGTGAGGGCGTGTAGTGCGGCGGTCGGGTTGAACAGGTCGAAGCCGATCGTCCCCCCCAGCAGCAAGAGGCCGGCGGCGAGCCAGGCGTACCCCAGGTGCAGCACCCAAACCAACGGTTCCGCCAGGGTGCGGTGGGGGCGCCAGCGCGCCAGGCGGTAGAGCGTCATGCCGCCGGCGAACAGCAGGAGCCAGCCGGTACCCCGGGCATCGGGCACGACGACCCACGCTGCCATCGCCGCCGCAACGGCGACCAAGCCGACACGGTCGACATGGGCGATCGCGACTTCGGGCGGAGTCGCGCCCTGCCGGCGGAGCCAAGAGGAGGTGAAACTCGGGGTGACCCGGCCACCGATCAGCGCAATCAAAACCACGACCACGCCGATCCCAAGGCGCAGGCCCAGGCTGCCGGTCGTGGCCAGGGCCAGCGGTTCGAGGTGGGTCAGGATGTTGGCGACGGCGAGAACCGCGACGATGACCGCTACGACGACATTGCGACGGTTCTTGCCGATGACGATTTCCCGCGCGATGACCGCCGCGAGGGCGAGCAGAAAAGCGCAATCGACGAGGGCTGCGGCCCACGCCCCGATCCAGTCGCCGCCCAGCACGCCCAACCGACCCGCCAGCCAAAGTGCTGCAAACGCGGCCATCGGCAAGCCGTACACCGGGAGACGACCGGTCCAGTTGGGAACCGCCGTGAACAGAAACCCCGCGATCGCGGCGGCAGCATAGCCGAACACCATTTCGTGGACGTGCCAGGTAAGGGGATCGAAGGCGCTCGGCAACGCAAACGC
>CAYGKG010000082.1:0-14337 GCA_964350495.1 uncultured Alphaproteobacteria bacterium
CAGGACACTCACCCAATCGACAAGGCCGTCGTCCACCAGTACCTTCATCGCCGCAACGGATTCGTCGAGATCGTAGTCGACCGGAGCACCTGGAATGTGATGAGAACTGGATGTCCTTACGCCCACAGCCATCTCTCCACCCGCCGCTTCCCTTACTTCCGAGAGAATTTCTTGAACGAGACGAACTCGGTTTTGACGCGAACCACCATACTCGTCGGTGCGATGGTTCATTGCCGGCGACAGAAAAGACCCAAGCAGGTAGCTCGTGGCGGTTTGAACCTCCACCGCATCGAGGCCCGCCGAGCGACAACGCCGCGCCGCCATCCCGTAGGCTTTTACCAATTCCTTTATTTCGCGATTGTTTAGCTCTCTCGGCACTTCACGATTGAGGTTTGGGATCGGTGTTGGCGCAACGGCCGCCTGTTTTGCACCCTCGGCAAATGAAACGACATGCCCGCCGTGCCAAAGCACGAGCGAGATCTTGCCGCCGACGCCATGAATGGCATCGGCAAGCTTTGCCAAAGACGGCACGACTTCGTCGGAAAAGAGATTGATACGCAAAATACTGTTCGTCGACGATTCGTGTACCGGCGCGGACTCGGTGCCAACCAGTGCCGCGCCGCCTCGTGCCCGCGCCAAGACGTAGTCATGCAGGCGTTCCGATACACCGCTACGCCCCTCGCTATATCCCATGCCGTGGGCACTCATCGTCGCTCGGTGGCGCAGGCGAAGGGGGCCCATATCGATTGGCGAGAACAGGTGCGGGTATCGGCGTTGGCCGGTCATGTCCTCTCTCTCGGTCTCCATCTCGCGCCCTTTCAGGTCATTGGTCGCCGCAAGTATTATTTATCAGATGAACGATAATGGCCACGAACGGCGGCCCGAATTGGCGGCATTCTATGCTTGCTCTATGGTCCGTGGCGGTGCCGGTTGAGAAGGACGGCGACGTTGATCGTCGACAGTGAATGTGGCCGCAAAATCAAATTCAACCAGGACGGTAAAACCACAACGTAAGCGTCTTGCCCCGGAGGAGCGCGAGGCGATGATCGTTCAAGAAGCGATCAAGTATTTTGGCGAATTTGGATTCAGCGCGCCAACAAGGGATCTCGCTCGACGTTTGGGAATCACCCAGCCTCTGCTCTACCGATATTTCCCTACCAAGGAAAAACTTATCGAGCGTCTGTTTGAGGAACTCGTATCGGAGCAATGGAACCCGGAATGGGAACGGCACCTTGTGAATCGCGAAACACCGATCGCCGAACGACTCACGACGTTCTATTTGTCCTATACGGCGTCGCTATTTTCCTATGAGCGCATGCGCGCCTTCATCTTTATGTGGTTGTCGACAAAAGGATTACGCCAACAATTCGAGGGCTCACCGAGCAGCCGACTGTTCCGACAAATCGCCGAAGAGTTACGTGTGGCGTTCGAGCTACCCGGCCCCGCCTCAGTACCAGTAACCAAAATGGAAGAAGAACTGGTTTGGGGGCTGCAAGGCAGCGTCATGTACTTGGGCATCCGCGAGTTCGTCTACGGATTGGCGCCCCGTGTGGGGCGAAAGCGACTTATTCAAGCCGAGGTCGACGTATTTCTGCGAGGCGTCGAGCCTGAACTGCGCAAGGCAATTGCCGAAGCAGCGACCAAAAAGAGGAAAAGAGCGGGCCTTTAGAGCGATCCCTCAGAATGCCCGCCGTCGACGACAGTTACTGTCCCTGTCATGTAACTTGATGCATCGGAAACGAGCAACAGAACGACCCCGTTGAGTTCATTGTGCCTGCCCACCCGGCCCATTGGGATACGTTCTAGTAGTGCCTTCCGGCGGTCCGGATCCTGGCTTCGGTAGCGTCCGCCTAACTCGGTGTCGAAAAATCCAGGCGCAATCGCATTGATCCGGACTTTCGTGCGAGCCAGTTCAATCGCCATGTTCTTGGTGATGCCGATAACGCCAGCCTTCGAAGCAACGTATGGCGTCACGTTCGCGTAGGTACGAATTCCGGCAATCGAAGCAATATTGACAATAGAACACACACGGTCTCGCTCAACCGCCCGGCGCGCTGCTTCTTGGGAAGCGATCCAGACTGAATCAAGATTAGTCTTCAGCACCGAAGACCAATCGTCGAGAGACATATCGAGGACCGGTCCTGGAATTGAAGCCCCTGCATTGTTGATAAGGGCATCCACGGGTCCGAACTCGGCCTCGGAACGGGTCAGCGCATCGAGAATGCTGTCCTGTGACGTCACGTCGCACGGAACGGAAAAGGCCTCGCCACCAGAAGCACGCAAATCTGTCGCGAGTTGATCGATCAGTTCGACCCGCCGAGCGCTGAAAGATACTCGTGCGCCAAGGCCAGCAAGCAGAGATGAAAAATGTTGGCCCAACCCGCTGGAGGCACCCGTTACGTGGATGTGTTTCTTCGAAACGTCGAAAATGCTTGTCATCGGCGGCATGGAAACCCGTGTTGGCCATTTGTTGATTGGCCGGGCTTAGTTTATCTTTTGATCAATAGATCACACCCCAACCGCGGTCAACGGAGTTTGCAGATGCAGCAAGGATTTCACTCTGTTCTTCCCCTCCCGAATCATGATGAGGCTGCGCGACAGGACTTCAGCGTCACCTTTCGGAAACAGGTGATTGAGATGACCACCCAGGGCGGCGAAAAGGTCTACAACAAACGTGCTGCGCCATCGTACGCCCGCTCTCACGGCAAAGCACCGAGGAACCGACATGAGGCCCGCCGCGCGCTTGACGCAGACCCCTATTGGCAAGCCGCAAGTGCGTTAAAAGTCACCCAACAGGAACTCCTCTGGGACTGCGTCGGAGAGAGCATCGAACGCCAGCACGCCCGAATGGTTGAGACGTCGAACAAGCTTGCAAAGAAGCACCGCTATGGGACCTTGCGCCTGAACCCAAAGGTTAAGGTTCCTCGCTATCTAAATGCGGTGGACATACACATCATGCCTGGCAACTACGATACAGAACTATGCCCGGATGACATTTTCCCTGGCGCGCTTTACGACCGCGGTGTCTACCTGCGCGTTATGGGGCGACGAGGCGACTACAACGAAGGGTTTGGTGCGGACATCTCCAGGTATGTTCTGTCGCGCTTTCCGGATTTCGATCCAAAGCGGATTCTCGACCAAGGATGTGCGGTCGGGGGCTCAACCCTGGGCCTTGCAGAGCACTTTCCAAAGGCAGAAATTCACGCCATTGACGTCGCGGCGCCGATGTTGCGCTATGCGCATGCGCGCGCAGAATCATTGGCTCGGCGGGTTCACTTTTCCCAACAAAATGCGGAAGAGATGAACTTTCCCGACAACCACTTCGATTTTGTCTACTCGTTTGCATTGCTGCATGAGACGTCGACGAAGGCCTGCCGGAACGTGGCCCGGGAAGCACACCGCGTGTTGGCGCCAGGCGGCGTACTCCTCTACCTGGATTTACCTCAATGGAACAAGATATCTCTGTTCAAGGCCGCTGAGGCTGATTGGGACACGATGAACAATGCCGAACCCTTCATCGGTAAGCTCGGAGATTTGGACCGACGCGCATTGATGACCGAAGCCGGCTTCGAAGAGGACAAAGTGATCCACGAGTTCGTCGAAGGTATGCCTTTCCCTCTGTTCGGCGCCGTCAAGAAGGGAACCTAACGTTGCGCTAGATGGCAAGAAGGCCGTCAGGAAAAGGTACGTTCCACGTTGTAGCGCATCTGATGGTGAACAGCCTCTTCCAACCATGACATCCGGCCCGGGATGAAACTCTTCGATGCGACCGCCTGCTGCAATAGCGGTGCAACCGAGGCGTCTTCGTCGACAACTGTTGCCAAATAGTCCGAGTAAACCCGCGATTTCTCCATGAAGTCTGGCTGACCGAAGTGCTCCTCGGCAAACAAATGATAAAGCTCGACCCGCGTCCGATCGACGGCCTCCGGCCATACGGTGTAGACGTGGATTTCGTCAATCCGCCCAATCACCGTCATATTCGGCGCCATAAAGCCGAACACCGACAATCCCGGCGGATAGTTCGACAGCCACGGCATCGGGCCTAGCGGCGTACCGCCGTCCGGCGTCTGCGACGCGGCATCGTAGGTCGCCGAGATACCGCCGCGCGCGCGCAGCTCGAACTTATAGGTCTCGACCGGAATACGCGGACCGAACGACTTCGCGTGTAGCGCGCGGAAATGATAGGGGTCGCAAAGGTTCTCGGTGACCAGCTTCCAGTTGCAATCCCAGATCGTCACCGATTTTGAGGCCATGCGGCACCTTCCCTGCTGCAAAAACCCAACGTCGCTTTCCAGCGGCGCAACGAATTCTTCGAGGGGCAAGGGCGCGGGGTTGAAGCTGACGAACACCCAGCCGGCCCAGGTTCCTATTCGTAGCCGATTCAAATGAACAGATGCCTTGTCGAACCCCGCCGTTTTCTCCATCAGCGGCGCACCGACAAGCGCCCCCCTTAGGTCATAGGCCCAGCCGTGATAGGGACAGGTCAATCGGCGCGCGTTGCCGCATCCGTCGGAAGCGAGTTGTACGCCTCGGTGACGGCACAGATTGGAGAAGGCATTCAGGTTGCCGTCCTCGTCCCGCGTAACCAGGACTGGCTCGCCCACAACCTTGATTGCCAGGTAGTCGCCCGATCTCGCGACTTCTTCCTCGCGCCCTACGCAGAGCCAATCGGCATGAAAGATGCGGTCCACTTCTCGGTTCAATACTGCTTCGGACGTGTATACCGCGCCGGGTAGGTGCTCTGCGTGAGCGATATCCTTGCCCGCGACTTCCAGCACTTCGGCCGCAATTTCTGAAACTGCATCCACCATTATTCCCCCCGGACAGAACCTGTTCGCAATGATGATCAAGGATAACCTCGTTAACCGCCGGTTGTCCTCCGTTGCCGCTATGGCTTAATCCCCGCAGGTGAGCGCGTAGCTCCTTGTTCCCTCCGGACACTATTGTAGCTCCCTAGGAAAATTACCAACGTCCCGACCAGAACCCAGATGTCGATGTGTTCGCCGTAGGTAAGGAAGCCGACAATTGCGATAAGGGGAACGCGAAGAAAATCCATCGGGACCACGACCGTTGCATCCGCCAACGACAATGCCCGCGTCAGGCACAGGTGAGCGGACAACGACGCGGCACCCATGAGGACGATCCATGCCCAAGCAGCGGCTCCAACGGGCTGCCACGACGCCATGGCAGGCCCAACCGCCAACAGCCCTTGAACCAACGACATCCACACAACGACCTGCAAGACGCTGTCGCTGCGTGTGAGTCCCTTGGTTGCGACCATCGAACAGGAAAAACTAAGGGCGGCGCCTAGCACCACAAGCGACTCCCACGCGAAACCCGCCAGCCCCGGCCGCAGAATCACCAATGTGCCAACCACCCCAAAAAAGATGGCGAGGGCACGTGTTGCGGTCATCCTTTCGCCAAGAAAAAGCATTGCGAGAAGCGCGACCCAGACAGGTGCCGTGAACTCGAGAGCGAAAACATTGGCCAACGGGAGATTCGCAATCCCGAAATACCATGCGTAGCTACCAATAAAGCTGAACGTGTTCCGAAAGAAATGCAGAAACGGGCGCCGCGTCGCGAAGGACGGCCCCTTGGCGACCGCGATAACGGGGAGCAAAAATGCCATCGCTATTAACGATCGAAGGAAGATCATCTGGAACAGATCGAGCTTGGCGTGAACCGAAAGTTCCCGGGTTGCGACCGCAAGCAAGGAAAAGGACACCAGAGTCCCGGCCATCCAGACCGCTGCCAGCAGCGGCCGCCCCTCCTTCTTTGGCACCGGCGTTTGCATTGCTACCGGTCGTTCTTTGCGCGGCGCACCAAGATCGGTGCCGCGGAGTTGTCGCTCAAGGACACAAACGACCCGGTGGACGTCCGGCATCGTTGGCCGCCGGTGGAGCTCGCCAAACCGGCAAAGGAACCGCCGGCGCACAAAAAAATGGGGGAGGCACTGCCTCCCCCATCGTCGCTGCTAGGCATTTACTGAAACGCTAACTCTTTTCGCACTTGAGGGTGCGGTAGTAGAGGTACGGGATCGGCTTCCAGACCCACCCGGTGATGCAAGGCGCCATGACGGCATACACACCAGGATAGAAGGTGTCGACCTGCAAGACATCGTTGGCCAGAATCCGCTGGGCCTCTTGGGTCAGTTGCACCCGCTTGTCCGGATCTAGTTCGGCGGTGATGTCCTCAATCAGTTTGTCCATTGCCGGATTGATATAACCCGAGACATTGCTGGACCCGCCCGTGTGCGCGGTCAGGAAGAGCTGGTATCCCGGATCGAGCACGAAGGGCGTCGTCTGGCTGGTATGAAATGCGAGCGTGCGTTGCCCGGGACCTGCCCGCTTGCGAAGTTCAGTACTCGGAATACGCTTCGGCGTAACGGTAATGCCGGCGTTTTTCATCGATTCCTGGATCTGAATGGCCATCCCTTCTTCCCACCAATACAGATCGGTGTACTCAAGCGTCACTTCGACGCCATTGGGATAACCCGCCTCGGCCAGGAGTTTCTTTGCCTCGTCATAGTCGGTGACGTGCGGTGAGGTCTCGATATACCCCGGCATCTGGGTTGCCAGGAACGACAGCGAGGGCGTACCAAGACCAAGAAATACCGTCTTGTTGATCGCCTCATAGTTGGTCGCCAATTTCATGGCGCGACGGACACGAATGTCGTCGAAGGGCTTAAAGGCCGCATTCATCGACAATGCAGCAGACCCGGTGCCGATGACGCGCTCCACCTTAACGTTCGGATCCTTGATCAGATCGGGGATGGCCTGGATCGGCACTTGCTCGGCCCATTGAGCCGCCCCACTCTTTACCAGCGCGGCCCGGTTCGCGGCGGAAGGAACGTCGCGATAGATCACTCGATCGAAGTACGGACGATCGCCGAAATAGTTCGGGTTGCGGACCAAAACCGCTCCTTCGCCCGGGCGGACGGACTCAACGTGATAAGCACCGTAGCCCGCGGTGTTGTTGGCAATCCACTTGATGCCGAACGGATCGTCCGCGGTCGCGTTCTCCTTGACCGTTTTCGAGTCATAGATCGCCGGAACGTAAATCTGCATGCCCCCAAACAGGATCGCGTTCGGCCCTTTCAGGCGATACCGAACTTCCTTGTCGGAAACCTTCTCGACGCTTTCGATCGAGGAAACGTTGCGGATGAAGACGCCGGTTCGCTTCTGGGTCAGGGATTTCTCATGACCGAAGACCACGTCGTCGGCGCTTAACTCGTTCCCGAAGAAGCTCTTCGCGCTGCGAAGCTTGACGGTAACGGTCTTGCCACCGTCGGTGATCGTCCAACTCTCCGCGAGATGCGGCAGCAAATTGGAGGCATCGACCTCCATCCGCCCGTCCGGACCCTGCTTGAGGCCGTAGTCGGTCAGGCCTTCGTATACATTGATGTTGTTTTCCACCATGCCCGGTACGAAGACATCGCCGTCAAAACCCTTGGGGGTCGTGACCGCCGCTATGACAAGCGTTTCGGCTGCGCGCACCGGTTGATACGCCATTGTCGCCACGGTCGCGACGGACAGCGCAATGCCCCCGCGAAGTAGCCGACGCAACATTCTTCCTCTGTTCATCCTGGGCCTCCCTGCCGCATTCAGTTTTGTTTGGCGCGAACATCGCGCCGTTTATCGGGTCGAGGTCGCTCTCTGCCCGGCACATCCGCGACAAATAGCTAACCACAGCGCACTATTTGATGTTGATCGAACGATCAATGTCAACAAATCGTGCGATCAACGATGTCCCAAGACGAGAAGGACCGCACATAAGCCCGGTTGACTTCCGTATACCCCTACCAGAGAGGCGTCCCGTCGGAGCGCCAAGTCGAGCTAGTGCGAGACTCGCGGAGCCGCGCTCTCGCCGATCGTGTTCGATCCATCCGAAATTCGCAGGCAACTCGCCAAATGCGTTTTTCCGGCGACGGGGACCATCGGCGGCGGCGTCGTAGTACATTCCGGCAGCGCCACCGGGCACCGACTCGCAAAGGAGCACCCAGTGACCCTCTTGAGCGGCGATGGAACCTCGCCGGGCAGGAATATGCGCGCGCGCCGCTCGTTCCTATCGACCGGAAGATGCGCCGAAAGCAGCGACTGGGTATAGGGATGGGCCGGCGAACCGAATACTTCGTCCACGCTTCCCTGTTCGACGATCCCGCCAAGGTAAAGCACGATGATTCTGTCGCTAATCAGACGGACGGTGTCGAGATCGTGTGAGATAAAGACAAAGGCTGCACCGGTCTCGTCTTGAAGCGTGCCTAGCAAATTGAGGATTTCGGCCCGGACGGACAAATCGAGCGAGCTCGTGGGCTCGTCGAGAATGATGACTTTGGGCTCGGTCGCAATGGCTCTGGCGATACAGACCCGCTGCAACTGACCGCCCGAGAGCTCGTGGGGGAAGCGACCGAGCGCCGCAGCATTGAGCTGGACGCGATCGGCGAGCCGCGCAGCCTCTTCTCGGACACCCTTCATGCCGCTCAAAATGAGCGGCTCGGCGATCAATGCACCGACGCGCATGCGTGGGTTTAGTGCGCCCCACGGATTTTGGAATACGAACTGCAGGTCCCGCCTTAGCGGGCGGCACTCCCGCCGACTGAGCGTGCCGATTTCGGACCCTTTGAAGGCAATC
Source organism: uncultured Alphaproteobacteria bacterium (assembly GCA_964350495.1). Classification (GTDB taxonomy): domain Bacteria; phylum Pseudomonadota; class Alphaproteobacteria; order SHVP01; family SHVP01; genus CALJDF01. The sequence goes on from CAYGKG010000082.1 coordinate 8,632, forward strand.
GTCCCACCTGTTGGGCTGAGCAATCGAACGACAAGGCGCCCAATGGTCGACTTCCCGGACCCACTCTCGCCGACAAGGCCGACGGTCTCGCCCGGACGAAGGTCGAAGGAAACACCGTCCACCGCGTAGACGGTCGTTCTGCCCCGTTTGAAGTACTTGCGCAGATCCCTAACCTGCAGGATCGGACTGGGCTGCTCCAATTTTTTCGCCTCAACTCACTTTCGCGACCAGGATAGCGCGACTAACATGGCGCGCCCTACGACATTAGTCGAGTCTGCGAGATCATCGGGAAATACGTGTGCTGATCATTGAGTACCTGGCTCGCCGTCTGGCCTTCGTCATCCCCCTCGTGGTTGGGATCGTTCTCATCACCTTCCTAATTGTGCGCCTCGGCGGACAGGATGCTGTCGGTCTGCTCGCAGGGCCGATGGCGGACGAAGCGCAGGTAAAGCTGATCACTGCCGAACTCGGCCTCGACAAACCGCTATTCGAGCAGTTCGCGATTTATGTCACCAATGTGCTGCAGGGCGACCTCGGCGTTTCCTGGCAGTCCGGTCAGCCGGTACTCGACGAGATTCTGATTCGCGTCGCCGCCTCCCTCGAACTACTGCTCGTTTCGATAATTCTCGGGACATTATTGGGTGTACCTATCGGTGTGCGTGCGGCGCTACGACCTCGCGGGGCCTTCGACCAAATCAGCCGCGCGGTTTCGCTTGTCAGCTATTCTGTGCCGACCTACTGGATGGCGCTCATGGCGCTCGCCATTTTCTTCCTGGCTCTGGGTTGGGCGCCGGCGCCAATGGGACGGCTCGACCTAGCGGTTTTTCCGCCTCCCTTCGTGACCGGGAGCTACCTCATCGATGCGCTTCTGATTGGCGATTTCGATGCTGTTGGTTCGGCTCTCTCGCACTTGGTGCTACCCGTATCGGTCTTTACCACCATTGTCGCCGCACCGATCATGAAACAGACGCGCGCGATTTGCCTTGAAGTCCTTTCGAGCGACTACATCCGTCTCGCTCGCCTCTACGGCTACGGTCGCAACAAGGTATGGCGTATGACGCTTCGGAACGCGACGGTGCCGATTGTGACCTATATCGGCTCCGAACTTGCAACGCTGCTCGCAGCGGTCGCACTGGTCGAGCTTGTTTTCTCGTGGGGTGGCCTCGGGCAGTGGGGCCTTAACGCCATTCTGTTCGGAGACTTTGCCGCCGTTCAAGGGTACGTGTTGGTCCTCGCGCTTTTCGCCAGCACCGTCTATATCATTGTCGACCTAATCGTCCTGATCGCCGAGCCGCGCGCGGTGACCCGCTAATGACGACAATCACCGCAACGCCGGAAATTCGCCGTACCTATCTACAGCGCGCACGCGCCCGAATCTTCGGCATTTCGTATCACAGCCCGGCGACGACGGTTGGGGCAATAATTGTCCTCTTCTTTGCGGTCCTCGCCATCTTCGCGCCGCTTATCGCGCCCTACCCGCCGACACAGAGCTTTGCCGACCACGTTCTTCAAGCGCCAAGCGCACAGTTCCTGTTTGGCACAGACGGCAACGGGATGGATGTTTTTTCCCGCGTCATCTACGGCAGCCGCTACGGGTTTGGCATCGCAATTCCGGCCTTACTATTGATGCTGGCAATCGGCGTTCCGGCCGGTTTGGTGGCTGGCTACATGGGCGGGATCGTCGACGATATTCTCCTGCGCTCCTTCGACGTCTTTCGCGCATTCCCGACGATCGTTCTGGCACTTGCCGTGGTCGCGGCGACCGGCCAATCGTTAATTATCGTGATCATGGTGATCGGTTTTCTCGAAGCGCCCATATTTGCGCGCATCGTCCGAGCCGAGGTTCTCGCGATACGGTCGAGCGAGCTTGTCGAATCCGCCGTCGTCGTCGGCAATCCGACTTGGCGTATTCTGACGCGGCACATCCTGCCCAACTCGATCACAGGCGCCACGGCACAATCGGCGATCCGGATGGCTTGGGCCATCCGCGTCAGTACAACGCTCGCGTTTATCGGGGTCGGGATTCAGGCGCCAGCGCCGGAATGGGGTGTCATGATTCGTCAGGGAGCGGAGTTCATCAATTCGGGAGAATGGTGGATTGCGACCTTCCCAGGGCTCGCGCTGGTGGGCCTTGTGTTGGGCCTCAATCTTCTGGGAGACGGCGCGCAGCAACTGCTCGACCCCAAGGCGCAGGACACCCGATGAGCTTGCTTGAGCTCAAGGATCTCCACACGCATTTCATCAAAAGAGACCTCGACAACCAAACGCGGGTTGCCAAGGCGCTGAACGGCGTGTCGTTCTCGCTTGAAAAAGGCGAGGTGCTCGGGCTGGTCGGTGAAACCGGCGCGGGCAAGTCGCTGACGGCACTGTCGATCATGGGCGGCTTGCCGCCCAGCGCCCAGATCACGCAGGGCTCTATTCGGTTCAAGGACCGCGAGCTTGTTGGCTTGCCGCCTGAGAAGCTCGACGAGATTCGGGGACGGGACATTTCGATCATCGTGCAGTCGCCCCTCACCTCGCTCGACCCCTTGGCGCGCATTGGCGAGCAACTCATTCGGGTCCAGCTCCTCCACCGCCGGATCGGCCGCGAGGAAGCGCGACAAAATGCACTGAAAATGCTCAAGGCAGTCCAGATTCCCGACCCCGAAGGCCGCATGAAAGCTTGGCCGCACGAAATGTCGGGAGGGATGGCCCAACGCGTCCTCATGGCCATGGCCCTCGTCAACGAACCCGATTTGCTCATCGCCGACGAGCCGACCACCGGCCTCGACGTCACGGTTCAAGCGCAGGTGCTCGATCTACTTCTCGACCTGATGCGCTCGCGTAACATGGCGACCATCATCATTACCCATGACTTGGGCGTCGTCGCCAATTACAGCAGCCGCGTCGCCGTCATGTTCTCGGGCACCGTCGTCGAACACGGCAACGTAGAGGACGTCATCGACAACCCGATGCACCCTTACACGCGCGAACTCATCGACTCCATCCCAGACAGAATTGCACAACGCGGTTACAAGAAGGTCGGTGGCGCACCCGACCTTTACGATTTGCCCAAGGGCTGTCTGTTCCGCTACCGCTGCCCGTTTGCCGACGATGCCTGTGGAAGCGCCCCACCAACGGTAGCTATTTCCGAAACTCACGCCGCAGCTTGTCACCACCTTGAAGCTGTGAACGCCTCGACATAGGGATTGCACCGCCCGCCGGTAGGTTGCATTCCGCAAATATCAGGCCTGCAAGGGCAACATCGGTCGCTCTAGAATGCCTGAGGCGGCACCCCTAGGCCGCTGCCCATGCTTTCCTCGTATCGTCCACCGTGACAATGCGGGCGAACAAAAAACCAAGCGTCTGAAGCGCCACGGCATAGCGGTTGGAATCATACTCTGCCGTCGCGTCACTCACGACAAAGGTCTCGTAGTCGCGCTGCGACGCATCGCGCGCAGTGGTCTCAACACAGATATTGGTGGTAATACCGCAGATCACCAGCGACCTAATTCGGAGGTTGCGCAAGATGCCCTCTAGCGGCGTGTTGATGAAGGCGCTCGGGCGGTTCTTGTCGATAACGATGTCGCCGAGTTGAGGGGCGAGGCGTTCGATAATCTCCACATCCCACGTCCCGGCCGTAAGACTGTTGGTGGTAATCGTGTTAGGCGTGAAATGCCGCACCGCGACACCTGCATCCTTGTAATCCGGTCTGTAAACGAAACGGGTATAAACAACCTGGACGCCGGCGGCGCGGGCGAGACCAATCAATTCTGCGCAAGGATCGACCGATGGCAGTAATGGAGTGGTGTCGAAGCCACGCGCGACCATCGATCCCTTCTCGTCGAGGAAAGCATTTTGCATGTCGACCACGACCAGTGCCGTGTCCTTTACGTGAAGTTTCATTTCTCTATCACCCTCGACCTTGTTTCCGCACCTTCGCGACGAAATTTCCCTCTGCTCTTACCCTGTCCGCGCTCAGACAAAAAGTCGACAAAACACTGTCCTCCGGGAAGGGCGCGCGGATAGGGTATCCTTGACGAGCGGCCCCCAAACCCAGACGCAAATACAGCTGCAATACCGCGGATTGTCTGCTGCTGATTTCCAGGGCAGACCATTAACTGTTTCAACTAATATAAGCGACGAATTCGAGCCAGTTCTTCATGCCAGAGAGGCCGAGTTATGAGTCAAACCGTCTTCGATTGGATCGCCTTTAACGCCCGGCGCCGACCGACTCACATCGCTCTGGGGGACCTAGCCAGCGAACGCCGCTTCACCTATGCCGAGATGAACTTACGTGTCGAACGTGCCGCCCGGTTCCTGAGCGATCGGGGAATTCGCAAAGGTAGCCGTGTCGGTGTCTTGGCTCGAAACTCCACGGACATGATTGAACTACTTTTCGCCAGCAAGAGAATCGGCGCCATCATGGTGCCGATGAACTGGCGTTTGGCAACGTCAGAATTGCAGCACGTCGTGAACGACTCGGCGCCCGCGATCCTGTTCTCTGGTACCGAGTTCATCGATGCCGCGCGTCATATCATCGATCCGTCTTTGATCGTCACGCTGACTGGCGACGGTTCGCTCGAATCTGGTTATGAAAAGGGATTACACCGCGCCGACCTGGATTCGACCCAGATCTGGCCAACCCTGACCAACGACGACCCCTGGCTGTTGATCTATACGTCGGGAACCACCGGTCGCTCGAAGGGAGCGATCCTCACGCATGGTACCGTCTTCTACAACATGATCAGCCTGAACATGTTCAGCCGGTTGACCTGCGATTCGGTCACGCTCACCTTCAACCCATTGTTCCACACGGGCGGTCTCAGCGCCTATTCGATCCCGGCGCTTCATACCGGGGCGTCGGTCTACGTGATGCGTCAGTTCGACGCCGGTCAGGTCAATGCGTTGCTCAGCGAGCCCGCGCTCGGGATCACGCATATCAACAGCGCGCCCACCATGTACCTCTTGATGAGTCAACATCCGTCATTTTCCGCAGCGGATTATTCGCGTCTGGTATGCGCCACGATTGGCGGCGAAGCCGTGCCAACAGCCGTCGTCGATCTCTACCAACGGGAAAAGAACCTGCCTCTACAGACACTCTACGGACTTACGGAAGGCGGTCCGGTCTTGACGGCAGTCGATGTCGATTCTGTCGGCGCCTATCCGGGATCCGTCGGCACCAGCCTGCTCTATACCGAAATGCGTCTGGTCGGTGCTGACGGTACGGACGTAGCAACGGGAGAAGTAGGTGAAATCTGGGCCCGCGGGCCCAACGTTTCACCTGGCTATTGGCACAATCCTGAAAAAACCAAAGAAGCCTTTGAAGGTGACTGGCTCAAGACCGGTGATGCAGGGCGACGCGACGCCAGCGGACACTACTACCTCGCCGATCGCTGGAAAGACATGTACATCTCCGGCGCTGAGAATGTTTATCCGGCTGAAATCGAGAACGTCCTCTATCAGTTGGACGGCATCGCCGAGGTAGCGGTGATCGGCGTTCCTGACGAGCGCTGGGGGGAAACCGGCCGCGCGGTCGTCGTCCTCAAATCTGGTGCTGATCTCGACGAGACCGCAATAATCGCTCACTGCAGGACACATTTGGCCAAGTTCAAGGTGCCCTCATCGGTCGTCTTTACTAACGAGTTGCCGCGCAGCGGTGGCGGAAAGGTCGTCAAACCAGACCTGCGAACGCGTTTCGGGAAACCGACAACGACCTAGTTGGTG
>CAYGKG010000083.1:0-14232 GCA_964350495.1 uncultured Alphaproteobacteria bacterium
TTCCTCGACATCACCTTGAAAGCCCCTCCTATTTCCCCTGCGCGTGCCATATGCCCTGCCAACCGGCTGGGGGCGGTTCCGATCGGTAGCGTGCAATCCGCTCAACAAAAACCTGTGTTGGAGGATCGTCCGGCTTCGCCTCTAGGCACGCTTCGAAGGACTGTGACGCCTCCTCCCAGCGCGATGCGCGATAGTGCTCCAGGCCCTCAGCGAAATGCGCGAGTGCCCTCGCGATGTTCGGCAGCGGCACCTCCTCACTCACTAATTCGAACACTGAGACCGGCGTCGTCTTGCCGACAACAATCAACCGGTCTAGTTCGCGAACAGTGAACTGATCGCCGATAAGCTCCCGTGTTCGCTCGCAAATCAACGTATGGGTGCCATATATCTTGTTTGCGCTCTCGAGCCTGGAACTGAGGTTAACTGCGTCGCCGATTACCGTGTAGTTGCGATTTCGCTGGGATCCAATGGATCCCACAATAACCTCGCCCGTGGCCAAGCCAATACGAGTATCCACTGCGGGCGCACCGGTCCGCATTCCTGTGACTTCGGGGATCTCTTTTTGAAACCCTTGAAGTATTGCCCGTTGCTCTAGCGCGGCGCGGCACCCGCCAATCGCGATCTTGTTCTGATCGACGAACGGGGCACACCAGAAGGCCATGACAGCATCGCCGATGAACTTGTCCAGAACGCCACCCTGCGCCGCGACTGGTTCGCTTGCGCGCTCGAAATAGGCATTCATAAGCCGAACGAGATTGGTCGGCGTTAGCTGTTCGCTAATGTGGGTATAGCCTGCGATGTCGGAGAACAGAATGGTCGCTTCCTGGCGACTCGGTGCTGCGATGTCGTTCGCGTCCTCGCCGGTTGCTTCTACGAGCGATTGTACAACACGCGGATCTAAGAAGCGGCCAAATACCGCCTCGGTACGCTCCTTGATATGTAGCTGCTCTACCATTCGGTTGAACGTCTCGGCAAGGTCCGCAACTTCGTCGCGTCCGCTGATGGGAATAACCTGGTTGAGGTCGCCTGCCCCGACCGCCATGGCGGCCCGTCGTAGTGCCTTGAGACGACCTAGAAGTGCTCGAATCATCAGGCCTGCGAGCACGAGGCCCAGCCCTGCGGCAGCGGCCGTCGCAACATGTTCGAAGGCGATAGCTCGCGCTTCCTCGGCTTCGATATCCTTCCCAAATGCGTCGAGAGTCTTGGCAGCCTTGTTGTTCAACCGGGCCGTCGTAGCCCGAAGCATTTCTGCACGGCCATTGAAAAGAGTGCGTAGCTCCTCTTCGCTATTCGTTTCACCGGCCCTTCGCTGTTGGGCGACTTGGGTTGCAAGCTGCTCAACTCGTCCGTGGTCGACCTTCAAGTCGTCCAGTCGGGCGCCGAGATCAGTCAATAAGAGCTTTGTTCCGACCTCGACATCCGTCTCTAGGACTTCGGCAATTTGGCTTCGAATAGTGCTGAAAAGGCCGTTGATGGAAGCAATGGAATTGGTTGACGCATCGGTCGAGCCAACGACGCTGCGTCTCAACCGGATTTCCTCCTCCAACATCAGAGCCCGCAGTTCAGCCATGTTGCGGGTTAGCGGAATGAGGTGCTCCACCAGCAGAGTCGTGCGGACTTCAGCCTTACGCACACGTGCTTCGGACGCTACTGCAGCCGCGACCATGATTGCCGCAAGAAAGATGGCGATGCCGTAGATCTTTAGTCCGATTGAGATGCGCATTCGTGCTCAACAATGTCTTCGAATGGTCGTCGCAATCTACTTCGTTCGGTGATCTCGGCGCGACCGAAAACGCGAAGGACACTTCGTGGAAAGCCCGCCGCGTCGGTGGCAACTTACCGGCGCTCCATATCCCGAGGAGGGGTGGAGGCGCCGCCGCGCTATCGCGGGCAGGCGGAAGTCCAGGAGCGAACCCCTCTCAACAGCCAATTTTGGCGTGGCGGCCGGTGTGGAAAGTTGCATCACAGAAGTGCTCTACGACGCGCAGTGTAGAATGTGAGCACTCGATATCAGCTAAGTTTGGTGAGTGGAATCTTGCCTTGCAGTGTTCCTCTACCGGACCAAGGTTTCTGCCTGAGCACTCTATGTCCCCATACGAGGTTGAGTACTTGGTGACGCGACAATGCTCCTCAACTTCGGCGAGTGTGAAGACGTTTTCGTCATCAAATCGGATTGCAGTTCTCCGACTGTAAGTAGCCTGCGCAAAATGGCTAGGGCTTCGAATCTCGAAGTCGACTTTGTCGAAGTTGGTTTCTAGCTCTTCGAAAAGCCTCGTTGAGGCAAGAGGGCGTTCCGGCGAAAAAGGAAAATCGACCATCAACTCGCCGTGTGCCATGCCGGCTGGGGTAAAAAAGAGGGCTGCCAGCAACAGGGCGAGAAACCCTGATAGCGGTCCATTGACGCACTGGTACCTGCCACGAACCCCCATATTTTTGGACTTCCTTAAGATCATTTCTGGTCAGGGATGTGTCGGTCGACGCTAACGGTCATCCAGTAGATCGACGTTCTGTGGCGGTGTCCAGGTTTGGGTGCTTGGCGAAGGGGTGTGCGAAACAAAGCGCGATGGTCGCTGCGCGGCGAGTGGATCCTCAACTTCGTCGTGGCCGCAGGTCGATCCCCTGGAGCAAGACCGCGTGCATATCTGTCTCCCAAAGTGTTTACGGGCTCTGTTTCCTCTCCGACTAGCGCGTATCGTCTTGCGCCCCGACCCGCCACCCGTTTGCATGAACGGCTCAAGCGCATCTTCATCCGTGGCAAATGGCGCAACAGGCTTGAGCACCTTGAGCCGCCCCTGTTTAGTTTCTCGCCCCAATACATCTGCGTCGGCCTGAGCAGCCAACATGAAGCCGAAAGGACGAACCTGGTCGGTGTAGGCCTTCCTGTCGTTGTATTTTTGAAACCAGCGCAGCAGTTCCGGCGTGGTGGCGTTGGCTGCGCGTGAGTCACTCCCGGCCTTCTCCACCGACCCCCTCCCTGCCCTCCCCCTCAAGGAGGGGGAGGAATTGTGGCGCTACCGAGCGCCAAATGTGCGGCGCCGAACTTCACGCTGCGCGCTTTGGAATCCGCCGCACCTCATCGCGCAGGTCGCGTTCGGCGTGCCACAGGTCGTAGCGCCCCTGCATGGCGAGCCACAAGGCCGCGTCATTGCCGCAGAACTTGCCGAGCCGCACCGCCATGGCTGGCGTCACCGGCCCGCTCTCCGAAAGAATGCGATGCAGCGTTTGGCGCGAGACCCCGAGGTCGTCCGCCGCCCCCGCAACGGTGACGTCTAGGGCAGGCAGAACGTCCTCGCGCAAGATCGCGCCGGGGTGGGTCGGCGGGCGCGCTGCTGCTCTCGTCGTGTTAGTTTTGCGCGTCATGACGCGCTCCTAGTGATACTGCTCAAGATCGACTTCGAGGGCGTCGCCCTCCCTCCATTCGAATGTAATGCACCAAGGCCCGTTCACATGGACCGTGTAGCGCTTCGGCTTACCCCGGAGCGAACGAAAATCGAACCCCGGAATGTTGAGCTGTTCCGGCGCCGCTGCCGCGTCGATGGCATCAAGCCGTCGCAACGCCCGCTGCTGAAGATCCTGCTGCACCTTCGGCGACCTGCCCGCAGCGAAAAGTTGCCTGAGGCCTTTGTGCCGGAAACTCCGGATCATTCAGAAGCGTAAAATGCCGATCGTAGAGTGTCAAACCACATTTTACACCCTGCCCACCAACCGCTGCACCGCATGCAACGGCCCGTCGGCGATCCCCAATTCATCCAGATGCGCGATGGTGTTGGCGAGGTAATCGCGGTTGCTGCCGCTGTGGCCCGATGCGCCGGCGACGATCTCGGCGATCCGTGCCGCGCTGAGTTTTCCCGCGTAATGATCGTGCGCCGGGTTGACCACGAAGCAGGCCGCGCGCACGACCGCACCGTCGCGCGATAAGTGTCTCTCCCCCTTGCTTGCAGGGGGGAGATGAAGAGGGGGGTTGGCGGCGCGAGAGTCAGTCCGGGCCTTCTCCAGCGACCCCCTCCCTGCCCTCTCCCTCAAGGAGGGGGAGGGATGTGAACCGCGAGAACTCGCCAATCTCACCGGCAGCCACTTCAGCGCGTAGACATCCACCGCGTGGCCGAACATTTCGCGCTTGATCAGATAGTCCATCGCGGCGTCGGCGTCCGGCGCCGCGACGCGGAAGGCGCGCCCGACGCACGAGCCGCCGCGATCCAACCCAAGCACCAGGCCGCGCCGGTCCGGGGTGCCCCGGTAGTGTTCGGAATAGAGGCAAAACGCACGGTGATAGCCGTATAGATGCGCCGGGGCGGCATCGACGTGGGGAAAGCCCGGGTTCCACATCAGCGAACCGTAACCGAACACCCAAATATCGCCGTCGCCGTCTTGCTGCACCGTGGTCTCCCTCGCGGCGCCCCAGTGGCCGCTCCGCCCCGCGCCCGCTATATACTAGGCCGATGAAAGCCCGCCAACGCATCCGCCCCCCGCATGGCTGAATACGCCAACGCCACCTTCGAAAGCCGGCGGCCGGCCCGCACCAAATTGTGGGCGGCGCTGACGCTCGCGGTTTTCGCCGCGATCGCGGCCGGGCTCTATACCGCTTTCTGGTTCGACGCCGCCGAACGGCTCAAGACCGGCATCGTCGAATGGACCGCGCAGCAGCGCGCAGCCGGCAATTTCGTCGTCCTCAACGATTTGAAAATCACCGGCTTTCCGCTCGCTTTCACCCTGACCGCCGACCAGGCCGTTGTCGGGCGCACCGATAAACGAACCTATTCGTGGCGCGCCGAAGCGTTTCGCGCCCGCGCCTGGGTCTGGTCGCCGCGCACCATGACCGTCAACGCACCCGACAACGGCCTGACCTTTTCGGCCCGCGGCAATTCGCGCAACGTCGAAATGAACGCGGCCAGCTTGGCGATGACGGTGCACCTCGACGACGCCAATTGGCCGCGCACGGTCACGGCGCGGTTCGAACGGCCGGTCTTGCGAATCCTCGGCGTGCGCGACGAAATCGCCGCCAGCACGTTGACCCTCAACGCAGCGGCGGCGCCCGACGGCCAGGGGTCGCTTGCGCTCGACGCCATCGACATCACCAGCGGGCAAGCGCTGCTGCAACGCCTGGGCGGCACGATCGACCGAATCACGGCCGCGGCGGACCTTAAGGGTGCCTGGACGACGGGGCCGCTGGAGCGCCAGCTCGACGCCTGGCGGCTGGGCGGTGGCACGCTGGAGATGCGCGACACCCGGCTCGACTGGGGCGGCCTCACGGTCGACGCCGCCGGGACGTTTTCGCTCGATGAAGAACTGCGCCCGCTCGGGGCCATGACGGCCACCTTCCTCGGCCTGTCGGACTTCATCGACCGGCTACAGGCCGCCGAGATCATCCGCCCGCGTGATGCCGCCGCGGCCAAGGTGTCGATCAACCTGCTGGGCGAGCGCACCGAGGCAGGCCGAATTCGCATCCCCGTGACCGCGCAGTTCGGCCGCCTGTCGGTCGGCCCGATCGCGCTGGGCGACCTGTTGCCGGTGCCCGAACTGCTGGATATCCCGAACCTACAATAGACGGCTTACGTTTTTTTCAGGTGCTCGGGCTCGTCCTGGCCCGCCGCGATGATGCCGCGACGGATGTCGCGGGTACGCCGGAACAAGGTTTCCAATGTATCGGCATCGCCCCAGCGGATAGCGCGCTGTAAGACCGAAAGATCTTCGGTAAAGCGGCCGAGCATTTCCAGCACGGCGTCTTTGTTGTTGAGAAAGATATCGCGCCACATCACCGGATCGCTGGCGGCGATCCGGGTGAAGTCGCGAAAACCGCCCGCCGAATATTTGAACACTTCCGATTCGGTCACGGCCTCGAGATCGTCGGCGGTGCGCACGATGTTGTAGGCAATCAGGTGCGGCAGGTGCGAGGTGATCGCCAGCACCCGGTCATGGTGGGCCGCGTCCATGATTTCGGTCTTGCTGCCGAAAGCGCGCCACAGCGCCGCCACCCGCTCGACCGCCGCCGGATCGGTGCCCGTGGCCGGCGTTAGAATGCACCAGCGCTTTTCGAACAATTCGGCAAAGCCCGCATCGGGGCCCGAGAACTCCGTGCCCGCGACCGGGTGCGACGGGACCAGATGCACGCCGGGCGGCAAATGCGGCGCGACGTCGCGCAGGATCGATTCCTTGACCGAACCGGTATCGCTGACGGTCGTTCCGGCGGCAAGGTGCGGCGCGATTTCCGCCGCAACCGCGCCGACCGCGCCTACCGGCACCGCCAAGATCACAAGGTCGGCGCCGCGCACGGCGGCAGCGATGTCGTCGACGATCTCGCCCAAATCCAACGCGCGGGCCCGGGCGCGAATATCGGCTGCCGCATCGAATCCCACCACCGCTTCGGCAGCGCCGTGGGCGCGCACGGCGAGGCTGATCGACGAACCGATCAGGCCCAGGCCGACAATGGCAAGCCGCGAGAAGGGTCGCTGCGCCTCGGTCATCAGGCCGGGTTCGCCGCGACGAAGTCTTTCAGGGCGGCGACGACTGCCGCGTTGTCGTCCGCAAGGCCGACGGAAAGGCGGAGATGCTTTGGCAATCCGTAGCCGGCGATCAGGCGCACCAGGATGCCGCGCCCGCGCAGAAACGCGAACCCGGCCTCGGCCCGTGCGGCGGCGCCGAAGTCGGCAATCAAGAAGTTTCCGACACTGGGCGCCGTCGGCAGACCCAAGGCCGTCAGCTCGCGGGCGAGCCAGGGCAACCATCGGTCGTTGTGGGCGCGCGCCTGGGCTTCGAACGCCGCGTCTTCGATTGCCGCAACCGCCGCCGCCTGCGCCGCGGCATTGACGTTGAAGGGTCCACGCACGCGGTTCAGCGCATCGGCAATTGCCGGCGCGGCGTAACACCAGCCGACCCGCAGCGCCGACAGACCGTAGATCTTCGAAAAGGTCCGCAGCATGACGACGTTGTCGTGGGCATGCACCAGCGCCTGTCCGGCGCTGTAGTCGGACGCGCCGACATACTCGGCGTAGGCCGCGTCGATCGCCAAAATCACATCGCCCGGCAAACCGTCGCGCAACCGTTGCAGTTCGGCCGCCGTGACGTAGCTGCCGGTCGGGTTGTTGGGGTTGGCTAGGAAAACGATCCGCGTACGCGAGGTGACCCGCGCCAGCAACGCATCGACATCGGCGCGCAAGTCGCGTTCGGGGGCGGCCACCGGCACGGCGCCCACCGCCATCGCCGATATCCGGTACATCAAGAAGCCGTGCTCGGTGTAGAGGACCTCTTCGCCGGGTCCGGCATAGGCGGCGATCAGCAGCGAAATCAGTTCGTCCGAGCCCGCGCCGCAGACGATTTGTCCGGCCGGCAAGCCATGCCGCCTGCCGATGGCTTCGCGCAGCAGGCGTGCTTCGCCGTCGGGGTAACGGTGCAGCGTCGCGGCCGCCGCCTTGAACGCGTCGATCGCCTTGGGGCTGGGCCCGAGCGGCGATTCGTTCGACGACAGTTTGACAATGTTGTCGACCCCCGGCGCGTCGGCCGCGCCGCCCTGGTAGGGCGTGATGTCCATGACACCGGCATGGGGTCGAGGGCTGAGCGGATTGGTCATGTCAGGTGCGTGAAAAGGGCCGCGCGTAGGAGCCGGCCGCCGATAGACGCGCCGTGCCGACGCGTTTGGCGAACGCGGCAAGCCGTGGGTCGCCCGCGGTGACGTAGCCGTCAACCTCGAACAGATAGGCATCGCCGGTGCCGCGTTCGGAGAAGGAAGAAATCGCCCGGCCGCCGAGGCCGACCTCCTTGAGATGGTCGGTCAAGGATCGCCGGCTGATTTGTTCGCCGGTGCTGACCACGAGCCAACTCAGGTCGTCGCCGCTTTCGTCGTAGGGCAGGCACCCGACGACCATCGCTTGCAGGTCTTCGAACCGCGCGCCGGGGTTGTCGACGAAGGGCAAGCGCCCGATGACGCGGGGCATGTTGTCGCCGCCGCCGCTCATGTAGCGCCACCACGGATCGGGTTCGCCGTCGTGCGGCTGGGGCAGAATGCCGACGGTCGCCGCCCCCTCGGACACCGCCCGAAGCACGACGGTGGGGGATTTATGCAAGGACATGTGCGTCGCCGAACCGAAATGATCGCGCGCGAGATCCCAGTAGCCGACCGATTTTTCCGGGGCGCAGACAGCGACCTCCAGCGGCCCTTGCAGGCTGCAATAGGCGGCGATCAACTCGCGCCAGATTCGCCCGACGACGGGTTGCGGCAAGCCGGTCTCCGTGCCCGCCAGCAAGGTCCGCAGGACCTTGGCTTCGCGCCCGGGACGCAGAATCGGGCCGCCGCCCTTGGCCGCGCCGACCCGGCGCACGACATCGGTCCGCGCCGCGATCGCCGCCAACAATCGGGCGTCGATTTCGTCAATTTCGCGCCGGAGCGCGTCGAGATCGGTTGTGTCGTTGCTCATGATAAACCCCTTCGGCCACCGCGCCGGGGCGGCATAGTCTTAAGCGCCGGAGGGGCCAAAATCAAAGAAAACATTGACATATCCGGTCCCTAAGCCAAGTTATTCGATCCCCGGGTCAATCTGGTTTTGCTCATTCATGGCGGTCGCCGATCCCTTGGAAGTCCCGCGCGCAACGCCAAGCGCCATTAGCGGCCAATTCGTCGAATTGGGCGCCGCCGGACCCTTGCGCCTGGACAGCGGCACCGAGCTCGCCCGATTTGGCGTCGCCTATCAGACCTATGGCGTCCTCAACGCCGAAAAGTCCAACGCCGTTCTGGTCTGTCACGCCCTGACCGGCGACCAGCACGCCGCCAACGACCACCCGATGACCGGGAAACCGGGCTGGTGGGACATCATGATCGGACCGGGCCGCCCACTCGACACCGACCGCTACTTCATCATCTGCACCAACGTGCTGGGCGGCTGCATGGGCTCGACCGGCCCCGGCGAAATCGACCCGGCGACGGGCAAACCGTGGGGCCTAGCGTTTCCGGTGATCACGATCGGCGATATGGTGCGGGCCCAGGCGCGTTTGCTCGACCATCTCGGGATCGACCAACTGTTCTGCGTCATCGGCGGCTCGATGGGTGGCATGCAGGCCTTGCAGTGGGCGTCGGCCTATCCCGAGCGGGTCTTTGCCGCCGTACCGATCGCCGCCGCATCGCGCCATTCCGCGCAGAACATCGCGTTCCACGAAGTCGGCCGCCAGGCGATCATGGCCGACCGCGACTGGCACAGCGGCGCCTACCACGAGCACAACACGACGCCGCGCGCCGGCCTCGCGGTGGCGCGGATGGCGGCCCACATCACTTACCTGTCCGAAGCCGCGTTGCGCCGCAAGTTCGGCCGCAAGCTGCAGGACCGCGAGCGCATCACCTTCGGTTTCGACGCGGACTTCCAGGTCGAAAGCTATCTGCGTCACCAGGGCATGACCTTCGTCGACCGCTTCGATGCCAATTCCTATCTCTATATCACCCGCGCGATGGACTACTTCGACATGGCGGCCGAGCACGGCGGCAGCCTTGCCGCCGCCTTTCACAAGACGCCGGTGCGGTTCTGCGCGATCTCGTTCACCTCGGATTGGCTGTTCCCAACCTCCGACAGCCGCGAAGTGGTCAAGGCGCTGAATTCGGAAGCCGCCAACGTCAGCTTCGTCGAGGTTGAAACCGACAAGGGTCACGACGCGTTCTTGCTCGACGAACCCGAGTTCCACAAAACGCTGGTCGGGTTTCTCAACGGCGCGGCCGACAAACGCGGCTTGAAAAAGCCGTGAGCGCGGCGGACGAACGCGCCCGCGCAGGCTTGCGCAGCGATCTGCTGTTCATCGCCGACTTGATCGACCCTGGCGCGCGGGTGCTCGACATCGGCTGCGGCGACGGGGCGCTGCTGCATTACCTCAGCAGCGAACGCGGCGTCGACGGCCGCGGCATCGAAATCAGCCAGACCGGCGTGAACGCCTGCGTCAGCCACGGGCTGTCGGTGATCCAGGGCAACGCCGACACCGACCTCCAGGATTACCCGGACGCGGCGTTCGATTATGTCGTGTTAAGCCGCACGTTGCAGGCGACCCGCAATCCGCGCGAGGTGCTGGCGCAGTTGGTCCGCATCGGCCGCAGGGCGATCGTAACCTTTCCCAATTTCGGCTATTGGCGGGTGCGCTGGAACCTGATCGCCAATGGGCAGATGCCCACCACCCGGCTGCTGGCGGACCCGTGGTACAGCACCGAAAATATCCACCTCTGCACGATCCGCGACTTCACCCAGTTGTGCGACGACCTCGACCTGCGCACCGAACGCCAAGCCATTCTCAATCACACCGGGCGCGACACCCAGTTTCGCAGCACCTCGCGCTTTGCCAATTTCTTCGGCGAGCAAGCGCTATTCATGCTCTCCCGGCGCTAGCCGCGCGGCAGCCCCGCCGCGGTTGGCCAGCAAGGGCCGTGCGACCGCTCTGACCGTGCGCAACCGCACGCGGCGGCCGCTCGGCGTTGCCGCATAGACCTGTTTGCCGCCTTCGACCAACAGCGCGCCCGCGACAGCGGTCGCCCCGATGCTTTCGCCGAACCGTTCCAGCGGACCCGCGGCGCGCAGCATCAGCCCGCGCTGGCTCGGCGGAAAGTACAGCGCCGCCTTGGTCGCGCCCGGCGAAAACATCGTGTCGCGCAGCAGCCGGTTGAGCTGCGGCGGGCTGAACGGGCGACCGTGGCCGAAGGGCGTGCGTTCCAGCCGCGCCCAGATCCCGCGCCGGTTGGGCGCGACGATCAGGATGCGTCCCTCGGGCGCCAACACGCGCCACACCTCGCGCAACATCGGTCGCAGGTGTTCGGTGTTTTCCAGGGTGTGCGCCAGCACCACCCGGTCGACACTGGAATCGCCCAGCGGCAGTTCCGCTTCGTCGGCCAAGGCGACGCGGCTAGGGGCGTCGGCCGGCCAGCGATGCACGCCCTGCCCCGCCGGCATGAAGGCCAGCACGCGCTCGGCCTCGTCGAGCATGGGGCGCAGCAAGGGGGTGGCGTAACCGATCCCGGCGACCCGCAACCCCGCGACGCTGGGCCACAGTTCGCGCACCCGTCGGCGCAGGACGCGCGTCGCGATGCGGCCCAGCCGACTGTCGTAGAATTGCTTTAGATCGACGATGTCGAGGTGCATGACCCGATTTTAGCACAGGCCGACGACCCTGGCGCGGCGCCGCAACCCGGTGTAACAACGGCGCCATGAAGCTCTTCTATACGCCGTTGAAAAACTACGTGCACAAGGTTCAGGTGGTCGCGATCGAGACCGGGGTTTACGACCGGCTGGAGCGCATCGCCACCGATCCCTATACCCGCCAGATCGAGCACGTCCTCGCCAACCCGCTCAGCAAGGTCCCCACCTTGATTTTGGACGACGGTAGCGCGCTCTACGGCGGCCCGGCGATCTACGAGTACTTCGATTCGCTGCACGACGGCCCCAAGCTGTTCCCGCCCACCGGTCCGGCGCGCTGGACCGCGCTGCGCCAACTCGCGCTGGGCGACGCGATGTTCGATACCTTCGTGCTGCGCCAGAACGAGCTGAAACGCCCGCGTGAGTTCGTTTACGCCGCGGCGCTGGAAAACTACATGGCGACGGTGGCCCGCGCCCTCGACGCCTTGGAGGCCGAGGCCCCGGCGTTCGACGGCTTCACCATCGGTCTGATCTCGATCGCCTGCGGCCTGATGTACCTGACCAAGATTCGCGCGCGCGACGGCATGGACCTGGAGTGGCGCGACGACCGCCCCGACCTCGCCGCCTGGTACGACCGCTTCACCGACCGCCCGTCCTTCGTCCCGCGCGACAACGATATCGCGTTACGGTAAGGCACACCCATTCGACTTGCGCCGCTCTAGGCGGCGACCTCCTGCTCGGCACATATTTTTTCGATGTCATCGACCGACAGCGGTTCGTCGAGTAGGTCGCAATAATGCGGTGCGCCCCGATCGTGCCGCCGCCTGAAGTGGACACACCTCTTGCAGGCGCCAAAGGGACGACCGCCGCGGCGTAGCAGCATCGCCTTCAATATTCCCTCAAGCGCGATTCCAAGCGTTCTATCCGTCTCCGCCGGTAGTGAGCCAATGACGGTTTCGAGATCGTGCATCGGATCGTGGGCGAGGAGCGCTAGCCCAGCCTTAGTCAGGCTGAGGTTCACGCTGCGGCGGTCGCTGCCCACCGTTGTCTTTTCGATCAAGCCTTTGCGTCCAAGCGCTTGGAGCGTCTGGGAGACCGTCCCCTTGGTCATGCCAAGATAAGCCGTGAGCGCGCCGGGGCTTCGTGAAAACCGATTGGCGCGCGCGAGATAACGCAGAGCCTCCCACTGTGTCGGCTTTAGACCGCCCGCATGGGCGTCGTTCTGGAGAATACGAGAAAGGCGCTCGACGAGGATCGGGGCTGGTTTGCGCATCGTCATTAGTATCGACTAAATACTTTTCCTTGCAAGCCGATTTTGGCTGGTGTATCTCCTATGTGGTATCGAGTCGATACTATATAAGGAGACACCCATGAAACACCTCACCCTAGCTCTGGTCCTCGCGGCCGGTTTTGCCTCTGCCGCGCAGGCCCATCCCGTCACGAGCCCCGCTGATCCGAACAAGGCCCCGGCCTTCGACATTACGCACGCCGAAGTCACCACCGACGGTCGGCTTCTGACCTTCGCCATGGAAGTGGCCGGAATCGCAGGAAGCGTGAAGCCCGTTGCGATCGGTCAACTCACCGGCGCGAAGGTCCAATCCTATGTCTGGCCGACCAGCCTGGACCCGAGCACGGTCGGCTTCGATCGCGCCTCCGGTATCCTCGCGCTTGCGATTACAGCGCACCCGGATTTCGATGACACGCCGTTGTTCGATGAAAACCGGGACGGCAATCCGGCCAATGACGGCGCCGATTGGCACTCCCACTGGGTCGTTCTCGTAGAAGATGCCGCATGCGGTGCGGGGCTCAAAGTCCGCGACGTCTCTCCCGGGCAGGATCTTCTACCGACAACCGCGCCGTTTCTGCCGATCGCCCTCGACAGCCCGGGCATGAGCCCCATTCTGGACGGCCGTACGGCGCGGATCACCGTCCCGGTCGCCGACGCCGCGGACGTATCCTTCGATGCGGTAACCGCAGAGTTGCAGGTAAACGAAACCGGCGCCGCGCCGCTCCTATGCGTCACCGGCGTGCATGACATCGCGTCCGGCGATCTCTCCCTGCCCGGCAAGGTCATCATCAAGTGATGTTCCACGCGTCGCATTCGGGTTTTCCGCCCGCCGACGATACCGCGACTCACGGAAGGTCCGAGCCGATGACGCGGCTTGGCAGACTTCTAATACATATGCTGGCCGCCATTCACCGATAGGGTCGCGCCGGTGATGAAGTCGGCATCGTCGGCGGCCAGGAACAGCACCGCGCGGGCGATGTCGGCGGCGCGGCCCAGGCGGCCGACGGGAATGCCGGCGATGATTTTTTCCAGCACCTGGGGCGGCACCGAACGCACCATGTCGGTATCGACATAACCCGGGGCGACGGCGTTGACCGTGACGCCCTTGGCCGCGCCTTCCTGCGCCAACGCCTTGGTGAAACCGTGGATGCCCGATTTGGCGGCGGCGTAGTTCACCTGGCCGTACTGTCCGGCCTGCCCGTTGATCGAACCGATGTTAACGATCCGGCCGAAGCCGCGATCGCGCATCGATTCGATGACACAGCGCGCCATGTTGAAGCACGACGTCAGGTTGGTGTCGATGACGGCCTGCCAGTTCTCCAGCGCCATCTTGTGCATCGTCGAGTCGCGGGTGATGCCGGCATTGTTGACCAACACCTCGACCGGCCCGAGGTCCTTGGAAATGCGCCCGACGTTGTCGGCGCAGGCCGCAAAGTCGCATACGTCCCACTGGTAGACCGCAATGCCCGTTTCGCGGTTGAACGCTTCTGCCGTTGCGGCGTTATGGGCGAAATTGGCCGCGACGCGGTAGCCGGCGCGCGCGAGCGATTCAGAAATTTCCCGGCCGATCCCACGGGTGCCGCCGGTAACGATCGCGACTCTGGACATTCGATCCTCCTGGGTTGGAGGACCAGCTTAGCCTAGTCGCGTTCGACGCACATCGCGATGCCCATGCCGCCGCCGATGCACAGGGTGGCGAGGCCCTTCTTGGCGTCGCGCTTTTGCATTTCGTATAGAAGGGTGGTCAACACCCGCGCGCCCGAGGCGCCAATCGGGTGGCCGATCGCGATGGCACCACCGTTGACGTTCACCTTGTCGATATCCCAGCCCATGTCCTGATTCACCGCGCAGGCT